>JBKJRX010000235.1:0-8510 GCA_046593155.1 Lacunisphaera sp.
GGTCGTTCATGCGGTTGAGGCAGCGCAAGAGCGTGCTCTTGCCGCAGCCGGACGGCCCGATGAAGGCGGTCACCTGCCGCTCCTGGATGTTCAGGGTGATGTCTTGCAGCGCCCGGGACGCGCCGTAGTTGAAATCGACGTCGTCGATTTCGATGACCGCGCGGGCGGCGGGATTGACCGGGGCGGACGGCGCGACGGCGACCGGACGGGGCGCGACGGAAGGAGCAACGGGTTCGGTCATGGGGGAAAGGGTGGTTACCATTTGTATTTCTTGCGGAGCCGCTGGCGCAGAATGACCGCGGTCATCGCGATGGTGGCGACGGTGAATAGAAAAACGAAAGCGGTGCCATATTGCACGTCGCGGGTGTATTCGTTTTGCGGGATCTTGGAAGCGACGACGTAGATGTGATACGGCAGCGCCATGACGCCTTGGAAAATGAAGTCGGTCCATTTCTGCACCTGCCACGGTAGTTCATCGCGCATGACGAAAGCGGCGGTGAACATGATGGGGGCTGTCTCGCCGGCCACGCGGGCGATGGCGAGCACCGAGGACGTCAGGATGCCCGGCATCGCGTAGGGCAACACGTTGGTCACGATGGTCTGGAACTTCGTGGCGCCGAGCGCCAGCGAGCCCTCCCGGTAACCCCTGGGCACGGCCTTCAGGGCCTCCTCCGAGGCGGTGATGATGACCGGCAGGACCATGAAGGCCAGCGTCAACCAACCGGCCAGCAGGGACACGCCGAAGTCGAAGGCGATGACGAACAGGCCGAAGCCAAACAGGCCGAAGACGATCGAGGGCACTCCGGCCAGGTTGATGATTGAGAGCCGCAGGAAACGGATGAAGGGGCCCTCCGTGGCGTATTCGCTCAGGTAGATGGCACTCAGCACGCCCAAAACGAGGGCGATGATGATCGAGCCAAGCACCAGCAGGACGGTGCCCACGATGTTGGGGAAGATGCCCCCCGCCGAATAGACGTAGGTCTCGACGGCCACGCCTTTCATCTCCGCCTCATGTTCCGCCTTGAACTGGCGGAAAGCGCGGTCACCCATCGTGCGTTTCGCGCCCTGATACTCGAAAACGTTGAGCGTCTCCGGCGACTGGGTCAGGAACGGCACGTTGATGAAAGGGGCCGACTTCTGGAAGATCACCGCGCCACCCTTGCTGCCAATGTCCCAGAAGATGAACGCGGCGCAAAGCAGCACGAAGTAGGTGCTGAGGCGCAGCAGCCAGAAGATCCCGGTCTCCACCCGCTTGGCGGGCGTGGGCCGGCCGAAGATGGCCGCGGCGGTGGTGGTGGGCTTCATCCGATGGAGATCCGGTAGCGGCGCACGATTTTTTGCGCAAGCCAGTTGATGAGAAGGGAGATCAGGAAGAGCACCACCCCGACCATGAACAGCGCGCGATAGTGAATGCTGTTGCGCACCACCTCGCCCATTTCCTGGGCGATGATGCCGGTCATGGTGTGCACCGGCTGAAAGATGACGCCCAGCCCGGCGGACAAATCGGGAGTCTGGATGCGGTTGCCCGCGCAGAGCAGCACCACCATCGTCTCGCCGATCACGCGCCCGAAACCGAGCAGGATGGCGGCCATGATGCCCGAGAGCGCCGCCGGCACGATGATGTGGATGATCGTCTGCAGGCGGGTGGCGCCCAGCGCGAACGAGGCCTCCTTGAAGGAGCGCGGCACGTTGTTGATGGCGTCCTCGGCCAGCGAAAAGATGGTCGGGATGGCCATGAGTGCGAGCAGACAGGCCGCGGTGGTCGCGTTCAGGCGCTCCGCCATGGGAAAGCCCGGCACCCAGTCAAGGGAGGGCAGCTGGGAAAGGCGGCGCAGGGTCTCGCCCAGCATCGCGATGCCGAAGAAACCGAGCACCACGCTGGGGATGGCCGAGATGAACTCGATGTAAGGCTTGATGATATTCTGCTCCACCGGCCGGGCCACCTGGTTCACGTAGACGGCCGCGGCGACGCCGAGGGGCAGCGCGATCAGCAAAGCGAGAAACGCAATGAGCAATGAACCGCTGAGCAGCGGGATGATGCCATACCAGTCCTGCCAAAAGCTGGCGGTGACCCAGTCGCGCCCGAAAGCGAAGGCGTTGAAAGCCTCCAGCCAGCCGACCGGCTTGTCCTGATCCCACGCCGCCATTTTCGCCGCGACAACCTCCACTTCCTGGAAATAGCCCTGCACGAAACCCTGGAACTTCTCCATCCGCCCGTTCAGCCCGGCGTCCGCAAATTTCGGAGCTTGCGCCACGATAGCCTTCATCGCCGCCATCTGGCTGGCATTAGCGGCGGTGATTTCCGGCCGGAGTGCCCGCAGCGGCTGGATCTCCGCATGGAAGTCGATCACCTCAATCTGGATCGCGTCCGCCTCTTTTTGCAGGAGCGCGGCCCGGTCCGGGGTGGCGCCCGCCATGCCCCCGAGCAGGTTCTGTTTCGCCACCGCCAGATCCTCGGCCACCGTCTGCCGCTCCTTCACCGCCGTGACCAGGTCGGTCATGGTGCCAAGCAGGGTCTCCTGTTCGTTGATGGTGTCGGCGAAGCGGTTGGCAAAGCCATCGAACTCGGCCAGCTGGGCCATGGCTGCGGCCGGAGCGAGGTTTTCTTTTTTTAACAGAATATCCAACTGCTGCGCCCGCACACTGGCCAGGTAGCGCGACATGGTGCTGTGCGCGGTCACCTGTTCGCGGAACAGATCGACATACTCCAGCCCGGCCAGCCGGTAGACGGCCAGGTTGGCGTGGTTCATGGGGATGAACCCGACGGCGTCCTTGAAGATCGTGAAGGTGATGAGCCCCAGCACGATGATCGAGATCGCCGCATTGCCTTGAAAGACGTATTTAACGAACTGGTCGCCGGTCAGGCCGAAGAACCAGCCACGGCGCTTCCGTAGCAGGACCTCGCGGGTGGCGAGACGGGGAAGCGGGGGATTATCAGTGGTAGCGGGCATGCCAAATAGGGCGCGGACAGCATCGGTCCGGCCCCGGGGGCCGGTCAACCGGGGCAGGTTACAGTTACGTTACAAAAGAGGCCGCCCGCAGTCCGGGCATGGGCTGCGGGCGGCAGTGGACACACTAACGCATCAGCTCAGTTCAGCGCGCGGACCGGGACAAAGCCGACCTTACGGACGACCTTCTGGCCCTCATCGCTGAGAGTGAACTCGACAAACTTGGCCGCTTCGCCGGTCGGCTCGCCGTTCGTGTAGTAGAACGTCGGGCGGGCGTAGGGATATTTCTTCGCAAGCACAGACTCCTCGCTCGGGAGGGAGCCGTCGATGGACACCGTCTTGATGCCGGGGTCACTCAGGTAGGCCAGGCCGACATAGCCGATGCCGTTGGCATTCTTGGCCACCTCGGCCGCGATCTGCTCGTTGCCAGCCATCTTCTGCGAGGAGGAAGCGTAGTCGCGCTTCTTCATGGCGAGCTCCTTGAAGTCGGCATAGGTGCCGGAAGAGGTGTTGCGGGTGTAGATCGATATCTTGCCCGGCGAACCGCCAACCTGCGACCAATCGGTGATGTCCCCGGCGAAGATCTGCTCGATCTGGCGCTTGGACATGGCGGAGAGCGGATTGCCCGCGTTCACGATCACGCCGATGCCGTCGAAGGCGACGACGATGGGTTTCATCGAGACACCCTTGGCCGTGGCCGCGGACATCTCGGTGGGACGGGCCCGGCGGCTCGACATGCCGATCTGCGCGGTGCTGTCGATGATGGCGGAAATACCGGTGGTTGAACCCTCGGCGGCGATTTCAAAGGTCACGCCCGAATTGCGCGCCTTGTAGTCCTCGGCGAGCATGGGGACGAGCTTGGCCCCCAGGGTATCGGAACCCTTGATGACGAGTTTTTGGGCCGGAAGGGTGCCGGCGGCAGCCAGGACGGCGAGAAGGAGGATTGTTTTTTTCATGAGATGGTTGGTTGAGGCGTTAGAATTTGACGTTCAAATCGACCTGCAGGAGCCAGTATTTGTCGAGAAGGTTGTTGCTGCCGATATCACCGGCACCGGGGGCGATGACCGTGTCGTTTTTGCGTTCGGCCGCGGCATAGGTGAGGCTGAGCTGGGTGGCGGCGCCGAGGGCGTAATTGCCACCGACGATGAAGCCCTGCATGTTGGTCCGGCTGTCAAAAAGGTCGGAATCAACGAGATTGGTATCCAGGGCGAAGGCCCCGACCGACTGGTAGATGACCCGGGCATCCCATTCACCCGGCAGGGTGGCCTTGCCGTATTGGAAGCCGACATGATAGGCCACGTTCTCCCCATCAAGATCGGTCCGGCCGAACTTCAGGGCGCGTTGGTCGGCGTCCATGTTGATCGCCACGTCGGCAAAGGCGCGCAGCGGCACGCCGTTCGCGGCGACCCAGTTGTATTCAAGAGGCACTTCGAGAACGAAGAGATTGTTGATCGGGCCGGGCGCAGTGGCGGTCATCACACCGTTGAAGGCAGCCACATTGGCCCGCTGGTCGGCGCCCAAGTAGGCATACACGACCGGGGAGATCTGGAAAAAGGTGGTGGCACCCTTGATGTAGCGCTTGTAGCCACCCTGCCATGCGGTGAGATACAGATCCTCCGTGCCCGCAATGTTGGCGGGAGTGATGGGCGCAAACGGATCCTGATTGCCCGAGGTGCCATACATGAACTGCGCGAGCGTCACGAAAAACTCATTGTTGCCCCGGCGCGTGCGGTATTGCTCCGCGAGACCCTCGGGGTTGATGTCGCCGTCCCAAACCATGGAGGTCGTGATGAGTGGGTTGGCCATGCGGCCGGCGGTGAAGGTCCACTCGGCCGTGGGCGACCAGGTGGCGTAGAGCTGTCCGATAAAGAGGCCGTCGCTGGTCTTGGCGTAGGGACCGCCGTCATCCGCCAAGGTTATGTTGGTGGAGCGGCTGCCACCACCCGATTCCAATCGGGCGCCAAAGGCCCAGTTGTTCAGCAGCTTGCCGGTCAGCGCCGCGCGAAAACGATAACGGAAGCGATCCCGGGTCTGGTCGTCACCATTCACCAACTCACCACCACGACCCTCGTAACGGACGCGCATGTCGCCCGCGATGCGGAACTCCGTCAGCGTGGCGGCAAGATTCAATTTACCCGCAGAGGTGTTGGCCGCAAAATCCTTCACCAGTTCAGCGCGAAGGTCCTCCGCCTCCTGATCGTTGATGAGCCCTTTCTTGACGAGAATGTCGATCAAGGGGCCGCTGTCTTGGGCGAACGCGGTGCCGGCACAGAGGAGTGCGGTGGCGAGGGCGAGCAGTTTGGATTTGAGGTTTAACATGATGAAACGGTCTTGGGTTGTGCCTAGTGTGGAAACGTCCCGGTGATTGGGCCGAAACGTGACCGGACAATAAGGGGCCGATGTTACGGTTCCGTGACGCCCGTGTGACAAACAGGGCAAATGGCCCGTGGAGGCGGGGCGCCCTCACCCCGCAGCACACGGCGCGGATTGCATCCCGCGGGGTGAGGCACCCCGCCTCCATCCTCAACCCGTCCGCCAGGGGGCCTGCGAGAGACCGCGTTTCTCGGCGCCGCGGCCTTCCAGCAAGGCCAGCAGCAGGTCATTCTTCACCACCATGCCCGTCAGCCGGCCGGTCCCCGGCTCGACCACCGGCAAGGACTGCCCGGCGTGCTGCGCAAAAATCCGCAGCGCCTCGGCCAGCGGTGCCAGCATCGACACCGGCGGCACGTCATCCCGCAGCAAATCCCCGGCGATGACATGCGCGGCAATCGACGGATCACTCAGGTAGGGCTTGATGTCGTGCAGAGAGATCGCGCCGGCGTAATTTCCCTCCGGGGTCGTGACGTAGATTTCCTCCTGACGCGCCTGCAGGAACAACCGGGCAATCTCCTCGAAGCGCGCCGTCAGCAGCACCGGCGCAGCCTGCGGCTTGACCAGGTCCGCCACAACGCCGGCCAGTTGCACGGCCTGCGGCTCCTCCGCGGCTTTTTTCTTCAGGGCCTCACTATAGAGCGACTGGTCCTCGATGCCGCGGGCGGTGTAATAGGCGATCACGCTGCAGAGCATCAGCGGCATGATGATGTCGTAGCTCAGCGTCATCTCGAAGAGCATGATGATCGCCATGACCGGCGCATGACTCGCGGCCGCCAGTAACGCTCCCATGCCAACCAGCGCGAAGGCTCGCGGATCTGCCGCGCCCACCGGCCAAATCGCATTGACCGCATAGCCAAACAGGTAACCGAGGCTCGCCCCCATGAAAAGCGTCGGCGTGAAGACACCGCCGGGCGCGCCCGAGCCGAACGACGCCGCGGTCGCGGCCCACTTACAAACCAGCACCAGCACGAGGGTCGTCCACAGCAACTGGCCGTTGAGAATTGCCACCACCACGCTGTAGCCGTTGCCACAGACCTCCGGCACCCACACCGCCAGCGCTCCCACCACCAGCCCGCCCAACGCCAGCCGCAGTGGCAGCGGCAGCTTGGTCCGGGCGAACCATCCTTCCACCATGCGCAGTGAGCGCAAAAACCACGGCGCCACCGTGCCGGCCAGCAGGCCCAGCATGATAAACGGGCCGATTTCCCACAGCGAATGCAGGGTGAATGACGGCACCGCATAGAGCGTGTGCGCATCCGACAGGCCCCGCATCGTCAGCGTCGCCGCGACCGCGGACACGGCGAGCGGCCCCAGGCTTTCCATGGCAATGGTGCCGAGGATGATCTCGGCCACAAAAAATGAACCCGCGATCGGCGCGTTATAGGCCGACGCGATGCCGGCGGACGCACCGCAGGCCACCAGCAACCGGAGCTGCGGTGCCGACAGCTGGCCACGCCGGCCCAGCCACGAGGCCACCACGGAGGAGAGTTGCACCATGGGACCCTCCCGTCCGATCGAGCCACCCGAGGCGATCGAGAACAACGCCGCGGTGCTCTTTACCACCGTCGCCCGCACCGGCAGCTGACCGTTGCCGATCAGGATCGCCTCCATATAGTCCGTTGAACTCTGCCCGCGGTGCAGGCGCTTGCCAAAAAGCAGCACGAGGCCGGCCATCAGCCCGCCCGCCGCCGGGACGGCCAGCCGCTGCCACGGTTCCAGTTCCCGAAAGGAATCCACCATGCCACCGGCCTTGCCGGTCAGGAGGTAATGAACCAGGTCGATGCCCTCGCGAAACGCCAGAGCCGACAGCGCCCCGAGCACGCCCGCCCCCGCCGCCCAGAAGAGGGTCTCCTGCCACGGCGAAGGCCGCAGTTTCTCGATGATCCACAGCCGCCAACGCAGCAGCCGCAGCAAACGCTCATAGATGTGCGGCACTACTTCCTTCACGACGTTGTGGCCCTTGAAAAAGGCGGAACCCGCCACAGACATCTGCAAAAACCTGCCTCAATCCAGGTTGCTGTGTGTTGCCGCACTTCCACAGCGCAACCATGGCCGTCTCCGCGCGCCTGACAAGGCTTGTTAAGCGATCACGGGGGGCCAGCTCGCCGGCCTACGCCGGCGTCGCTTCGCTTGATGGCGTGGCCGGTGCGGGCGCCAGCACCGGCTCGGCCGGCGGCATGGGCCCGATCAACGTGGTCGCGGCATTCAGCAACTCCGCCTCACCGCTCTCAATCGCGCTGAGCTGGATGAGGCTGTTCAATGAGCTGAAGTGTTTCGTCCACTCGAAGTCGCCGGTGTGGTGGCCCACGACCTGGTTGAAGAGCTGTTTCTTTTCGCCCTTCAGCGCCTGGATGCGTTCCTCGATCGTGCCGGCCGTCACCATGCGGTAGACAAACACCGTGTTCGTCTGGCCAATGCGGTGCACGCGGTCGATGGCCTGGTCCTCCACCGCGGGATTCCACCACGGGTCGAGCAGGAACACATAATCCGCCGCGTGCAGCGTGATACCCGTGCCCGCCGCCTTCAGGCTCACGAGCATCGCCGCCGCGCCGGACGCGGACTGAAAATCCTTCACCGGCTTCTGCCGGTCCACCGTCATGCCGGTGATCTCATAGCGCGGCAGCTCCGGATAATGCTGGTCGAGCGCCAGGCGGACCCGGTTGAGCAGCGTCACGAATTGCGAAAAGATGACGACCTTGTGTCCGCTGGCCACGACTTCGCTGAGCTTTTCCACGAGGAGCTGCAGCTTGCCGCTATCGGTCAGCGGAGAAGTCATCCACGGGAGCAGATCCGGGTCACAGCAGACCTGCCGCAGCCGCGTGAGCAGCGCGAGGAAGCCAAAGGATTTTTCGCGCAGCGCCAGGCCGATGTCCTCGCCCAGCCGCGCCAGGCCCTCGGAGCAAATGCGGGCATATTCGGCGCGCTGCACCTCGGTCAGCGGGCAGAGAAGGTCCATTTCGACCTTGGGCGGCAGCTCGGTGGCCACCTCGTTCTTGGTGCGGCGCAGGATGAAGGGGGCCACCTGCTGGCGCAGCCGGTTCATGGTGCGATCGCGATCCTGGATCAGGGCCGACTCGAAGCCGACGCGCGAACCGAGCAGGCCGGGCAGGAGGTAACGGAAGATGGACCAGAGATCGAGCTGCCGGTTCTCCAGCGGCGTGCCGGTGAGCACCAGCCGGTGGCGCGTCT
>JBKJRX010000252.1:0-7859 GCA_046593155.1 Lacunisphaera sp.
CAAACCGACGCCAACCCATCATGCCTGATCGTTCTTCTCTTACCTGTAGGAGCCTGCTTGCAGGCGATTCAGCGCATGGTCCGTTGGCCGAGCGTTCCCCATCGCCTGCAAGCAGGCTCCTACAGGTAAGAGAAGAACGATCAGGCATGATGGGTTGGCGTCGGTTTGATCAAATGCTCCGGGGATCTTTATGGACGTTTTCCCGGGTGGAGCCGCGACCTCCGGGTGGGCTGTCGTTGTTCGCGGGAAAACCTGCCCGGAGGTCAGGTTCCCCCTCCAGTCACGGGCAGGACGCTCACTCCCTGGGCAGCGTGATCAGATGAACCTGCAGGCCCGGCACACGGCGGAACTCCCGGTCGGTGGTCACGATGGGCAGTCCGTGTTCCATGGCGTGCGCGGCAATCCAGCACAGGGGATCGGCGATGGTGATGCCCGCGGCGAGCAGGTCCGCGCGCAACTGGGCACAAAGGTCGGGGGTGCGGGCAGATGGGATGAGCATCTCGAAGGGTGCGAGGAAGACGCGGGCGGCCACGAGCGCGGAGTCGGCCACCTTGGCGTGCAACTGGCCATAGAGATACTCACCCACGACGTGGGAGCAGACCACGGGTGGATAGTGTTTCACGGCGAGCGACTCCACCCGCCGGTGGCGCCGCCGCAGCAGCTCCAGCGCTCCAGTGTCAAACAGGGCCGGCACGGGTCGCAACTCTGGCCCGGGTGGTGGATAGGTTTTTCAGCAGCCATTCGCCGGAACGGTCAAGTTCCGCATTGGCCGGGCGTGCCCAGAAAACCTTGTTCGCCGAGGTGACTCTGACGGGAGCGTGAGGTTTTGCTTTGGGTGACAGCAGGTTGGACACGGGCAGAAGATGCCGCCGCCCGGTCGTGGATCAACCGAAAACTAAAAAAGCGCTCATGCGAAATGAGCGCCTTGATTAAGGCGGCCGGAGTTATTGCGTTCCGGTCGCACTCTTCGAAACGAAGTCGCGGATGACCTCGGCCCGCTCTTCGGCGTGACGCTCTTCCTCAACCTCGTCGGCGGTGCGAATCTTGTTATGGCTCTGCATTTGCCGGCGAATCTTGGCGAGCGCGAGATACTCAAGCTGGCGGATGCGCTCGCGGGTGACTTTGAATTTCTTGCCGACCTCCTCGAGCGTGAGCTCCTTCTGGCCCTCAAGACCGAAGCGCAGCTTGATGATGCTGGCCTCGCGGGGGTCGAGGGAGTTGACCATGGCACTGAGATCCTCCCGGAGGTTTTTGTCCCCGAGTCCCTCGTAAGGGCTGACGGCGGCCTCGTCGCCGACGAGGTCGCCCAGTGTCGCGGAGTCGTTATCTTCGCCCACCGGGGCGTCAAGGGAAGCCGGGCGGACGCTGACTGTCTTGAGCAGGGCGACCTTGGCGGTCGGGATCTGCAACTCCGCGGCGATCTCCTCGTTCTCGGGTTCGCGGCCGAGTTCGTCGGTGAGCTTGGCGATCATTTTCCGCATGCGCGAAATTTTGTCCACGAGGTGGACCGGCAGGCGGATGGTCTTGGACTGGTTCGCCAGGGCGCGTTTCATCGACTGCTTGATCCACCACGCGGCGTAGGTGGAGAGCTTGCCGCCTTTGGCGGGGTCGAAGCGTTCCACGGCCTTGATGAGGCCGAGGTTGCCCTCGCTGATGAGGTCCATGAGGGGAAGCCCCATCTGGTTGTAATCGTAGGCGATCTTCACGACGAGGCGCAGGTTGGCCTTGATCATGTGGTCGCGGGCCGCCTTGTCGCCCTTCTTGATGCGGGCGGCGAGTTGGATCTCCTCCGCGATGGTCAGGAGGGGGGTCAGGCGGATCTCGTTGAGATAAAGCTGGAGGTTGGAACGCTCATCGCGACGGTCGACCGGGGAGGCCTGGTCGAACTGGGAGGGCGGGGTGGCGGCCTTGATCTCGGGCCGGAGGGAGAGACCTTCCTCGGGGGAAGGGATGCTCACGGGAGCCGAGACGCGATCCGCAGGCATCGCGACTGCTGCCGGCGTGGAGCGGAGAGTCTTTTTGCGGTTGGGCATGATAATAATTGTCTGACGTTTGAGCCAACGGGAATGTTACTCCATGGCTCTTTGCATATTGGATGCCTAAGAGCGGAAGGAAATTCCCACTGCTATTGTTCCGACCCTAAATACGCGGCTCTGTGCCGCCTAGACGCTCAACTCGTCAGTTTATCAGCCAGGATGATGGCCTTAAACAAGGCGGACGCCTTGTTAATTGTCTCCTGATATTCAGCGGTCGGGACGGAATCAGCCACGATGCCGGCACCAGCCTGAATGTGGACTTTACCATCCTTAACCAGTGCGGTGCGAAGGGTTATGCAAGAATCAAGATTGCCGTCGTAGCTAAAATACCCCAAGGCACCAGCATATGTGCCGCGCTGCGTGGCTTCCATCTTCGAAATTAACTGCATGGCGCGGACTTTGGGCGCGCCGCTGACGGTGCCGGCGGGAAAAGTGGCCCGCATGAGATCAAAAGCGGAACGTTCTGGCGCAAGTTGTCCCTCCACCTGTGACACAATGTGCATCACGTGGGAGTAGCGTTCAATGGTCATGAACTCGGGCACTTTGATCGAACCAAAGGAGCAGACCCGGCCGATGTCATTGCGGGCGAGGTCCACCAACATCAGGTGTTCGGCGCGTTCCTTCTCATCCGCCAGCAGATCCTTTTCAAACGCGACATCCTCGGCGCTGTTCTTTCCCCGGGGCCGGGTGCCGGCGATGGGGCGGATCTCGACCTTTTGGCCCGTCAGGCGCACATGCACTTCGGGCGAGGCGCCCACCAGGGCGAAGTCATCGGCCTCCAGCAGGAACATGTAAGGGGATGGATTCACCGTGCGGAGGGCCCGGTAGAGATCGAGCGGCGACTTCCGGAAGTCCCGCGAAAAACGCTGGGAGAGCACGATCTGAAAAATATCGCCGGCGCGGATGAATTCCTTCGAGTCCTCGACCATCTTTTCAAAGGCGGCCTTGGTAAAGTTCCCGGCGGGCACCTGCACCGGGCCGGCATCGCCGAGGATCGCCGACCGGAGGGGCGAGGGCTGGGCGAGGGCGGCCTGCATCCGTTTCAGTTCGGTGCCGGCGGCCTCGTAGGCGGCCCCCGCGTCGAGACCCACGTGGGCGTTGACGATAAGCCGCATCGTCTGGTGGGCCCGGTCGAAGGCCAGGACCGAGTCACAGAGCATGAACCACATCATGGGCACACCGAGTTCGTCGCGGGCGGCCAGGGGCACGGTCTTTTCCACACTGTGGATGAACTCGTAACCCAGGTAACCGACCGCGCCACCCGTGAACGGGGGGAGACCGGGCACGTTCACTGGCCGGTAGCGCGCGAGCTCGGCCTGCAAGGCCACGAGCGGGTCGGCCTCGCCCGGCTGGGCGCGGAGAATCTTTCGGGGGTTGCAGCCGATAAAGCTGTAACGGGAGACATTTTCACCGCCTTCCACCGACTCCAGGAGGAAGGCCGGGCCGGCGCCGCGGAGTTTGGCGTAAGCTGAAACCGGCGTCTCCAGGTCAGCGAGCAGGTCGGTCCCGACGGGGATGACATTGCCCTGCTGGCTCAGGCGCAGGAATTCCTCGCGCGTGGGGGAAACTTGCATGGGCTACTCGACGGTGACCGATTTGGCCAGGTTGCGCGGCTTGTCCACGTCGCGATTCAGCTCCACCGCGATGTAATAGCTCAGCAATTGGACCGGCACCGTCGCGACAATGGGTAGCACGGCCTCGTGGCACTCGGGGATGCGAATGATCTCGTCGGCCAGGCCGGCCGGCAGGTCGCATTTCTCGGTGGCGACCGCGATGATCTTGCCCTTGCGGGCCTTGATTTCCTGCATGGAGGAAACGACCTTGTTGAACATCTCACCGGAAGACACAAAGAAGACGGACGGACACTGTTCGCTGATGAGGGCGATGGGCCCATGCTTCATCTCCGCCGCGGGATACCCCTCGGCGTGAATGTAGGAGATTTCCTTGAGCTTGAGGGCGCCCTCCAAGGCGACCGGGAACAACGACAGCCGGCCGAGGAAGAGGAAGTCGTGGTAATGGGCATAGCGTTTCGCGATTTCCTTGATGTGCGGGGCCTGCTCCAAGGCTTTGCGCACGAGGTCGGGCACCCCCTTGAGCGCGTGCACGAATTCAGTGCCGTCGCTGAAACTCATGTCACGCATGCGGCCGAGGTAGAGCGCCAGCATGGCGCCGACGAGCAGCTGGGAGGTAAAGGCCTTGGTCGAGGCCACCCCGATCTCGGGGCCGACGTGCTGGTAGATGCCGCCGTCGGCTTCGCGCGCGATGCTTGAACCGACCACATTATTGATCGCGAGGACCTTGTAACCCTTGCGCTTGGCCTCGCGCATGCCCGCCAGAGTGTCGATCGTCTCGCCCGACTGGCTGACGGTGAAGAAAAGCGTGTTGTTGCCCAGCGGCATGTTCCGGTAACGGAATTCGGAGGCGTAATCGACCTCGACCGGCACGCGGGCAAAGCGCTCGATGAGATGTTCGGCAATCAAACAAGCATGCCACGCGCTGCCGCAGGCGAGGAAATGAAAGCGATCCACCTGCCGCAGATCCACGGCGGAGATGTTCAAGCCGCCAAACTGGGCGGTGCTGCCGTCCTCGGAAAAGCGCCCGCGCATGGTGTTTTCAAGTGCGGCGGGCTGCTCAAAAATCTCCTTCTCCATGAAGTGCGCGTAGCCATTGAGTTCGGAGTCCTCGATTTTCCAGGTGATTTTATCGACGACGGGCGACACATCCGCGGCGTCCAGGGTCGTGATGGAAAAATTCGCCGCCGTCATGTGCAGGAGTTCGCCGTCCTTGAGGTAGACGACGTTCTGCGTGCGACTGATGATGGCGGCAACGTCGCTGGCGAGCATGAGCTCGCCATCGCCGACGCCGAGGATGAGAGGCGAGCCTTTGCGGGCCGACACGATCTCGGCGGGGCAGTCGCCACACATCACCGCGATCCCGTAGGTGCCCTCGACATGGCGGAGGCTCTTGCGAACGGATTCGAGAAAGCGGCTGGCGTCCTTGGTGGCGGGTTCCTTCTGGTAATGGTAGGCGATCAGGTTGCAGAGCACCTCGGTGTCGGTCTCGGACAGGAAGGTGTAGCCCTTGCTCACGAGAAATTTCTTGATGCTCGCGTAATTTTCGATGACGCCATTGTGGATCAGGGCGATTTTCTGGTCGCTGCTGATGTGAGGGTGGGCGTTGGCGTCGGTGACGCCGCCATGGGTGGCCCAGCGGGTGTGGCCGATGCCGGTGCTGCCGGCGATCTTCTGGGCCGGGGTGGCCTTGATCAGGCCCTCGACGCGCCCGATCTTTTTGGCGACCTCGAAGCGACCCCCTTGCTGGATGGCGATGCCGGCAGAATCATAGCCGCGATATTCGAGGCGCTTGAGGCCCTCGAGGATGATGGTCGCTGCCTTTTGTTTGCCGATATAGCCGACTATGCCGCACATAAGTATAGGTTTAAGCTGGCGATTTTAGACGGTGTTCAAATCATACCGCAAGAAATTAGAGGACAAACAATACCCCATGGCGGAATCCAAGAAAGTTCTATCGGTAATCATGGGCGGCGGCCGCGGCACGCGGTTGTTCCCCCTGACCAAAGAGCGTTGCAAACCGGCGGTGCCCCTCGCGGGCAAATACCGCCTCGTCGATATCCCGATCAGCAATTGCCTGAATTCCGGCTTCAACCGCATCTTCCTGCTGTCGCAATTCCTGACCGCGTCGCTGCACCGGCACATCCAGAAAAGTTTCCACTTCGATCCCTTCGGGGCGGGCTTCATCGACATCCTCTCCGCCGAGCAGACGGAGAAGAGCAACGCTTGGTATGAGGGGACAGCGGACGCCGTCCGGCGCAACATCGTCCATTTTAACAGCCACCGCCACGAGTTCATCCTCATCCTGTCAGGCGACCAGCTCTACCGGATGGATTTCAGCACCATCATCGACCAGCACATTGCCACGGGGGCGGATTTGACCATCGCTGCGATCCCTTTCCCGATCTCCAAGGTGGAGGGTCTGGGCCTGATGCGCGTGAGCGACAATCTGGCGATCACCGAATTCGTCGAGAAACCCAAGGATCCCGCGATCATCCGGAGCCTGGCCATCAGCCCGGCGCTCGAGGCCAAGCTCGCCGTCAAGACCACCGAGAAACAATGCCTCGCCTCAATGGGCATCTACGTTTTCAGCCGGGACGTGCTGCGCCACAGCCTCGAGAACAACATGAAGGATTTCGGCAAGGAGGTCATCCCGGCGCTCCTCGGCAAGGCCAAGATTTTCAGCTACATTTTCGAGGGCTATTGGGAGGACATCGGCACCGTGCGGGCCTTCTTCGAGGCCAATCTGGCGCTCGCGCAACCGCTGCCGCCCTTCAATTTCTTCGACCGCAGCGCCCCGATCTACACGCATCCGCGCTACCTGCCCGCTTCCAAGGTCAACAAGTGCAACATCGACCATGTGGTGATTGGCGATGGTTGTCTGGTCACGGACTCGACGCTCAAGCACTGTGTCATCGGCATCCGCGCGATCCTTGGCGAAAATTCCAACCTGGAGGACGTCGTGATGATGGGCGCGGATTATTATCAGACGGAGAAAGAGGTGCTGGCTGACCGGGAGGCCGGCCGCCCATCAATCGGCGTCGGCCGCAACTGCCGCATCCACCATGCGATCATCGACAAGAACGCCCGGATCGGCGATGGTGTCATGCTGTCACCCACCGGCAAGCCCGATGGCGACTATGCGCATGAGGTGGTCATCCGCGACGGCATCCTCTGTGTCACCAAGGGTGCGGTGATTCCGTCAGGCTTTGTCCTCTGAGCCGCGCTTTTCGGTCGTCGTGCCCGCCTACAACGAGGCGGTCCTGCTGCCGCGACTCCTGACCACGCTCCAGGCGGCCGCGGCCCGGGCGCCGGGTGGCGCCACCCAGGTCGAGTTGATCGTGGCGGACAACGCCTCCACCGACGCCACTGCGGAGATAGCCCGGCAGCACGGCTGTCGCGTGATTCCGGTGGTGAAACGCGCCATCGGTGCCGCCCGCAACGGCGGAGGCCTCGCCGCGCGCGGCGAGGTGCTGTGCTTTGTTGATGCGGACATGCAGGTGCACCCCGACACCTTCCTGGCCATCGCGCGCGCGCTTGATGCCGGCGGCGTCATCGGCGGCGCCACCCGCCTGACTTCCGAGCGCTGGTCACCCGGCATTCTGGCGACTTGGGCGCTGCTGCTGCCCGGGGTGTGGCTGCTGGGGGTTGATTCCGGGGTCGTGTTTTGCCGTCGCGCCGACTTTCAGCGGCTGCAAGGTTATCGGGAGGACAAGCTGGTCGCGGAGGATGTGGATTTTTTGCTGCGGCTCAAACGCCTCGGCCGGGGACAGGCGCAGCGCTTCGTGCGGTTGGCCGGCGTCAAGGCCATCGTGTCCACCCGCAAGTTCGACCAGCACGGCGACTGGCATCAGTTGGGCACCATGGCGCGGATCGCCTGGCTGACCCTCACCCGGCGGCAGGACAAGGCGGACCGGCAGGTGCGCGCCTATTGGTATGAGGGGCGCTGAAGCGTCAGGTTTTACGGGGTGAGCGCCGCGCTGCGAGCACGCTGAGTGCCACGCCGGCGGCCACCAAAAAACCCGAGTAGAACGTCCCGCGGGTCATTCCCAGGATGAGCGTGGAGTCCGGCTCGCGGTAAATCTCGCACAGTGCCCGGGCCAGCGAATAGGCGATGAGGAATTCGCCGGTCAGGCGGCCGGGTTGCCGGCGGGCGACGTCCGTTTTCCAGAAACGCCACTGGAGGTAGGCAAATAGCAACAGGCCTTCCAGCGCGGCCTCGTAAAGTTGCGAAGGATGCCGCGGGACGCCG
>JBKJRX010000299.1:0-2854 GCA_046593155.1 Lacunisphaera sp.
CTTCATGCTGATGTTCGAGGGAGAGATTGAAGATTTCGATGCTCGCGTCGTGAAAAGCGAAATCCAAGGTTTACTCAGCGGTCTCGAAGAAAAGCGCCAATGAGGCTGGAGAAATGAAAACAATATATGGAAGTATAGGGTGCACCATACGGTGCATACAGGCACCAGAGACAAGCCAAGCTACTTTTCGATTAGAGTATCAAGCGAGCACCTCGGAAAATGAAAAACGGAAAACTGGTAAGTTCGAGAAGGATTTCCCTACGCCAGTAGGTCAGTCGTGGTTTGTCCGTTTTTCGGATGGTAGCATCGTGCGATTCGGACACATACCGATACTAGGAGCATGGACCAGTGTCTTGAAGAGAGCTTTGGTCTCTCACGAAACAGATTTCTATTGGGGATACTCCATTTGCGAGCAGTCCCCAACCATGGGTTACCAGCTCGGACGAACCAATGCTATCTCACAGGAGAACTTAAAGCAGACATACATCGGAGAGGTTCTCTACTTGGAATTTGAAGAGCACCTTACCTCTTTGGATGTGACCTATCAACCGTTTGGGAGAAGCGGTTCTTATTCCACATACGAAATTAAGCCACAGCCGAACGGGTCAGGCTGAGGAAATTGATGGGGAATCGAACGGGGGTCAGCTCGCGGAAATGGATATGAAGCGCCGCCCCGTGCTCACCGCGCCACACGATTGCCCGCTTGGCCCAACTTTGGCGGGGTCGCCCTGCCTGCGAACCCGAGATTGACCGTCCGCTCTCGCTGAGTAGGTTTCCATCATGACCCTCGCCAATTTTCCCGAGCTGACCAAGCTGACCAAGCGCCAGCGGATGAAGCTGGCGGCGGAATTCTGGTTCTCAGGCGTGGACGACACCCTGACGGTCAATCCGTCCCATAAAAAAATCCTCATGAACGCTGGACTGCCTACAAGTCCGGCGAAGTGAAGCGGATCACCCTGCCGGAGTTGCAATGACGGCTCGCCCGGTCGTGAAAAGAGTTCCTTGAGCCGGTTAAGTGCGACTGAGCAAGGAGCCAGGCTGGGGAAATTGATATTTTACAGACCTGCAAGCTGGCCTCATCGCGGCGCCAGGAACGCGTCGCGCAATCGGATGGCGTCCTCGCGCGTGACCACGAAAAACAGTTCATTCGGCCGGGGAGCGCGGCGGTAGTAGTCGTAGTGCTTTAACAATCGCTTCTCGGCTTCGCTCACCGCGGGCGTGCCGTCGCGCAGGTCAAAGGCGCGCAGATCGTGCATGCCTTCCAACGCCACCAATTTCAATTTCTGCTCCGCGGGTGAAACCGGGTGCGAATAGATCCGTTTGAAAAACAGCTCCTTCCCGCTCCATGCCGGCAGGCCCGACATCGCGTCGCGGTCGCCGAGCGGCCACGCCTCGTTCTCCAGCGCGTGGTTGGTGTAGAGGTAGAGTTCGCATTTCCCCTCCCAGCGCGCGAGGGCGTCAATCAGCGCGATGGTCGCGAACTGATGGTCGGCATGATGGTCGAGCAGCGGATGCGGGGCGACGATGACCTCAGGCCGGACCCGTTCCAGTTCCCAGAGCAGGTCGTCCACCAGCCCGACCCAGGTGCCGGTGAAGGGCCGGTCCCGCAACGCGACATCTACATTCAACCGCCGGTAATAGGCGGGATCGTCGAGCTTGGCCATGAGTGGAAGTAGCGCCACGGTCGGTTCGGCCTGCAAACTCTTCAGCGTCGCGTCGTAGTAGCCGAGATTACGCGCACGACCGGGATAGACCCCGCCGTAGAACGGCACGCTGATGCTGTCCCACGTGCGGACCCAGCCCTTGACCCGGTAGTGCTCGGCCTGCTCGGTGAAGAGCGCCTTGAAGTTCTCCCCGCCGGCATCACCCGCAGTGACCGTAATGATGTCAGCCCGCGTCCGCCGGTAGACCCCGAAAGCGGAGATCTCCGCATCGTCGGGATGCGGCGCCAGCACCAGCACGCGCCGGCCTGCCAGCGGTGCATTCCTATAGATAAAGAGCCGCGCCGGCCCTGGTTGCCATTCGACCCCTACGCCTGCCAGCGCCACGTGCGCACCCTCGGCCTTGAGCAGCGGACTGACATCCAAAAAGCGCCGGCCCCGGGCGTTCTCCTCAAAAACCTGGCGAACCGAAACCCCGCCACGCGCAGCCTTGATCTCTGGCGCCTCGCCGGTGGTTCCGGCCAGAGTGACCTCGAGAAACGCCGTGTCGGCGTCCTTAGCATCCGGTGGCCAGTCAAACCCCGCGGTGGTCAGCTTGACGTTGGTCACGCCAGCATCGGTCGCGGCGAGATCGTAGGCGTAGTCGCGCTGCGGATCGAAATGCGGCCGCTGGGCCGGCGCCGTGACCGCGATCAGCAGCATCGCCCAAATACCGCAAAACCGCCATTTCGCACCGGGGGGTAACAGACTCATGCCCCATTCCGTCATCACCCGCGCGCGTTGGCAAGGCCAGGCACGGACGCCGGGCTTGCCCGTCACCAGGCGCTTTGTTAACCAATCCTCCATGCCCCTCCGCCCCTCGCTCGCTGTCATGCTCTTGCTGTTGTCCGCCGCTGCGACCCGCGCCAACCCCGACCACGCCCCCGGAGTGGAAATGGCGACGGCCGCCCGCACATGGCTGCAGTCCCTCGACGGCCCGCAGCGCGAGCGGGCCGTGTTTCCGGTCAACGATGACGAGCGCGAGAACTGGCATTACGTGCCGATCGCCCGGCAGGGCATCCGGCTTGGTGATATGAATGACACCCAGCGGGAACTCGCCGGCAAACTTCTCGCCGCCGGCCTCAGCCAGCGGGGACAGTTGCAGGTGGAAGCCATCATCGCCTTGAAAAACATGCTGTTCGCAGTCGAGGGCA
>JBKJRX010000002.1:0-51112 GCA_046593155.1 Lacunisphaera sp.
ATAGACGGGCAGGTCGCCGGCGTTGACGATGCCCATGTCCATGCCCGCCTGGATGGCGTGGTACAGAAAGACGCTGTGGATCGCCCGCCGGACCGGCTCGTTGCCGCGGAAGCTGAAGCTGACGTTCGACACCCCGCCCGAGATGCGGGCGTAGGGCAGGGTCGCCTTGATGACCTTGGTCGCCTCGATGAAGTCGACGGCGTAGTTGTCGTGCTCCTCGATCCCCGTCGCCACCGCGAAGATGTTGGGGTCGAAGATGATGTCCTCGGGCGGGAAGCCGACCTCGTCTACCAGGATGCGATAGGCGCGGGTGCAGATCTCGATCTTGCGCGCGGCGGTGTCGGCCTGCCCCACCTCGTCGAAGGCCATGACGACGACGGCGGCGCCGTAGCGGAGGATGGTGCGCGCCTGCTCGAGGAATTTCGCCTCGCCCTCCTTGAGGGAGATGGAGTTGACGATGCCCTTGCCCTGAAGGCATTTCAGGCCGGCCTCGATGACCTCCCACTTGGAGGAGTCGACCATGACCGGGACCTTGGCGATCTCGGGCTCGCTGCCGATGAGCTGGAGGAAGCGCGTCATGGCCGCGACGCCATCGATCAGGCCGTCGTCCATGCAGATGTCGATGATGTTGGCGCCGTTGTCGACCTGCTGGCGGGCGACGGAGACGGCTTCCTCGTAGTTGCCGGCCTTCACGAGCTTGGCGAATTTGGGAGAGCCGGCGACGTTGGTGCGTTCGCCGACCATGAGGAACGTTCCTGCCTGTTGAGTGAAAGGAAGCGACCCTGACAATTGAAGAGGCAGGACCGTTCCAGGTTCCAGGGTCTGGGATTTGGGTTCTGGGGAATTAGAACCCCGGACCCGAGAACCTAGACCCCAGGCCCCATCCGGCCCTTCGGGGCGGATGATTGTGAGCTTGCGGGCCGGCTTGGGCTTGAGCGACTCGGCGATGGCCGCGATGTGCTCAGGGGTGTTGCCGCAGCAGCCGCCGGCGATGTTGAGCAGGCCGCTGTCGGCAAACTCGCCCATGAAGCGGGCCATGTCGGCGGGCTTCAGGTCGAAGCCGGTTTCCGTGAGCGGGTTTGGCAGGCCGGCGTTCGGGTAGCAGGAGATGAAGGTGTCGGATTTCTGGCCCAGTTCCTCGAGGAACGGGCGCATCAGGTCGGGGCCGATCGAGCAGTTGAGGCCGACAGCGAGCGGCTTGTGCGTGCGCACGGCGTTCCAGAACGCCCCGACCGTCTGGGCGGAGATCATCGTTTCGCCGCCGCGGCCGACGGCGGCCGAGATCATGAGCGGGAGGCGGATCTTGTCCTCGGCGAAGATTTCCCCGATCGCGACCAGCGCGGCCTTGGCGTTGAGGGAATCGAAGATGGTTTCGACGAGCAGCAGGTCCACGCCGCCCGCGATCAGAGAGCGCACCTGGCGGCGGTAGTCGGCCTTCACCTGGTCGAAGGTGACCACGCGGAAACCGGCATCGTCGGCATCGGGCGAATTGGAAAGCGAGACGGTCAACGGGCCGACAGCGCCCGCGACGTAGCGACGGCGGCCGGAATTGTTGGCGATGCGGTCGGCCCAGGTGCGGCACTGCCGGGCCGACTGGTAGTTGATATCGTGGGCGAGCTCCTGCAGGAACGGGTTCTCGATGACGCTTTGGTAAAAGACCGGGTCCTTGCGGCCGCCTTTTTCGCGCGGATCCTCGATGAAGAACTCGCTCTGGCCGATGCTGGTCGCCGAGAAGGTGTTGGTCTCGATGATGTCGGCTCCCGCTTCCAGAAAGCGGCGGTGGATGTCCTCGATCTCGGTGGGCCGGGTGAGGGAATAGATGTCGCCGTTGTTTTTGAGATCCTTCGGGGCATCCCGGAATCGGTCGCCGCGCGTCTGCTCCTCGGTGATATTATAGGCCCGGATGGTCGTGCCCATGGCGCCATCAATGATGGCCACGCGCTCAGCCAGCAGTCGGCGGAGGGCGGTTTCGGCGGAAGTGGGCGGGACGGGCGGCATGAAATTAATCTTGTATGCTTGCATCAAGATTCGTTGATATGAAAAGGCAAGCGTGGCTTTGGCGAAGCGAGGTTATGACGTAAACGCTGGCAGCATTAGGGCTTGCGTAAGCAGGCACGTAGGGGGATTGGTGGCGGGCCTGAGGTTCTTTCATCAAATTCCAGGGATACAGGGAAGGCCGTGCAATCCGGCCACAGTTGCGCTGCGGTAACGCATCACAGACCCCCACCGGCGACAGGCGCCGGGCAAAGCCAATCGGGCAACCGGTGAAGGCGAGGGGCGAGGTCAATACGCGAAAGCGTGCACATGCGGAGTCCGAACATCTGCCCCCGGAAACTCACCACGCGGACGCCTTGTGCAGGCGGCCGGGTTTAACCTTCAACGCACATTGAAGGGTGGGAGTGGAAACGTGCCGTCCGATCTGCGGGACTGATGGTCCCGCCTCCCGGAAGGCGGCGGTCTGCTCTTGCCGCAGCATCAGCAGATCATGAATACCACCATCGCGGCGTCGCTTCGACGCCTGCTCCTCCTCGCCGGCTTTGCCCCGGCCCTGACCGCGTTCGCGCAGCCCGCCGAACCGGATAAATTGCCCGACTATGTCTTCACGGCCACGCGGACACCCGCGGCCCTGACGACGCTTGGCACTTACGTCGACCAGATCAGTGGCGCCGAACTGGCCCGCATGCAGCTCACCGGCCTGCGCTCTGCCCTCGGCGGCGTCGCGGGCGCGCCCAACTTCGCCTCGGGTGCGGCGGGCGGCGTGGCCTCGCTCTTTCTGCGAGGCTCTAATTCGAACCAGACGCTGTTCCTGGTGGACGGCATCCGCTTCAACGATCCCAACACTGACTACCAGGTCTCGTTCGGCGGCATGTGCGTCAGCGCTTGCGACAACCTCGAGGTCTCACACGGCCCGCAGAGCACGCTCTACGGCGGCGAGGCGGTCGGTGGAGTTGTGGCCATTCGCGGCCAGCGCGGCACCGGCCCCGGCAGCGCAACCATCGCGGCGGAAGCCGGCTCGTTCGGCACTGTGCAGGGTGCGGTCAGCGCGCAGGGTGGCGATGCGAAGCGTGCCTTCACATTCTCCGCCTCCGGCGGGCACACCGACAATGAGCGGCCGAACAACGAATTCGACAGCGTCACCTATTCGCTGCGGCTCGACCGGCAGGTGACCAAGGACATCGCCATCGGCGCGACGTGGCGCGGATTCATCGGTCGCTACGGCTCGCCCGGCGCCGCGATCGGTTTCGGGGCCAACGATCCCGACAATGAGGAGACCGAGAGCAACCAGCTGGCGACGGTGTTCGCGGATCTGGCGCACTCGCCCGGGCTGACGAGCCATGTCGTGCTCGGCGGACAGGACCGCCGCTATGTGTCCGACAGCGGCACGAGCGAGACGGTGGTCAAGAACCGGCGCGCCGTGCTCGACTGGCAGAGCACCTATGTGCTCAGCGAGCAGCACCGCGTCACCGGCGGCCTGACCGTCGAGGCGAACCACACCCGGAACAACGGCTTCGGCAGCATCAACGAGCGACAGAGCCTGCTGGCGTTCTTCGCCCAGGACGAATGGACGCCGGTCGAGCACGTTTACCTGACCGCCGGTCTCCGCAGCGACGACCACGACACGTTTGGTCGCGCCACGACCGGCCGGGCGACGGCGGCGTGGCTGTCGAAGGACTCCCGCTGGAAGGTCCGCACCACCTACGGCACGGCGTTCCGCTCACCGAGCTTCCTCGATCTCTACGGCCAGAGTTCATTCTACGTGGGCAATCCGAACCTGAAGCCCGAGAAGGCGCGCGGCTGGGACGCGGGGGTGGATTACTACCTCGCCGACAACCGCGGTTCGCTGAGCGCGACGTGGTTCGACACACGTTACGACAACTTGATCGTGTTCAACTTTGGGGTGTTCCCCGGCACGACGGCCAACGTGGAGGAGGCGCGGACGCGAGGCGTCGAGCTGGCGGGCAAGTTCACGCTGCCTGGCGCGGTGGAGGTGCGCCTGGCATACACTTATCTTGAAGCGGAAAATCTCACGAGTAACACGCGCCTGCTGCGGCGGCCACGAAACAGCGGATCGCTGGATATGTGGCATGACTTCGGTCGCGGCTTCAGCGCCGGCGCCGGCGTCGCCTTCGCGGCAGACCGGCGGGACGTGCATGCGGCGACCTTCGCCACCATCGACGCCGAGGACTACACCGTCGTGCGTGTTTACGGCGCGTGGCAGGTGAATCCCCGGCTGGCCGTGAAGGCGCGCGTTGAGAACCTGCTCGATGAGGCTTATGCGGAGGTTCACGGCTATCCGCAGCTCGGTGTTGGCGCTTTTGCCGGGGTCGAATGGAAGTTCTGAGGGTAGGGGCCGTTGAGGGTAACGGCCCCTACCAACGTGCGCGGAGCGCAGGTTCCACCTTGCGAAGCTCCACTCCACGCTTGCGGCTTGGGGTGGGACACGGAAACTGGCGCATCCCCTATGAAATTCCCGAACGGTCGGATCGTGGCCTCGCTTTTGTTATGCAACGTAATGCTGGCTGCGGAGGATTTTCGCCACGGCCAGCCCACCCAGGCGCAGCGTGATGCGGCGCTTTATGTGCCGGACCTCACGGTGCTGGCGAAGCCGCAATCCAGCGAGCTGCGCGAGCTCGTCGAGCGGTTCCGACTCGATCGGGACGGCTTGCAGCAGATTTACTCGGTGCCCGGCTCGGCTCTGCAGCTGAAACGGCTGCGGGAGTTTTACCAAGCCTGGCAGGCCAAATTGGAGGCGATGTCCTATGAATCGCTCGGCGCGGAGGGGCGCATCGATTGGCACCTGATGCGGCTCAACCTGCGCTACGAGCTCGGCCTGCTGGACCGGGCGGAGCAGAAGGGCGCGGAGATGAAGCCGTTTATGAGCTTCGCCGATTCCCTCGCCGGGTTGCAGGAGAAGCGGCGTGATTTCGCCCAGGTGGACCCGAAGGTCTCGGCCGCAGAGCTCGCCCGGATCCGCACGGACATCGAGGCGGCGAAAAAGTCACTGGAGGGTGACGCCGCCAAGCCCGGCAAGATCGCGGCCCTACGCGCGGCCAACAAACTGGACGAGCTGGGCAAGACGCTGAAGAACTGGTTCGAGTTCTACGACGGCTACGACCCGGAGTTCGGCTGGTGGAACCGCGAGCCTTACAAGAAGGCGACGGCCGCGCTGAACGACTACGCGAAGTTTTTGAAGGAGAAGATCGTCGGGGTGAAGGCCGGTGAGGACGAGCCGATCATCGGCGACCCGATCGGAGCCGAGGGGCTCAAGATCGACCTCGAACGCGAAATGATCCCCTACACGCCGGCCGAGCTGATCGCCATCGCGGAGAAGGAACTCGCCTGGTGCCAGGCCGAGTGGAAGAAGGTCGCGCAGGAGATGGGCCTCGGCGACGACTGGAAGGCTGCGCTGGAAAAGACCAAGCAGGATTACCTGCCGCCGGGCAAACAGCCCGAGTTCATCGCGGGGCTCGCCTATGAGGCCGTGGATTTTCTCACGAAGCGCGACCTCCTCACCGTGCCGCCGCACTCGATCGACGACTGGACTATGACGATGATGTCGCCCGAGCGGCAGAAGGTCGCCCCGTTCTTCCTCGGCGGCGAGCGCATCATCGTGTCGTTCCCCACCGACACGATGGACCACGCGGACAAGCTCGACAGCCTCCGGGCGAACAACCGGCATTTCTGCCGCGCCACCGTGCACCACGAGCTGATCCCGGGCCACCACCTGCAGGGCTGGTATATCGACCGCTTCAACCCGCACCGCCAGCTCTACTACACGCCGTTCTGGATGGAGGGCTGGGCGCTGTGGTGGGAGTTCCACCTGTGGGATCTGGGCTACTTCAAGGAGCCGATGGACCGGGCCGGCGCGCTGTTCTGGCGCACGCACCGCTGCGCGCGGATCATCTTCTCGCTCAATTTCCACCTTGGCAAATGGACGCCGCAGGAGTGCATCGATTTCCTCGTGAGCACGGTCGGCCATGACCGGCACACGGCGACCGGCGAGGTGCGCCGGTCGTTCAACGGCGACTGGTCGCCACTCTACCAGGTCGCCTATATGATGGGCGCCATCCAGCTGCGCACGCTTTACGGTGACCTCGTGACGACCGGCAAGATGAAGGAGAAGGCCTTCCACGATAGCGTGCTGCAGGGCGGCATCATGCCGATCGAGATGGTGCGCGCGCACGTCACCGGCACGAAACTGCCGCGCGATTACCGCAGCTCGTGGAAATTCGCCGGCGAGAAGCCGTGAGGCGAAATGTAGGGTCGCCGCTCGTCGGCGGATCGTTTGGATTGGTAGGGGCGCTTGCCCTCAAGCGCCCTTTGAAGGGCCGTTGAGGGCAACGGCCCCTACCAAATCAGGTCCAACGACGAGCGCCGACCCTACATGATCTGACGGCGGTCATAGACCACCGCTACAGTCATCCGCTGCGCGTCCGGTTCAGCTCACCGAGGCGCGTGAGCACCGCGTCGTCAGCTAGATCCGTCGGCCAGCCGTAGGTGGCGGCCACGGCGGCATTGAGCGTTTCCGCGTCGGCACCGCGCGCGGCCTTGGCTACGGCATGGCGGTGTTCCTCCTGCGCGGCGGTGAGGGCGCTCAGCCCGGTGCCGGGTGGCCAAGGGAACGGGTAGGCGGTGATGGCCAGGGCGGGATTGCGGCGGGAGTGAAATTTGCGCCACCAGAGCGCGAAGGGCCGCGCGGCGAGGATGCCGTGGGTGAAGTCGTCGTCGCGCGCCACGGCGATCAGCGTGTCATCCGGGATGATGGCCGAATCGAACCACATCCAGGCGGGCGGCTCGGCGCCGACCGGCGTGGCGAGGTAACGTTCGCGCCGGGCGAGGGTAGCACGCAAACGCTCGTCGGCATGCAGGTTCACCCACCAGCGGTCGCGCGTGGGCCGCATGGTGCGAAACAGATGGTGGAAGGGGTGCTCATAGAGCGAGGCCTCGCGCTCGCCCATGTTCGCCGGGAAATCGACCAGCCAGTGGATCGCCGGTCGGCGGGGGTCGGAAGCGGTCGCGAGCTGGCGCAGGACGTCGGCGTTGGATTTGCCGTGCGGATTGCGGGTGCCGATCATGCGCTCCGCCATCTTCGGGGGGATCGAGGCGGTCAGAGCCACGCGCTCGCCGACCAGAGCCAGGCCGTCGTTCTCGGGCAGCGGACGGGGAGCGGGATGCGGCATGGGGAGTTACCCATTGCCTAAAGCCCGGAGCAGGCCAAGCGTAGATCCACTTCCCCATGAAGATTACGTCGTGCTCCCGGGTGACTGCCTGGTGTGTTTTGCTGACGGCCGCCGCCGCCGCGAGCCCGGTCCAGGATGCGGTGCGGGCCCACCGCATCGCCCATGAGCAGGAACTGATGACCGAGTATCGCGAATTCATCCGCATTCCGAACGTCGGAGCCGACCAGCCGAACGTCCGGCGCAACGCCGAGTTCCTTGTCGCCATGATGAAGCGACGCGGCATCGCCGCAGAGTTGCTGGAGGGCCGGACCAGCGCGACCAACCCCGCGGTCTTCGGCGAGGTCAAGGTGCCCGGGGCGACCCGCACGGTCGTGTTCTACGCGCACTACGACGGCCAGCCGGTCAACCCGAAGGAGTGGGCCGAGGGCCTCGATCCGTGGAATCCGGTGTTCCTCACGGCGCCGGTGGCCCGCGGTGGCAGGATCATCGACACCTGGAAACCCGGTGACGCCATCAACCCCGAGTGGCGCATCAACGGCCGCGCCAGCGCCGACGACAAGGCCGGCGTGTTTTCGATCATCAACGGTTACGCCGCGCTCACGGCCGCCGGCGCCAGGCCGACGGTCAACGTGAAGTTCTTCTTCGAGGGCGAAGAGGAGATGGGTTCGCCGCACCTGGGTGAGCTCCTGGAAATGCACCGCGCCAAGCTGCAGAGCGACCTGTGGATCATCTGCGACGGGCCGCGTCCGGTATCGGGCCGCAAGTCCGTGGTCTTCGGAGTGCGCGGCGATGTGAACATGGAATTGACCGCCTACGGCGCGAAGCGTCCCCTCCACAGCGGCAACTACGGTAACTGGGCACCGAATCCTTCGGACCGGCTGGTCGCCCTGCTGGCAAGCATGAAGGACGAGAAGGGGCGCGTGCTCATCAAGGATTTCTACGATGACTATGTGATGTTTTCCGAGAGCGAGCGCATCGCCATCAAGGATGCCACGTCCACCGATGTCCTGTTGCTCAAGGACCTTGGCCTGAAGGAAGCCGAGGTGCCGGGCCGGTCGCTGCTCGAGGGGTTCGAACTGCCCGGGCTCAACATCAATGGCATCACCAGCGCCAACACCGGCAAGGCAGCCACCAACGTGATCCCCGCAGTTGCCCGGACCACGCTGGACCTGCGCCTAGTGCTCGGCATCGACTGGCGAAAGCAGGTGGAACGCGTGATCGAGCACATGAAGACGCAGGGCTGGCACGTGCTCGACCATGAGCCAACCGACGCCGAGCGCGCCCAGTTTGCGAAACTGATCAAGGTGGAGGTGGGCCCCGGTTACAATGCCCAGCGCACGCTGATGAACCTGCCGATCGCCCAGTCGGTGATCGCGGCGGTGCAATCCACCACGACTGAACCGGTGGTGAAGCAGCCTACGGCCGGTGGCAGCCTGCCGTTGAGCGTCATCGAGGAAAAGCTCGGCGCCAAGGTCATCACGGTGCCCGCGGCGAACTACGACAACAACCAGCATGCGGAGAACGAGAACATGCTCGTCCGTTATCTCTGGGAAGGAATGGAGACGTTTGCGGCACTGATGACGATGCGTTGAGGCGCGCCGGGATTGTTGGGGGGCAGCCCGCTTGCGGGCGCAAGACGAGGCGCGAGCAAGCTCGCTGGCCCACGCGCTTAATCGCTGAACGTGATGCGCGGGTTGGTCTCGAGGAAGGTGGCAATGGCTTGGGCGAAGATTTCACCGAATTCCGCGCGCTTCTTCTCGCCGACGCCGGTGATGCCTTCCATCGCGCCGAGATGCGTCGGGTATGCGCGGGCCATCTGGCGGAGCGTGGCGTCGCCGAAGACGACGTAGGCGGGCACCTGGCGCGCGTCGGCCAGTTGCTTGCGCAGCGTGCGCAGGCGTTCGAAGAGGATTTCGTCGCAGGCGATGTCGCCCTCGCGGCGCACCATGCGTTTTGCCTTCGGCAGGTCCATGGGCTTGGTCAGGGTGATGGGCGTCCGCGAGACCAGCACGGCCCGGCCTTCCGGCGTGAGCTCGAGCGTGGCGAATCCGCCTTCGGCGACGGTCACATAACCCAGCCGCATCAGTTCGCGGCCGACCGCAGCCCAGGCCGGCCGGGCGAGTTCCTTGCCGATGCCGTAAGTAGTGAGTCGATCGTGTCCCCAGCGCTGGATCTTGTCGGTCTCGGCGCCGGTGAGCACCTCGACGACGTGGTTCAGGCCGACGGTGAACATGCTGTTCTGAGCGATGCGGTATAGGCAGGACAGGAATTTCTGCGCGACAACCGTGCCATCGTAGGTGGCGCGTGGTTCGAGACAGTTGTCACAGGCGCCGCAGTTCGTGGCGGGGAATTTCTCGCCGAAATAGTCGAGCAACTCGGCCCGGCGGCATCCGGAGCTCTCGGCATAATGCACAATCTGGCGCAACTGGGCCCGGGCGACGGCCTGCTCGTGCTCGTTGGTGATTTCCTTGAGAAAGTGCGTCTGTTTGGCGATGTCACCGGCGCTGAAGAGCAGCAGGCAGTCGCCCGGCAGGCCGTCCCGCCCCGCGCGGCCGGTTTCCTGATAGTAGCCTTCGATGTTTTTGGGCAGGTCGTGGTGGATGACCCAGCGGACGTTGGGCTTGTTGATACCCATGCCGAAGGCGATGGTCGCGCAGATGATGCGGGTTTCGTCGCGGAGGAAGAGCTCCTGATTGCGGGTGCGCTCGGCGGCGTCGAGGCCGGCATGGTAGGGTCGGGCCGAGAAACCGCGGCCGGCCAGCGACTCGGCCACGCGTTCGGCGGTGGCGCGGCTAGCACAGTAGATAATACCACTCTCTGTTTCGCGGGCGCGGACGAAGTCGACGATCTGTTTCGCCGGCTGGTCCTTGGATATGACGCGATAGGAAAGGTTGGGCCGATTGAAACTTGCGACGAAGGTGGCAACGTCCCGCAACTGCAGGTGCTTGATGATGTCGGTGCGGACGCGGTCGGTCGCGGTGGCCGTCAGGGCCATGACCGGCACGCCGGGCAGAAGGGCGCGGAGCTTCGCGATCTGGCGGTATTCGGGGCGGAAATCATGGCCCCACTCGGAGATGCAGTGCGCCTCGTCGATGGCGAGGGCGGTGACGTTCCACGCCTTCAGGTTCTCGGCCCAATTGTCGAGCATCAGGCGTTCGGGGGCCACGTAGAGCAGCCGCCATTCGCCGCGATGCAGGCCGCGCAGGCGGGAGCGGGCCTCGTCGGCGTCGAGGGTGGAGTTCAGGTAGGTCGCGGCGACGCCGGCGGCCTGCAGCTGGTCAACCTGATCCTTCATCAGGGCGATAAGGGGCGAGACCACGACGGTGAGCCCCGGCCGGAGCAGGGCGGGGAGTTGGAAGCAGAGAGACTTGCCGCCACCGGTGGGCAGCAGGGCGAAGACGTCCTTGTCGGCCAGCGCTGATTCGATGATTTCGCGCTGCAGCGGCCGGAAGGCGCCGTAGCCGAAGGTGGTTTTGAGGGTGAGCAGGAGGTCGTCCACGAAAAGAACAGCGTGGATGAGCGAGCCCGGCGTCGTCAGCAAGCCCGCAGCCTGCGAAAAGGTGGATTATTTGAGCCCGAGCCAGTGGGCGAGGGCGCGCACGGTATCGGCGACCCGATGGCCGCGGCGAATCGAGCGGGAAACGATGCGGAGTTTTTTCCTCTCCCGCTCAGCTTTCGGGTCGACATGGCCGATCAACTCCGTGCCGGCGAGCACCGGCAGGGCATAATACCCGCGCTTGCGCTTCGCGGGCGGCGTGTAGACCTCCCAGGTATAGTCGAAGCCCCAGAGACCGGAGGTGACGCGGCGGTCGTAGATGAGGGGGTCAAGGGGAGCGAGGAGGAGAGGAGGGTGGAACCGGGCTTCCGGACCGGCTTTTCCGCACGTGAGCCAAGCCAACCCGTCCGGAGGCCGGGTTCCACCTTCGAGCAAAGCCAGATCCGAGCGCAGGCAATGCAGCAAGGGCAGGCCGTCGATCTTCACCGCCTGCACCAAGTCGCCGACGAGGGCGAGCTCCTGGCGCTTGAGGAGCGCGAGCCGGCGCTGACGTAACTTCAGCAGCGCCTCCCAGCGGGCGGAGTCCTTTTTCTTTGTCCCGGGTAAGGCGAGAATTGAGGCAGGCAGCACGCGTTCAGGCAGATCGTAATAGCGGCGGTTGCCATCGCCGCGCCGGGCGATCAGCAGCCGGCCGTGAAAGAAGAGTTTCTGCAGCGTGGTCTTGGCCTGCGTCGATGCTCCCCAGAAGGAACGGGCGCGCCCGGTGTCGGCAAAATCCTCCGAGCAAAGCGGGCCGCGGGCGGCGATCTCGGCCAGCAACCGGGGCACGAGTGCCTGTTGACGCGGCGACAACCGGCCTGACCACGAACTGGCGCGGTGCCGGCGGGAGCGCATTTCTCCGAGCAGATGCGGCCAGGCGTCCAGCGGGAAGGCGACCAGGGTGTTGGCTGAGGGAATGTGGTGCTCGAAGGCCGTGCGCTGCGCGGCGGGCAGCGGCGTGCGATCGCCGTGCAAGTGACGCATCAGGCCGCCTTCACGGTAGTCGCGGACACGGTTGCGCAGGATGAGGTCGTGCATCCGGCCGGTGACGTTGATCGGATCGATCTGGATGTAACCGTGGTGGGCTAGGGCGGTGCCGATATCCGGCGCGGGTTCATCCAGCAGCAGGGCGCGGCGCATGAATCGGCGGGCCGTGAGGGGATCGAGCGACAGCGGGTTCATGCGGGGTGGGGTGGAGGGCGGGATCACCGTATCCCCCCTCGAGGGCAATATCAGGTCAAAAGAGAAGGCGGGATAAGTTGATCCCACCCTACAAAAATAAGGCCGCGCGGTGAGGCGCGGCCTTGGGCAAAAGCGAATGCGAACCGGCTTATTTCTTGGGCGTGGCGGCCTGCACCTCGGCGAGGCGCTTCTCGAGGACGTTCATCTGACTCACCAGGCGCTCCTCCATCTTCTTGCGATCGGAGCTGTTGACGATGCTCAGGCTGGCGGCGTCGCGCACGACGTTGGCGGGCAGCGTGAGCAGGCGGGTGAGCAGGCCCTGGTCCTTGAAGCTGCTCAGGTAAAGGGCGGTAATCTCGTGCGAGAGCTTCATCGAGTCCTGGGCAACGGCCTGCGAGGCGAGGAGCTGGGTGTTGAGCTCCTGGTTGCGGGACATCTCGGCGGTCAGCACGCCGCTGATCTGGTCGGAAATACGCTGACTGTAGCCAGTGATGGATTCGCGGGTGAGGTTTTGGTCCTTGGCCATCTCGGAGAGGATGGGGGAGATTTTCTCGGCCATGCGGCTGGAAACCTTGTCGACCTGGTCGTTCTGAAGCTTCTCGGCCTCCTCGGGGGTCTTCGGGATATTCGAGCCGTAGGGCATGACCTTGGCGGCGATGGCTTCGGCGAGCTGGTTCACCTTCTGCTCGTTGAGCTTGGCCACTTCTTCATCCGTCATGAAGACGTCCGCGGCACGCTTGGAAATGGCATCCTTAAGCAACTGGTTAACCGACTCGATGTGGCGGCGGGTTTCCTCGGCGGAAGCCTTCATCTCGGCGTTGGTCTGCTCCCGCAAAAGGGCGATCTCGGCCTGCTGCTTCGCCGCCATCTCGGTGGCGGTCTTTTGGTTGAACCAGAAGGCGACGCCCAGGATCAGGGCGGCGGTCAGAATAATGGTGGGGATTTGTTCTTTAAGCTTTTGCCACATAGGTGTGTCGGGTTGAAGTGTGCGGGACAGCCATAGCAGGTGGATTTTCAAATGCAATGCCGCCTTGGCTGTAAACCCCCGCCCGAAAAATGAGCCTTAATCACTATGAAGGAGCCCTCTTTTCCTACTGGGAAAAGCACCCCGATGAACGCCGCCACTGGCAGGCCAAAGTGGCCGATGCCGCCCGCATCGCCGCGAGCCAGCCGGGCGAAGCTGCGCGCACTCTCGAACGCGAACTCTGGGATCACTTCGTTGAGCGCAGCCCGCATGTGCCGGCACTGCGCGAACTCAGTGCGGGCGGCTTGCGCCGCGTGAGCCTGTTGAACCTCGCCGAGCACATCATCCGGCTATGGGGTCCCACATCGAAACCAAAAAAACGGGAACCTGAAGGCCTGATTGGTGGACCGTAACATGGAATTTGCAGAATATTGCAATTACTGCATTTACAAATCCGCCAACCGGATGCATTTGTTATTCACAAGTTATCCACTCGATGGAAAACATCATTAGCTCGGTTCAAAATTCACCGCAGCATTACGTAGAGGTTAGAGTGAAGACCTACGTTTTGGATACGAACGTTTTGCTGCACGACCCACAGTCGATCTACAAATTCGAGGACAACAACCTGGCGATTCCCGTCGAGGTTCTTGAAGAGCTCGATGCGATCAAGAGCGAGCAGTCCACGGAGCGCGGCCGCAATGCCCGCCGCGTGCACCGCATCCTGCAGGAGCTCCTGCCTGACTCGCGATCGATGCACGAGGGCGTCAAGCTGCCCAGCGGGGGCACGCTCTCGGTCATCATCAACCGCTACCTCGTGGAGAACAACTGGTCGTCGCCCGCCATGCAGCGGCTGCGCGCCGTGCTCTCGGACTTCACGAAGAAGGACAATCGCATCATCGCGAGCGCCCTCTTCGTCCAGGAGACCAATCCACCGCCGACCATCCTCGTCACGAAGGACGTCAACGTGCAGCTCAAGGCCCGCGCCGTAGGGCTCGAGGCCGAGGACTATCTCAACGACAAGGTCCCTGAGGCCACTGCCGACGACGACGGTTATCGCACGGTCGCGCTCGATGTCTATGAGATGCAGCGCTTCTGTTCCGAGGGTGAGTTCGAGCTCGCTGAGGAGGTCGCCGCGCCGCTCTACCTTAACGAATACGTCCTGCTCATGACGCCCGAGGGCAAGACCATGCCCGGCCGTTATTATGGAAAGAACGTCGTCCGCCGCCTGCATCTGCCCGATTTCGTCAAGGCCCCCGGCGGCATCCCCATCCGCCCGCGGAACCTCGAACAGCAATTCTTCGTCGACGCGCTGATGGACGACAGCATCTCGCTCGTCACGTGCTTCGGCAAGGCCGGCACCGGCAAGACGCTCCTCTCCACCGCCTGCGCGCTTTTCCAGACCACCGATGAGAAGTCGAAATACGACGGCCTCTCCATCTCGCGCCCGGTGATTGCGCTCGGCAAGGACATCGGTTTCCTGCCCGGCACGCTCGAGGAAAAAATGAAACCGTGGTTGCAGCCCTACCACGACGCACTCGAGGTGCTCATCCCCTCGAAGCCCCAGAAGGAGCCGCAATTCGCCGCCAAGAAAGCCGGCAAGAAAAAGAAGAAGCGCGACGACGCCATGGCCCTCATGACCTCGCCGCAACCTTCGCACGGTGGTGGCCACCATCACGGCGGCGCTCCGCTGGTGAAGCCCTACGAGCGGCTCATCAGCAGCGGGGTGGTCGAGATCGAGGCGCTGTGCTTCATCCGCGGCCGCTCCATCGCCCGACGCTTCTTCATCCTCGACGAGGCGCAGCAGCTGACACCGCATGAGGTGAAGACGGTCATCACCCGCATCTCCGAAAGCTCGAAACTCGTGCTGATCGGCGACCCGGCGCAGATTGACAACCCCTACGTGGACTCGCGCAGCAACGGTTTGGTTTACTGCCACAACCGGATGAAGGGCCTGGCTCTCGCGGCCCACGTCAAGCTGTCGAAGGGTGAGCGCTCCAAGCTGGCCGAACTCGCCGCCGACCTGCTGTAGGTTGGGGTAGGGCGGTGACTCCGTTCACCGCTTTGGCGCGGAGCGGAGTCCGCGCCCTACCACCCGCATTCTCGGCTTGCGGCCCGCGCGCCGCGGCGGAAACTGATCGCCTGTGGAAAAGGCGCTGCTCAACCCGGTGAAAGGCCTCGAGACCGAGGAACAGGCCGCGTTGCTCCTCGCGCAGCGCGAGCTCCGGCAGTTGCGCGACACCATTCAGGCCCTCCGTTCCGAGCTGGAGCGGGTGCAGGCCTCCCGGGACGAAGCCGTCCAATCTGCCGTGACCGTGGCCCAGGACGAGGCCCGCCAATTGCGCACCACCGCCGCCTCGCTCCGCGACGAATTGCAGGCACTGCAAATCGACAAGGACGCGGCGGTGCAGGCCGCCATCGCCGCCGGCCATGACGACGCGCGCCAGCTGCACGGCACCATCCAGCTTTTGCGCGACGAGCTTGAGCGGCTACGTCAGGAAAACACCGAGCATTTGGAGAAACAGGCCCGCACCAACCAGGACGAGTTGCGGCAGCTGCGCGGCACCATCGCCGGCTTGCGCGAGCAATTGGAGAAGCACCATGGCCGTTAAAGCGAAAGTCAAACCCGCCGCCACCTCCACCGCGTCGCGGCCCCCGGTGGCGCCCCGCGAGAGCATCGCCGATCTCCGCGGCCGCCTGCGGCGCACGGAGATGCTCATCAAGCTTTCGCAGCGCGTCGCCATGATTGACAGCCTCGACGACCTGCTCGCCACGCTGGTCGAGGTAATCGCCAACGAGACCAACGCCGAGCGCGGCACCCTGTTCCTGAACGACCCGGTCACGAGCGAGCTGTTCTCCCGGACTGCGCAGGGCACCTTCAACCGCGAGATCCGCCTGCTGAACAACTCCGGCGTTGCCGGTTCCGTGTTCCAGAGCGGCGAGGGGTTGATCATCCACGATCCCTACAAGGACAAGCGGTTCAACGACGAGATCGACCGCAAGACCGGCTTCACCACCAAGTCCATCCTCTGCGCGCCGATCAAGACCGCCCGCGGCGAGATCATCGGCGTGGTGCAGACGCTGAACAAGCGCGACGGCAAGTTCAACACCGAGGACCTCGACCTGCTCGAGGCCATGGCCACGCAGGCTTCCGTGGCGCTGCAGAGTTCGCAATTCATCGAGGGCATGAAGAAAACCCGGCAGCAGGAAATGGAGTTCCTGGACCTCGTGGCCGATATCACCAGTTCGCTCGACCTTTCCGTGCTGCTGCGCCGGGTCATGAGCGAGGCCACGCGCATGCTTAAGGCGGACCGGTCCACGCTTTTCCTCAGCAACGAAAAGACCAACGAACTCTGGTCGGAGGTGGGCGAGGGGCTCAACGCCGTGCAGATCAAGCTGCCCAACACCGCGGGCATCGCCGGCGCCGTCTTCCAGTCGGCCAAGACCATCAACATCCCGCACGCCTACGCCGACCTGCGCTTCAACCCCGCCTTTGACAAGAAGACCGGCTATTTCACCCGCTCCATCCTCTGCGTGCCGGTGGTGAACAAGAACGGCAAGTGCATCGGCGTGACCCAGGCGCTCAACAAGCGCGGCGGCCCCTTCACCGCCGAGGACGAGGCCCGCCTCAAGGCCTTCACCGCCCAGGTCTCCATCGCGCTGGAGAACGCCAAACTTTTCGACGATGTGCAGAACATGCGGAACTACAACCAGTCCGTGCTCGAAAGCATGTCGAGCGGCGTCATCACGCTCGGCGAGGACGGCCGCATCCACACCTGCAACGGCGCCGGCTACCGGATCTTCAAGGTGCGCGAGGCCGAGGCGATCGGCAAACCGGCCGCGGAGTTTCTCACCGGCCCCAACGCCTGGATTCTTGAACGCCTGAAGGCCCTCGATACCAGCGGCGCCAAGTCCGACACGCTGATGGACGCCGAGATCGAGGTGCGGGGCGAGAAGGTGAACGTCAACGTGACCCTCCAGCCACTGATCAGCCTCAAGGGCAAGCGGCTCGGCTCGATGCTCATGCTCGAGGACATCTCCTCCGAGAAGCGCATGAAGTCCACCATGGCGCGCTACATGGACCCCGGTCTGGCCGACCAGCTGCTCGCGGCGGGCGGCGAGGCGCTGGGCGGCCAGAGCGTCGAGGCGACGATGTTGTTTTCCGACATTCGCTCGTTCACCACGCTCACCGAGGAGTTGGGCGCGCAGGGCACCGTCGCGCTGCTCAACGAGTATTTCACGCTGATGGTGCAGTGCATCACCCACGAGGGCGGTATGCTCGACAAGTTCATCGGCGACGCGATCATGGCCGAGTTCGGCATCCCGGTGGCGCACGGCGACGATCCCGACCGCGGGATGCGCGCCGCGATCTCCATGATCACCGAGCTGCGCGCGCTCAACCAGCGCCGCCAGGCCCGCGGCCAGAAGCCCGTGCTCATGGGCATCGGCCTCAACACCGACACCGTCGTCTCCGGCAACATCGGTTCGCCGAAGCGGATGGATTACACGGTCATCGGTGACGGCGTGAACCTCGCCTCGCGGCTCGAAAGCGCCTGCAAGGAATACTCCGCGCAGATCCTCTGCTCCGAGTTCACCTACCGGAAGCTCAAGGGCACCTACCGCATGCGCGAAATCGACAAGGTGATCGTCAAGGGCAAGACCGAGCCGATCGGGGTCTACGAGGTGCTGGATTACCACACCGAGGAGACGTTTCCGAACATGCCGGAGGTCATCAACCAGTTCCGCGGCGGCCTCGGCTACTACCGCAAGGGCGAGTTCGACCGCGCGATCAAGCAGTTCCACGAGGCGCTCGCACTGCACCCCGGTGACAAGCTCAGCACGACCTACATCGAGCGTTGCGAATACCTGAAGGCGCACCCGCCCGAGGGGAAATGGGAAGGCGTGTGGGTGATGAAGTCGAAGTAATGTCGCGGCCAGGGGCCGCTCCGAACGTCGAACGTTCAGAGTTCGATGTTCAACGTTCCGCGCGCAGCGCGGCTACTCCTTGGCTTCGACCTCGACCGGTTTTCCCTTCGGCTCCCCGTCACCATCGAGCAAACTCGGTTCCTTCCTGGTGTGGGCGATCCATTCCATGATCCCGGCGAACAGCCCGGTGAACATCAGGTCGCCGAAGAGGGTGTTGCGGAAGAAGAGCACGGTGGGCGGATATTCCGGGTGGCCGACGGTCAGCGCCTGCCACCAGCCGGCGAGGCTCTTCGCGTAGAACGCGTCGGCGGCCCACGACTGGGTGTTCGTCACGAGGTAGAAAATGACCGCGCCGAGGAGCGCGCCGTTGAGGAGGTTGAGCCAGGATTTGCGCGCGGCCACCCAGGCACCGACGCCGATGGCAGCGGCAAAGCAGGCCGTGCGCGCGATGACTCCGCTCACGGGCCAGTGGAAGCCGTATTCCCGGGCGTAGAACCAATTGATATATAGATCCGACAGGCTCAATGCGGCGAAGGGGACCAGCCACATCCAGCGGTTGCGGAAATAGACTGCGCCGCAGAAGCCGATCGCCATGACCGGCGAGAAATTCGACAGCGACATGTCCAGCGTCGGCAGCAGCCGGTAAAGCGTGGCGAGGACGATGAGGATGAGCGCGGTGCGCATGGGGATGTGGGCCGGTGGTTGGCGGGAGCAGCGGTTTATTGATAAACTCCAAGCTCCAACATCCAAGCTCCAATGAAACTGCAAGCTTCCAGGAGACAAACCAAGCAACCAACAGAACACCGTGTTTTCTGTAAATTGAGTCCCTTGGGCTTCACTGGAGGTTGGAGCTTGGGGTTTGGCGCTTTGGCGCGTTTCACGCGCCTTCCGCTTCCCGCCCCATCAGCCAGAGCAGGTCGGAGAGCCGGTTGAGGTATTGGAGCAACACCGGCCGCACGCTGCGGCCGTGTTTTGGCAGCGCAATGAGCTGCCGCTCGGCGCGGCGGGCCGCGGTGCGGGCGAGGTCAAGGGCGGCGGCGTGCAGGTTGGCGCCGGGCGTGGCCCAGCCGTCGAATTTCGGTTGGCGAGCCTCGATGGCGGCGACGGCGGAGTCGAGCCGGGCGAGCGCGGTCTCGTCGATCTTCGCGAACTTTGACTCGTCGTAGCGGGCGGCATTGACCTCGGCACAGGCGACTTCGCCCATGAAAGCGACCAGTTCCTGCTGGATGCGCGCGATCTCCGCCAGGCTGGTCGCAGCGGGCCGGGTGGCCTTGGCGAAGCCGAGCGCGGCGTTCAATTCGTCGAGCGCCCCGACTGCCGCGATCTGTGGGTGATCCTTGGGCACGCGCTGGCCGTAGAGCAGGGAAGTGGTGCCGTCATCGCCGGTGCGGGTGGCGATGGAGCGGGGCGGTGGCTGCGGGTTGTCGGCCATGTCAGGATTTTTTGACCGCCTCGCGGGTCTGTTTCTTGAGCGCCTTCAGTTCCGGGTCGATCACGGTGAGCACGTCCTTTTCCATCCGGTCAATGTAGAGGACGCCGTTCAAGTGATCGACCTCATGCTGCACGCAGCGCGAGAGCAGGCCGGTGCAGCGCAGCACATGCGCATGACCGGCGGTGTCTTGGAATTTTACGGTGATTTCGTCCGGCCGCACCACGTCGCCACGGATTTGCGGGAATGACAGGCAGCCTTCCTCGTAAACGGTCGCGGGTTTCGGCACGACGGTGACCTCGGGATTGACCAGGGCCATGGGCATGAAGAGCTCCAGCGGCAGCCGGGCCCCGTCGTATTCCCAGGCAAACTCCGCCTCGGCGGGCCGCAGGTCAACGACACAGAGCTGAATGGCCTGCCCGATCTGCTGGGCTGCGAGACCGATACCCTCGGCCGCGTGCATGGTCTCCACCATGTCGGCGGCGAGCTTGGACAGCGCCGCGTTGAACGCGGTCACCTTGGCGCCTTTTTTGCGCAGGATGGGCTCATTAAAACGAACTATTTTCAGGGGCATGGGTCTTTTATCAACATACAGCGTATTTCGTCCGGCAGGGTGTCGCAAATAAATTTGTTTCCGCCTGCCAAGCTGTTATGAATCAACTCATGCCTCCGCCCGACTCCGTTTCCGGCGCCCGCTCTGCCCTGTGGCAGCTCTGGTTGGCTTTGGGCCTGGGTCTGCTCGCCATAGCCTGGTTGCTGCCCGTGAACGTAAAATCGCTCAACCCCGCGCTCTTGCGCGAGGCGGGCCGCGACACGGCGAGTGTGGCGGGATTTGGCCGGGAGCTGCTCGAACTCGACAAACCCGGTCCCGCGGCGCTCGTGCTTGAGACCGCCCGCAAGGTCGGCGATCCCGGGGCCGCCGCGCTTGAGGTCATTTATGCGGATTTCGCCAAGCGGCATCGTGAAATGATGCCGTGGGGCGGTTGGGACATTGCGCTCGAACCGCTGCTCGGCAGCCGGAACGCCGCGGCGTCCACCGACTCACAGCCGGTGCTGACCTTCATGGCGACGGTGCAGGCCCGCGAAAACCTGCGGCGTTACCTCGGGGTTTCGCGGCTGCCGGGCGTTCAGACCGTTCTCAAGACCGCCGAGCTCGGCTCGACCCAGCGCTTTGTGCCCGCCAACCGTCCGGGCGGCCAGCCCCTCGACGCGGTCATTCTCCTCACGGCCTACCTCTGGCAAACCGAGCATCTGTCCTCCGGTCTGCAGCGCGAGGTGCGCGCCCTCGCGGAGACCGCGGTGCGGACGGGACAGGTGGGCGAGTTGGAGGATTTTTATCTCGATATCCTGACGCTGGGCCGGCGGCTGAACTGGGTGCAGCTCTCGGAGTTGCTGCGCACCACCGGGAGCCTCGGCACAGTCGGGCAGTTCGCGCATCTCGCGCGAGTCGCTCCCGAGCACCTGCCGGTCATCTACACGGCGGCGCTGATGACCAAGTCGGCCGATCGCGTGGCGCATTACCTTATCGCCTTCGGGCAGCCGGGGGCGGAGCACCTGCAACTCGCCCTCTCCCATGGGCAGGGGGCCGTCGAGCAGCTCGTCCAGCGCCAGGCGCCGGTGTCGCGTGGCAGCGGCCCGGAATTTGAAATGGGAGCGGGCTTCACGCTGCGGTATCCGGAACTCGCCTTGCTGGTCAAGTATGCGGCGTTCCTCGGCGGGATTTTTTTGCTGCTGCGTTCGGTGGACCTGCGGCTCTTCAAGACGATCGAGTCGACGCTGCGCGGTGCTTTTCCGCGGATGGGCAGCGGCATCATCGCGGCTCTCCTGACTTTCATCTTCTTTGTCTTCTCCGAGCCTTTCCTGCTCAAGGCCGCCCCGATTTCCGACTACCAGATCAAGCTCACCATTCCCGTCATCGGCGTCGTCAGCGCGCCGGCCGCCACCGTTTCAACCACCCCCACCAACATGGACATTTCCACCATCCTCTCGATCACCGTGTTTGCCGCCATCCAGCTCGGCATGTATGTCATCTGCCTCCTGAAGATCTCCGACGTTTCGCGCCAGGCCGTGCCGCCGGCCACCAAGCTCAAGCTCATGGAAAACGAGGAGAACCTCTTTGACGGCGGCCTTTACATCGGCATCGCCGGCACGGCCACGGCCCTGGTGCTGCAGGTGCTCGGGCTGATCGATGCCAACCTGCTGGCAGCCTACTCGTCCAATCTTTTCGGCATTGTCTGCGTGGCCCTGGTGAAGATCCGCCACGTCCGCCCCTACAAGCGCCAGCTCATCATCGAGGTCCAGTCGGGCACCCCGGCCTAAGGACGCCGCGCCATGAACAAGACCCTTCTCCTGATAATGTGCGACTTCATGTTGCTGAATCTCCTGGCGCTGACCCGCTGGGAGAAGGCGGAGCCGACCCAAACCCAGCTTGAGACCGCCGCGCCGCGGTCCGCCGCCAACGCCCCGGCGATCAACGCCGACATGGTCGAGCTCATGCGTATTTCCCTTGAGGACGAGAAGGCCTCGCGCGAAGCGCTCGCGTCGCAGCTTTCCACCACCCAAGGCTCGCTGGCTGAGCGCGAGAAGAACCTCGCCGCCCTCCAGACGCAGAAGGGCCAGGTCGAGCGCACGCTCGCGGCCACGCAGACCAGCGTGAAGGAACTCGAGCAGCGCTACACCGCCACCTCGCAGGAAGCCTCGATGTCCAAGGAGCAGCTCGCCAAGCTGCAGCGTGAACTCGAGGAACGGAAGGCCGAGGCCGAGCGCCAGCGCGCCGAGCTGGCCCGCGCCGAACGGCAGAACGCCGAGGCCCGCCAGCGCATCGAGAACCTCAACGTCGCCGTGAAGGTGGCCGAGCAGGAGAAACAGCTCATCACGCAGAACCTTACCGAGGCCAAGCAGCAGGTCGAGGTGGAGCGCGCCGAGCGGGCCAAGGTGCAGGAGCAGACGACCCAGCTCGCGCAGGGCATCGGCCAAATGGCCGAGAAGTCCGGCGAGCTCACCCAGGAGATCCGCACCAACCGTCCGGTAAACCCGAACCAGATATTCAGCGAGTTCCAAACCAACCGGGTCCAGACCAAGCTCACCGCGCGCAAGCCCGGGCTCTTCCGTCCGTCGGTGAAAGAACTCGAGGCGCAGACCGTGCTGGTGAGCGACGGCAACCGCACCTACGCGGTCATGCACCTTAGCGACACGCCGTTCACCCTGGTCGAGACCCCGAGCGACTATGAGAACCTGAGCGGCACGCTCAATCGCAGTGGGTCCAGTGCACCGGTGGCCGAGCTGCAGTTCCTGCGTCTTGATCCGCGCGTCATCGTGGTGCCCGTGGACAAAGCGGTGGCCGCCCAGATGGGCGCCAAGATCTACCAGCTCGCCAAGGAGCCGTTCAAGTTTCCCGAGGCGGTGCTGGTGCGCGCCGACGATGGCCGCTATGGCGAGACGCCACTGCGCATCGACCCCACGAGCAATTCCTACCTGAAGCTCGACAACCGGATCGTCACGCGGCTCTTCGGTGAAATCTCACCGAAGCGCGGCGACCTCGTGTTCAGCAAGACGGGCGACCTGATCGGCATCCTGGTCAACAGCGAGTATTGCGCGGTGCTGGGTGATTTCACCCCCGCCCACACCCTGAAGACCGGGGACAACCCCGCGCCCGGGACCAGTGGCATACTCAGTGATCTGCAGGCCCGCTGGTCGCGGCTGCCGCCCAAGCTGCAGTAGGCGGGCGATCAAGGCTCAAGCTGATAGAGGGTGAACACCTCGTCAGCGCTGCGGGGCACGCTGAGCACTTGCCGGGCCGGACTGTCCGGGGCATCGAGCCACGGATGAGCCGGGTAGAGGCTGCCTTCGTAGAGGATGAAAAATGCCACGGGTTGTTTGCCGGCCAAGTGAGACAAACCACGTCGCGCGACCGCCAGCTCCTCAGGCTCGTAAATCGTGAAAGGCACGACGGCGATGCGTGGGTCCGCCAGGGCGGCGAGCATGAGGCCGTAGGAACCCGGCCGGAAATAACGGTGGGTAAGAACCACACAGGTTACGCGGTGTTGATCGGCGTGGCTGGCGAGAAAATTTCGCACGCGGTCCAGCCCGTGGCCGCTCCAAGGTCCGGAAAAGTATTGTTCGATTTCCGTGCGGGGAATGGCGGCTTCCCGGGGGACGCGGCCAATTCGCTCCGAGACCCAGCCCCACCGGGTGCCCGCCACGGCCAGCAACACCACCGCGATTGCGCGGGTTCGGCCGGGAACGGCCAGCGCAGCCCCCCAAGCCAGGCTTAGGAAGAGCACCAGCGGCACCTGGTCGGGCAGCGCATAACGCGCAAAGGGCCGGTTGTGGATGAGCGCGGCCACCAAAATCGACAGGATTGAGCCGAGTGCCGCCAGGAGGGCGAGCCGGGACCGGCCGCGGATGGCAAAAAACAAGGCCCCGGCCACCAGCAGCCCAAGCGGCCAGCCGCCATAGCCCGCATACCAGCCGCCCCAAGTCTGCAGGCGCTGCAGCGACTGCGACCAATAATTGCCGGCGGAGAGGGACGGCAGAAAACCGAACTGGGCGTTCTTTTCGCCCAAATGAAGCAAGCTCGGCAGCAGGAACAGCAGCGGACCGAGTGCCCCGGAAGCGATCAGAGCCAGGCGCCGGCTGAACGCCGGCTGAGCCCGGTGATTTTGCACAGCGATATAAAGCAGGCCCAGCCAGGGAAGGGCCAGGACGGCGGACATCTTGAAAAGGCAGGCGAGCCCGAACAAACCGCCTGCGCCGAGCCACCAGCCGGTCTTGTTTTCCCCGGGTAAACTGCCCCTGAGCATTAAAACGACGGCCCACGCCAGCAAGGCCGCGATGAAAGGATCCTGCAGGGCCAGACGCTCATGGAGCACGGCGAAGGGCAACACCGCCCACAGCCAGAGGCCACAAAGCGCGGCCGGGCGTCCGGCCAGCTGGAAGAGGATCCAGCCCACTGCGACCAGGGTGGCGAGTCCGGCCCCGGCGCTCATCAGGCGCGCCATGGCCAGCGCATGGTCGGGAAACCAGCCGGCAGGAGCAAAAAGCCAGAGAAGGGCGGGCCGGCCTTGCGCCACGGGTTCCATGATGGCGCGGACCTGTTCGTCGAGGGCGGTAAGGATCAGGGCGCCTTCGTCGACAAAGGGTTCGAGGTCGCCGAGGTGTTGGATTCTCAACCATGCGCCCACCACCACCGGCAGTGCGGCCCAGACCCGGAAGTGGCTGCTGGATGGGGCGGTGGGCGCGGTCGGCATAGCCGCCCGATCCAAGCGCCGTGACATGCGAAGTCACCCCTTTTGTCTGCAAACCGGATTTACAGGCAAGGAAGCACCCGCCTGACTGGCCGGCGTGTTACCCAATCTGCTCGATACGCTCGCGCTGTCCGACCCTTGGACCTACTTGGTGGTGTTTCTTGGCGTGTCACTGCTCATGCTCTGGCGGCTGGAGGCGATGCTCGATCACGGGCTTGAGGGCACGGCGCTCGGCACGCTCCTGCTGCCGTATTGCTCAGGGCTGGGGAACCTCATTTTCGTCGCCCTCATGATTTCACGGAATGGTGCGCCCGGCGAGGTCTTGACCAACTGCCTCGTCAACAACGTCACCAACCTCACGCTCCTGCTCGGCGTGCCGGCGCTGTGCTGGGGGCTGGCGGTAGTGCCAGCCAGCGCGAAGAGTGGGGCGGGTGCCGGGGGGAAGAAGCCGGCCCGGCCCGCGAAGGCGGCCCGGGGTGGTGGCACGGAGGGACAGCTCAACCGGTTGTCGCTGCTGCTCACGCTCACCGCCGTGGTTTTCTTCACGGGCACGGTCTGGACGCTCGGCGGCGACGGCAAGCTGGACCGCACCGATGGCGTGGTGCTCATCGGATTGTTCCTTTTCTGGCAATGTTTCCAGGTGTTCGACGTGATGAAGCACAACATCCGCCAGAAGGTTTCCTTCGGCTTCATGTTTTATGTGGATGCCTTGGTAGTGCTGGCTTCCGGCTACCTCATGTATGAGACCATCGACTGGCTCGTGACGTGGCTGTCGGCGCAGAAGACCGGCTTTGTCAGCGCGGCCAATCTCGGCTGGCTGACGGGCTGGCTGATGGTGCTGCCGAACGCCGTGCTCGCGCTCTACTGGGGCTGGAAACGCCGGGCGGACGTCGTCTACAGCTCGCAGGTGGGCGACGGGCACATCTGCATCCCGCTTTGCCTGGGCCTGTTCGCCTTGGTGAAGCCGTTGCCGATGGCGGGCTTCAGCACGACGGCGCTGGCGATGCTGCTCGGGGCCGCGGCACTGCACGGCGTGTTCCTTCTGGCGACCGGCGGTCTGCCGCGCTGGGCGGGCGGCGTGCTGATCGCGGGTTACGGTTGGTTCGTATGGGCGGGGTTGCTGGCGTGAGGTAAGCGCGTTTGCCCTCAAGCGCCCGGGCCGTTGAGGGCAACAGCCCCTACCGGTTTACGCCAACGGATCGTTCGGAGGAGTTTAACCACTAATGGATTCATCAAGGATGAATCCTTGATTATGTGCGGCGACTAATCGCCGCCTTGGGGCGACGGGGCCGGCTAATCGCCGGCAAGATATACACGGTCTGCGATTAGCAGACCCCAAATCCTGAACCGGAGCCGATTAGGCGGAGGGGTGATCCAAAGTTTCGCCCTTGGCGAAACTGATTAGTGGTTAACTCTTTCTTCTGTCCTCTGGTTTCAACTTAATCCAGCGGATCGTCGCGGAATTTTGTGCTCAGCTCGACGAAGGGCTCCTGCGCGGCCAGCCACCGCGGATCCCGGCGGATATCGCTCATGGATTTCGTCGTGTGGTTGCAGAACAGATAGGAGGCGGGACCGAGGCGGATGCAGGCGTCGAAGTGCGTGCCATGGGCACCGTGGACGAACTCGAAATCGCCGACCACCATCTTGCGCGCCGCCATCTCGGTCTGCAGCGGGGCGATGTCGCTCTTGAACTTCGCCTGGTAGAGGTCGGCGCGCGGCCCGTCGTAGGCGAGGATCGCGCCGGATTCGCGGGCGAGTTTTACCAGCACCCACTCGTTGAAGACGGGCTGGTTGTAGAGCGCCTTCATGCGGGCGAAGGCCTGGAGGATGGCAACGTGGGCGTCGGGGAGATTCATGTCGGTATGACCAGTGTTTTTTGGGGAAGGGACCGGCCGAGGCCAGCAGAATGTGGCGTTCTGACCGTCCGTTGTGTGCGTGGTTGCCGAGGAATGTCCCGGGCATAGTCTCAGGCCGCCATGTTTACCCCATATTTATCACTCGGGCGGTTCATGCTCGCCCTTTGCACAGTCGGTGGTTTGTCGGCGGCGGAACCGGCGGCGCCCGTGGGTGACGTGCCCCCACCGCGTCCGTCTGCGACCGGACTCACCCCGGCCTGGCGGCCGTTGTTCAACGGCCAGGATCTCAGTGGTTGGACCACGTGGCTCGGCAAACCGCACGCCAGCATGGAGGTGGCCGGCGAGCCGAAGGATGAGAAGGGCGCCTACACCCAGCCGCTGGGCACCGGGCGCGACCCGTTGAAGGTGTTCACGATCACGACCGTGGACGGGGCACCGGCCATCCGCGTTTCGGGCCAGGTGTTCGGCGGCATCACGACCACGGGGGAATATTCCAACTATCACCTGCGCCTGCAGTTCAAGTGGGGCGAGGCAAAGTGGGCACCGCGCGCCACGGCCGTCCGGGACAGCGGGCTGCTCTACCACGTGCACAGCGAGTGGAATTTCAACGGCAAGACCTGGCCCCGCTCGCCCGAGTTGCAGATCCAAGAGCACGACTGCGGCGATCTCTACGCCATCGGTTGCCAGATGACGGTGGTCGCCCGCCGGCTCGATCCGACGAAGCGGCAATTCCAATACGACCCGGTGAACGGAGTGCCGACGGATTTCATCGAGCAGCTGCCCATCGGCAACCGTTGCATCAAGGAGTCCGACCACGAGAAGCCCAACGGCGAGTGGAACACGATCGAGCTCATCTGCCTCGGCGACGAGAGCATCCACATCGTCAACGGCGTCGTGGTCATGCGCCTGTCGAAAGCCATGCGGCTCGACGGTCCGGTGCCGGCGACGCTCACCGCGGGCCAGATCCTGCTGCAGTCCGAGGGGGCCGAGCTTTTCTATCGCAACATCGAGCTGCGCCCGATCACCGCCGTGCCGGCGGAATTTGCGGCGAAGTAGGGATTGTCTGCATTTGGTAGGGGCCGTTGCCCTCAACGGCCCTCGCAGGGCGCTTGAGGGCAGCAACCTTCGCCAAGGCTACGGCTGCCAAGAGCGCCCCTACCTTATTTCGTCCCTGGCGGGCTCAGTTCCCGCACCCAGATGTTGCGGAAGGCGTTCGGATTGCGGTGATCCTGCAGGCTGAGCGGCAGCTTGGCGGCGTGGGCCTGGTATTTCGGCTGGCCGCGATACTCGGTCGGGCCGCTCAGGACGGCGTCGTGCTGCACGAGCACGCCGTTGTGGAAAGCCGTCATCCGCGCCGGGCTGACGAGCGAGCCGTCGGCCGCGAAGCGCGGGGCGATGAACACCACATCGTAGGTCTGCCACTCGCCGGCCGGCCGGCTGGCATTCACCAGCGGCGGGTGCTGCTTGTAGATCGAGCCGGCCTGGCCGTTGACGTAGGTGTCGTTCTGGTGGGAATCGAGGATCTGGAGTTCGTAGCGGCCCATGAAGAACACGCCGCTGTTGCCGCGACCCTGGCCCTTGCCCTCGATCTTCGCGGGTGCCCGGAATTCGAGATGCAGCTGCACGTCGCCGAAGGCCCGTTTGGTCTGCTGGTCGCAGGGCTTGGCGGGGGCCGGAGTGGGAAGGACAACCATGGCGCCGTCCTCGATTTTCCAAGGATGGCCATCGGCGCGCACCGGTTCCCAGGCCTCAAGGTTGGTGCCGTCGAAGAGGACGATGGCGTCGGACGGCACGCCGCCGACGGGGGCGGCGACGACGGGCGGCACGGGCGTGTAGTATTCGGTCAGTTCCGGTGGGGGGAGTTCGCCGGCGGCGAGGAGGCGGACCGACAGAAGGCAGGTGAGCAGTAGGGGCAGTTTTTTCATGGGGTGAAGAAAGGGCAGACTGATTGAATGTAGGAGCCTGCTTGCAGGCGATGGGAAATTTCCGGTAGGGCGCGGACTCCGTCTGGTCCGTCGAAGCCTTGGCGAAGTCGGATCCGCGCCAAGGCGGTGAACGGAGTCACCGCCCTACCTCTCGAGCGTCGCGGCCATCAGGCCGATGACGACGTCGTTGGCGAGGGCGCGGACGGTGAGGGATTGGAGTTCCTTCTCCGGGTCGAGCGCAAGCGCCAGCGCCGTGGCCGCACCGCCGGGGATCGTGCGGCCCTGGCCCTTGAACGTGGCGGCTTCGAGCACGCGCACGGCGCCGGTCTTGAGGTCAATGCGGGTGGGCAAGGGGCCTTCGAGACGGAACTGGTAGTCGTCGGTGAAATAGTCCTGCTCGATCGGCCACCAGGTTTCCGGATTCCGCAGTGCGAGCCGGCTGGTCGTGCCGTCGGTGTAGGTGACGACGACCTCGCCATTGTCGATCCGGCTTTGCATGGCGTTGGTCGATCCGGTCATGAGTAGATGGAGCTGCCGGGCTTTTCCAGCCAGCGGCACGCTGGCTTCGCGGGGATAGTTGTCCCACTGGGAGGTGAAGAGGATGTTCTTCGCGTCGCCCGGTCCGGGGGTGGCAAAGGACACGCCGTTGGGCAGGGTGATGCGACCTCCGTTGGCGGCGGTGGTCGTGCGCAGGCCGGTGTCGTCGATCTCGGCGGTGGCGTTGACGTGCCCGGCCCAGTAGCCGATGCCCTGTGATGGCAGCGCCAGCGAGACGAATGGTGAGCGCGGTGACCGGTATTTGCCCTTTTGGAAGATCGCGGTGACGCGGTCGTTAAAGTGGGGCGTGAGATCGAGGGGGGAGGAGTTGGTGACATTTGGCCGGGTGGAGGCGGGACCATCAGTCCCGCGGGTTGCCGGCTGCGTGGCTGGTGCCTCGCGGGACTGATGGTCCCGCCTCCAATTGGCTCCGTTCCAGCTAACTTTCACCTTATGCAGTGCTGCGGCTGGGGCGAGAATCTCCAAGCGAGGGAAAGGACCTTCGAGCAGCCGGCCTTCACCCGGGCGACCGTTGACGGTGATCGTGCGGGCGGCGCCGGCAACGGGGATTTGCAAGCGCAGGGCCATGGGCCGGTCAAAACGCGTTTCCACGATGAACGTCTCGGTCTGCTCCTTGCGGGCATAGGCAAGGTCCACCTGCGGATGGTGCAGTTTGACATGCTCCCACCCCGCGGGGAAACCCGGGACGATCCGCAGCTCACCTGCGAGAGCGTCGGGCCTCACACCGAACAGGCCTTCGACCAGTGTCCGGCTCAGCACCCCGGAGCCGTCAGCGAAGTCGCGTTGCGATTCGCGGCGATACACGTCGAGGTAGTTCATCGAACCGACATTGCCAGGCGAGATGCCCATGAACATCGAGGCGACGAGCGAGCTCTTGAGCAGGCGAAACGCGTCCTCTGCCCGGCCGGCCTGCCAGAAGCCGAGCGCGGTGTGCGCGTTCTCGTTCATCGTAACGTTGTTGATCGACCACGTGTAGGGCATCCAGTTGCTGGTCGCCACGACGTGCAGGTCGGCCGGCACGCCGGGACCTAGGACCGGCAGGTGGGGAATGTGCTTGTCCACATACCGGGTCATCTGGGCGGCTTCGTCCGGCGTCGGAACCTCGGAGTCCAGCGTGTGGTAGAAGGTCCACAGCGCGGCGTTGGGATGGACGAGTTGATGGCCGAGCAAATCCTTGGACTCGGCGAAGTGTCCGTCGCTCTTGTGGGCGGCGAGCTTGCTCGCGCCGGTCGGTGCGCCCGCAAGTGGGCCGCCTACGCTGGAGTCTTCAACCCAGAGCAGCTCGCGCATGCCGCGTGCGATCAGGTCCGCCTCGCGGGTGTAGGGGGCCGGGTTGGCGCCGGCGAGGGGGGCGAGGCGGGCGGCCATGCGGTTGTGCCAGTAGTTGTAGGCCGAGGCGTGCGCCGTGCCGCCACCGCTGTATTGCAGGTCGTCGCTCGCCCAGATCGCCGCGTAGGCTTCGTAGAGCGGGAGTTTTTCGGGCCCGAACTCGCGGCGGAAAAGCCGGCGCTCCCAGGCGAGATGGCGCTCGATGATCGGCCACATCTTTTTCGCGAACTCGACGTCGCCCGTCCAGAGCAGGTGGCGGAACAGGGCGTCGATGAACACCAGGTTCATGTCGTAGTGGTTGTTCGACAGGTTGCCGTTGCTGTGCAGCGCGGTCCGGCTGCGGGCGAGGTTGGTCTCCTCTTCAGGTGGCGGGAGTTTGTCGGGGATGGGCGACAGGTTCTGGCGGCCGGCCCAGTAGGTGAGGTTGGCGCGGGCGCGGTCGTGCCAGCCGAGAGCATCGAGGGCGTAGGGGCCACGCCAGCCGAGGAGCTTCGTGCGCCAGGCGATGGCGCCGTGCATGATGGCCTGTTGGGGTTCGTCCCAGACGGCGTCGGCGGCGACATTCAGTGCGCCGACCGCGGCGTTGATGAATGGGTCGGGCGTCTCGACCGATACGCGCGAGCGCAACGCGGTGAAGTGCGCCTCGGTCTCGGCGAAGAGGTGGGGAAGGTCGGAAGGGTGGAGCGGCTTGTCCTCAGGACGCTGGCTTGAGGCGGAGTCTGCGGGTGCACCCACTTCCTTGTAGGTGGACAGGTCTTCGACGGCGACGCCATCCGCGGCTTGGCGCTGCAGCGACAGGAAGAACGGCGCCCCGTTGGTGAGCGGGGCGCGGCCGAGCATGACTGGCAAAGCCGGCATCGCGGCGGAAGGAGGCGCCAGCAGGGCGTTGAGGTCATTCCAGCTGGTTGCCTCGCGGGTGCCGATGATCGAGCCGCCTGAAGTGAGTCCGACGATGGTGGCCGGCTTGGATTTCAGGCTGAAGGCCCCATCCTTGATGAGAAAGCCGTTGTCCTTGCAGAACTCCGGCTGCAGCTGGAACCACTGGCTGATCGGGACGCGCTCGGTGCCGATGTCGCCGTCGCGCGCGCCGCGTTGGCCGTTGACGCCACCGTAGGCCCAGACCAGCTCAAGGCCGGGCGCGAGGCCGGTGGCCTCGACGCGGATGATGAGGCCCTCGGTCTGGTGGTAGGCGAGGGCGGCCAGGCGGAGGACACCGGCGGGGCCGAGGAGCGGGTCGCGGATTTCGTAGAGAAGAGAGCCGGGGCGGTAGCGGGTGATGATCGACGCGGCGTCGTGGAGCCACTTGGCGCCGGTGGCGCTGCGGAGCGCGAGGCGCAGGTTGCCGCCGCGGCCGGGCAGGTAGAGGACGAACTCGGGCTTGTCGCCGCCGTCCACACGGAAAGCCGTGTTGCCGCCGTAGAGCGGGCGGTTGAAGAACTCGACGCCGTTCTCGATGACGAAGTCGGCACCGTCAGGCCGGTAGCGGAGGGGGCGCTCGATATTGGACTCGAGATTGGGGAAGAGCTTCTGCGCGGCCGGTTGCGCCAGGGCGGAGACCGCACTCAGAAGCAGACAGAGGGGAAGGAAAGGCAGTTTAACCACGGATTTCACGGATGACCACGGATGGATCAATACAACGGAATGTTCTGGGCTTTCACAGAACGAAACTGAGGCAACGGACGGTCAGAATTTTTAACCGCTAATGATCGCTAATTGACGCTAATGGGACGCGGGCCCTCCAAGGAGTTTATCCGTGGTCAAAACCTGTCTTGATCTGTCACTTCAGGTTTCAGGTCTCAAGTTTCTGCTTTGGGCTCGAAGCGACTCTCGGCGCGGTTCTTTTTGACGGTGTGGGCAGGGGCGACCACGCCGTTCATGGCGATGTAGATGCCGGGAGCGAGCGACTGCAGGGCGCCGATGGCGCAGCCGAGGTTGAAGACGGCGTCGCTGTTGCGGAAGCGGGCGGGCTGCATCGAGCCGGTGAAGACGATGACCTTGTCCTTCAGGCCCTCGAGCTGGGCGGCCGTGGCCGTCATGGTGTCGGTGCCGTGGGTGATGAGAATGAGGTTTTCCGGTGAGGCCTCGACGCGCGAACGGATGAGGGCGCGATCCTCGTCGGTCATGGCGAGGCTGTCCTTCTGGAGGACGGACTCGACGACGAAGTCGAAGGTGACGTTGGACTCGCGGAAGACAGGGCCGACCTGGGGTTCGCCGACCTCGTAGGCACTGGCGGCGTCGAAGTAGACCTTGTCGATGGTGCCGCCGGTGGCGATGACACGGATGCGCATGGCCGGAAGGTGGCCGCGCACCGGGGTAAATTCAACCCGGATTTTAAAGGCGTTTAACCACTAATGGACACTGATGAGACACTAATCAGGAACGATCCCTGAGGATAACCGCGAAGGACACGCGCCGTTGCCCGCTGCTCGGCTCCCGGCCTATGGTGGCCAAGGGCGGCGCGCCGTGCCGGTTAGGACTTCTTGGCGGAGAGATGGGCGGCCAGGCTGCCGCATGCGGCAAGCTCTTCGGCTCCTGTCCTCGGCAGCGGCCCACCGGCTGCCCCCGCCCACGGAGTCTACTTGTCCTCCTTCGCATCCGCCATCTGTCGCACTTCAAATCTGAAACTATTCGTTTTCTTCAGCGTGCTGCCTTCCTCCAGCGTGTGAAGTAAAGCACGACTGCTGGCACCGGCAAAAGCGCCACAGCAAAAGCGACGCCCAGCATCTGACCGAGCCCTTTGGGTGCGACCGCATACATACCGACTGCCACAAGCGCGATAATCGCGGCATAGGCGATGAACGTTCCGATCTCGTGGATCGAAACGGTGACTTTGGATTCTTCTGTGTTCATGGGGAATTTTTGAAGCCCTTCCTTTTTTGCCTAACGTCATCAATCAGACACGGAGGGGCGTAGCCCCGGAATTGTCTGTGATGATCTGGTTAGGGTTCGGAGAGTCATCATCGCGGCATCGGCTCGGATAGCACCGCTGGAAGAAACAATGCCATCGTCTGAATCGCGAGAGCAGAAAGCGATATGACTACGAAGAAAATCGCAAAACCGCTTCTTTCTTTTTTCACTGCCAACATCACGGCGCCTATCAAAGCTCCGTAGAAAACTGGCTGATATAAAAATGAGTGACGGAAACCTGCTAAATCAATGCACGCTTGGGTCACTACTGGAAGCGGAGTCTCGAAATCGACGAAGATCGCACCATAGATCGGCACGATGAGCACCAGGTTTTCGTCCATGACGAACCATAGCAACGCCGCTATGATCAGCAGGACTTTTCTTCGCCTACTCATTCTTCACCTAGCAGTGTTATTCAGATTCAGGATAAAACCTCACTATTTACAGGCCGGCAGAGGGACGGGAGCAGAAATGTCGTTGAGGCTCAATTCGCCTTGTCGGGGAATTCGGAGAGATAGAGCTCGGTGGCTTCCTTGAGATTGCTCAGCGCCTCCTGATGCGTGCGGCCCTGGGTGGTCGTGCCGGTCTCAGGATTATAGGCGACCAGCCACTTCGAGCGCGGCGCGGGATAAATGACGGCGGTCAGGGTGCGCATGAAAGGCACTATGCGGGCGGATCGGCCGGTGTCAATTTGCGGGCGGACTGAGGTGTCGGGCGTAAAGCCCGACCTACAAGGACGCCGTGCTTTTTTGTGCCCTTTTGCGCTTCTTGTGGCCAAAAGAATTCTGCATGGCCGGACAACCAAACATCCTGTGGATTCTGACCACCCAGTGGCGAGCCATGGCGACGGGGTATGCGGGGGATGTGAATGCGCGGACGCCCTGGCTCGATGGCTTGGCAAGCGAGGCGGTCAATTTTACGCAGGCCGTCACGCCGCATCCGCTCGGGCCGCAGGCGCGGGCGGCGTTGCTGACGGGGAAATTGTGTCCGGAGAATGGGGTGAAGGGGTATTGGGATGCTCTTCCGGTGTATGATGAGGGAAAGAAGGCGCGAGCGAGCTCGCTGGCCCACGAGGAGGCCGGCGGTCATAGACCGGCGCTACAGGGGCGGACCGTGGCGCATGCTTTGAAGGACCGCGGCTATTCGACGGCTTGGTTTGGGAAGTGGCACCTCGCGGAGCGGGATCGCTCGGCGCCGTTTGTTGGCGAGGCCCACGCGAAGATGATCGTGCCGCCGGAGCGGCGCGGGGGCTTTGAATGGTGGGAAGGCTTCGAGAGTGGCTTCCTGCTCAATGATCCGTGGCTGCATGGGACGAGGATCGAGATGCCGCGGAAATTTAAGGGTTATCAGGCGGACGTGCTCAGCCAGCGCGTGGGCGCTTGGCTGACGGAGATCGGAGATCGGAGATCGAAGATCGGACAGCCGTATTTCTGTGTCGTGAGCCTGGAGGCGCCGCATCCGCCTTATCATGCAATCGCGCCGCATGTGGCGGAAGTGAAACGGGGCGAATTGAAATTGCGGGCGAATGTGCCCACAGGCGGCGATGTCGAGAAGCAGGCTCGTGAGGAGATGGCAGGTTATTATGCGCACATCGAGGCGACGGACCGGGCGATCGGCAAACTGCTGACCGAGGTGGACCTGGCGGAGACCATTGTCGTGTTTACGTCAGTGCATGGGGATATGCATGGGAGCCACGGTTTATTTCGCAAAGCATGGCCTTACGAGGAAAGCATACGGGTTCCGTTGCTCGTGCGGTATCCCGGTGGCAAAGCGCCAAGCTCCAACCTCCAAGCTCCAAAGGAAGACAGCAGTCCGGTCAGTCTGGTTGATTTACCGCATATGGCGGTGGCTTGGGCGGAGGGGCGGGAATGGCATAACAAACGCGACAGCGCGCTCATCTCGATGCCAAGCGCCACGGAGATTGCGCTGCAATGTCCGGTGGCGTGGCGGGGTTTCCGCAGCCCGAAACACAAGCTGGTCCTGAATGAGGATGGGACGCCGTGGTTATACTTCGACTTGGAGAAGGACCCGCTGGAGATGCGAAATCTCGTTAACGAGCCGGAGCGCGCCGGGGAGATCGAGAAACTACGGTTGTTTCTTTAGTCTTCAGGGGAAGCTCCAAGCTCCAACATCCAAGCTCCAGAGAATCACGAATAGGAAATCAGGGAAACCGGCATGTGTTTTTGATTTTTGGCCTTTGAGGTTTCTCTGGAGGTTGGAGCTTGGAATTTGGAGCTTCCGCGCTGTGCGCGGTCACTTCACGCGCTTGCCGTGCTTGATGACCACATCTACGCGCTGGAGCAGGTCGATGTAGCGGATCACGTCGCCCTTCACCGCGATGATGTCCGCATACTTGCCGGCGGAGATGGTGCCGTAGTCCTTGTCCACTTTCATGGACACGGCGGGCCAGTAGGTGGCGGCGCGAATCGCGGTCATGGGGTCGACGCCGAGCTTGTTGACCCAGATGTCGAGCTCGCGCCAGGTGGACTGGTTGTGGAATTTCATCGGGATGCCGGAGTCGGTGCCGATGAGGAGGACGACGCCGGCCTCCTGGAGCTGCTTGAACTTGGCGGCGCTGGTCTTCGCACGGAGCGGGGTGATCTGGTAGTAGGCGAGCCAGCCGGGGTTCTTCAGCGACTGCTTGATGTCGGCGACGATGTCGGCCGGGACGCCGGCCTGCCAGGCGGTGTCCTCGATGTGCATCGGGTTGGCGACGTTGTATTCGTAGTTGAAGAAACCCTCGATCGTCGGGCACCAGAAGAGCGGCCCGAGCGACATCTTGGCGGTGCGTTCCTTGAGGGCGGCGAGGACGTCGTCGGGATAGCCGGGGGCGGTGGCGAGGCCGGTGTGCTCGAAACAATCCACGCCATACTTGAGGCCGAGGCGGATCTCGTCGGGGCGGTGCGAATGGGCGACGACGGGCAGCTTGTTTTTGTGGGCCTCGTCGACGATGGCCTCGATCTCCTCGCCGGTCATCTGGTCCTGGTCGATGAGTTTGATGATGTTCACGCCGGCGTCGGCGAGGCGTTTCACCTTGGCGCGGGCGTCGTCGGCGCCCTTGACACCCCAGCGGAAGTCCTCGGTGCCCGGGTAGGCCTCGTGCTGGATAAAGGGGCCGGAGACGTAGAGGGTCGGGCCGGGGATCTCGCCCTTGGCGATGCGATTGCGGACGTTGATGCTGGCATCGAGGGGTGCGCCGAGGTCGCGGGCGGAGGTGATGCCGGCGTGCAGCAGCTGCCGGGCGGCGGCGGGCATGATTTCCTTTTCAAAGCGGGCGGGGTAGGTCTTGTCCCAATGCGTGTAGTCGGAGTGGCCGAGCAGCATGGTGTGCACGTGCATGTCCCACAGGCCGGGCAGGACGGACATGCCGGCAAGGGAGACGACCTCGGCGCCGGCGGGGATGGGAAGTGTTTCCGCGGTGCCGACGGCCTTGATGCGTTCGTCCTCGACGAGGATGACGGAATTATTGACCGGGGCGCCGCCCCAGCCGTCGATCAGGCGTCCGCCAACGAGGGCGGTGATCTTGGCGTGGGCGCCGGTGGCAAGCAGAAGGAGGAAGAGCGCGGCGAGGGAGCGAAGGCGGGATTGCATGAGTGCAGGCTAGCGACGCGGCGCGAAGCTCCAAGCTCCAACATCCAAGCTCCAGAGAAACACCAGTAGGAAATCAGGGAAACCGGCGGCGCGGTGTTTTGGTATTGGGCATTTGACGCTTCTCTGGAGGTTGGAGCTTGGCGTTTGGAGCTTCCGCCCCGCCCCGCGGCGCGGTCACGCCTTCGGCGTGAAATGGCGGGAGATGACCGCCTGGATTTCGTCGATCTTCACCGGTTTGGTGATGTAGTCGTTCATGCCGGCGCCGAGGCAACGCTCGCGGTCGCCCTGCATGGCATTGGCGGTGAGGGCGATGATGATGGGCTGGCGCTCGGATGAAATGATGGCGCGGATCTGGCGGGTGGCCTCGAGGCCGTCCATCTCGGGCATCTGGACGTCCATGAAGAGGAGGTGGTAGTTCCGTTCGCGCATGGCGTGCACGGCCTCGAGGCCGTTGCCCACGGCGTCGGCGCGATAGCCCATCCGTTCAAGGTAGCGGAGCGCGACCTTCTGGTTCACGGGGTTGTCCTCCACGAGCAGGATGTTGAGGGGCAGGGTGTCGGCGAGGCGGATGGCGACGCCGGAATTCGACGCCGCGGCGGCGGCCGGCGGACCGGAATCGGTAATAATGCGCCGGAGGGTGTCGTGCAGGGGGTAGGGCTTGATCGGCTTCGCCAGGCGGAGAAGCAGCGGGTCGCTGCTCTCCGTGCGGCGGGTCATGGTCGTGGCGGGCGTGAGGAGCACGATCGGCAGCTTGGGGTATAGGGCGCGCAGCTCGGCGGCGAGTTCCAGGCCAGAGCGGCCGCCGGGCAGCACCTCGTCGATGATGGCGGCGGAAAGCGGCGCGAGCGCGGCCTGTTTCAGGGCGGTGGGGGCGTCGGCGGCGAGCACCGGCACGAGGTGCCAGTTGCGCAGGTAATGGTCGAGGGCGGTGCGATTGACCGTGAGGTCGTCCACCGCCAGCACCCGGCAGCCGGCCGGCAGGGTGCCGAAGAGCGGCGGGGTGTTGCCATCGGTCACGTCAACCACGCTCGCCTGGATGCAGAAGTGGAAGCGCGAGCCCTGGTCCGGGGTGCTCGTGACGTCGATGCTGCCACCCATGAGCTGGCAAAGACGGTCGCAAATGGCGAGGCCGAGGCCGGTGCCGCCGTATTTGCGTGTGGTGGAGGCATCAACCTGGCTGAACGGCTTGAAGAGCAGGTTCATCCGGTCGGACGGGATGCCGATGCCGGTGTCGGTGACGTAGAAATCGAGGAGGATCTTCTCGTCGGCCGGGCGGCCGGCGGTGGCGGCGTCGGCGGTGACCTCGAGGGTGACACAGCCGGCCGGAGTGAACTTCACGGCGTTGTTCATCAGGTTCACGAGGACCTGGCGGAGCCGGGTGATGTCGCCCAGCACGCACGCGGGCACCAGGGGATCGATGACGTAGGCGAGCTCGAGGCCCTTGGTGGCGGCCTGGGCGGTGAAGATGTCGATGGCTTCCTCGACGCATTGGGCGATCTCGAAGGGCTGGCTCTCCAGCTCCATCTTGCCCGACTCGATCTTGGAGAAGTCGAGGATTTCGTTGATGATGGAGAGCAGGGAGTCGCCGCTGGTGCGGATGGTGCTGACGTAATCGCGCTGCTCGGGCGAGAGGTCGGTCTCCAGGAGAAGGCTGGTCATGCCGATGACGCCGTTCATCGGCGTGCGGATTTCGTGCGACATGGAGGCGAGAAACTCGGACTTGGCGCGGGAGTTGGCGTCGGCCTCGGACTTGGCGCGGCGGAGCTGCTGCTCGGTCTCCACGCGCGCGGAGATGTCGGTCTCGATGGCGATGAAGTTCTCGACATGGCCGTCGTCATTGAGGACAGGCTGCACATCAAGGTGGACGTGGAAGCGCCGGTCGCCGGTGGCCAGCTGCACGGCGTCGGTGGTGATGGGCTCGTGGGCCGCGAGGGCGGCGCTGATGCGGCCGACGGCGCCGGCGTCGGCGTTGGGGCTGGCGAGCAGGTCGGTGAGGAGATGGCCGTGAACCTCGGCGAGCTTGCGGCCGGTGAGGCGGCTGTAGCTGGTGTTGGCCCACTCGATGTGGCCGAGCGGGTTGGTGATGATGACGGCGTTGTCGGTCTTGCTGGCGACGAGCGAGAGCTTGCGGCTCTCGGCCTGGGAGGTGCGGAGGGCCTCGTCGGCGCGCTTGCGGGCGTTGATGTTCTGGATGGTGCCGAGGACGCGGCGCGGCAGCTTGTTCGCGGTGAAGGACGTGCACTTGGCGCGGAGGGCGATCCAGAGCCACTCGCCGGAGTGGTGCAGCACGCAGTGCTCGATCTCGATGAGAGGCGTGTCGCCGCGGAAGTGGGCGTCGATGACGGCGCGGACGGCGGGCTGGTCCTCACCATGGAGGAGGTTGAGCCAGCCCGAGCCGGTGGTGGGCATTTCCGACGGGTCGTAGCCGATGAGCTTCCAGATGCTGGGCGTGCAGTAGACCTGGTCGGTCTCGACGTCCCACTCGTAGACACCGACCTGGGTGGAGTCGAAGGCGAGGTTGAGGCGTTCGTCAGCGGTCTTGAGGCGGGCCTCGGCGCGGCGGCGTTCCTCGTTCTCCAGGCGCAGCTGCTCGCTGGTGCGCTCGGCCGCGCGCTGGCGGAGGCGGGCTGACTGGGCGAGGTTGACGACGAGACCGAAAAGCAAACTGACGCCCAGGCCGGCGCCGAGCGCGAGTTCGGGCAGGTATTGGCGGTTGGTGGCGATGAAAACCGGTCGCGGGGCCAGGGTGATGGTGAGGCGCTGGCCGAGGATGTGATAGAAGGCCGAATGGCGGAGGCGTTCATCGACGACTTCATCCGGAGTCATCGCCTCGAAGACTTTCACGGCCGGGTTCACACCCGGTGGGGCGGCGGGATTTTCCAAGGTGACCGTGAGCTGGTAGCGGCGGGAGAGATTAAGCCGCCGGTCAATCTGGTCGAAGAGCCTGTCGTAATAGAATTCGCCGACGATGAAGCCATCGGGTGCGTTTTCCGCCGTCACGGGAAGGTAGACGGCGAAGGTGGGGGATTGCAGCGGCGGTTCGAGCGGGGCGGCGATGGCGAAACTATGAGAGAGGCGGGCGGCTTCGACGGCGGCGCGGCGGAGGGGGTGACCGGTGTGGTCGAAGGAGGGCGCGTCCTCGTTGCCCTCGCGCGGCCAGAACCAGCGGGTGCGCAGGCCGGCGTCGACCCACTGGATGGAACGGTAGCTGGTGAAGTCCACGAGGTATTCGCCGACATCGCCTTCCCAGCCGGCCTGGGTGAGGCCGTCCGCCCGGGTCCAGCGCCGGGTCTGGCGCGCCAGGCTGTCGATATGGGATTCGGATTCGCCGCTGTAGAGGGCCGCGATATTGTTGATCGTGAGCTGGGTCGTGCTGTTGGTGTAGCTGAGCTCGCGCTCGCGCAGGGCCACCCAGAAGGTGAAGGTGACCGTGAGGCTGCAGACGACGACCGGGAGCCAGAGCCAGCGCGGGCCGGCGCCGAGGTGGTCGGCGTTGTCGCGGGCGGCGAGCCAGATCTGGGCGTTACCCAGCATGAGGAGGAGGAGCGCGGTGTGCGGACCGAGGCGGGCGTAGGTCTGCCAGAGTTCGACCGCGTTGAGGCCGGTGCGATACGCCGCGAGTCCGGTGAGCCCGTAGGCGGCGACGAGCGAGCCGAGCAAAGCCAGCAGGATGGGCCGGCGGGCATCGCCGGGCCGGGCCGCCAGCCAGGTGAAGAGCACTCCACTGAACATCAGCACGAACGACAGGGCGGCGGGCATGCGCGCGACGTTGGGCCCGGCAACGACGGCGTCATGGCGCACCAGGAGGTTGTCGATGCTAAGATCCAGGTTGAGCGGACTCTGGATGAGCGTGGCCCAGGCCACCACGGTGGCGACCAAGCCGAGGGTCAGGCCGGTCCGGCGCCAGCCGAGACCCAAGGCGATGGGCGCCAGCCCGATCAGGATGAGGCACGCACAGGCATTGGCCGGTAGCGCGGCGTCGTAGGAGCGCGGCTGCACCAAACCCAGCTGGCCGGTCTGCCAACTCCACAGCCCCAACAGCCCATAAAGCGCCAGCGCCGCGAACGGCGTCAGGTAGCCGTGGGCCAGCAGGCGTTGCCGGAGTCGACTCGGTGGGGGCGGCATGTGGGGGCGGCTCTGTTTGCTAGGGGGGTGCCTTTCGGGTGGCAATGCTTTTAGGGGTTTTCACCTAGAGGCACCGGGACAACTTTGAATTAGAATCAACCCTTTGGCGGCACGGGTTTTGCCGGCTCGGGGGGCGCCACCGGGTTGGGCGAAATTTTAGGGGTGGGAACGGGTGTTTCCGGATGGGAATCAGCCCCGCCCACCACGATGGACCAGTCCGGGTTACTGATCGGGCCGTTGAGTTTGAGTTCCAGAATGCTGGTGAGCGGGTTGATGACGATGCCGATCGCCGCGGTGAGCAGGTTGCGGTTTTCTTCGTAGGGCTTGAGCCGGGCGGTGAAGTCGAGCGCGCTGTTGGCGAACGTGAAATTGCCGCGCGCATCGATGACCGCGCTGCGTCCGGTGATTTTCAAATCGGGAAAATACAGGCGACCGCCATCCAGGCGGAAGCTGCTATGCGCCGCGTCGAGCTTGAGGGAGGAGAAATTCAGCGACAGCCCGCTCAGCACCTGCGAAAGCAGGCCGAAGAGATGGATCTCGCCGAGCTCGGTGCCCGTGAGCGCAGCGTTGCCGTTGCCGATGAACGTGGCGATCTCCCCGGGCCGCCCTGTGGCGGACAGCCCGACGTCCAGCCGCCCGCCCTCGGCGCGCTGCATGAATTTGCTCTCCGTCACCGAGGCGGTCTTCGGCCCCGTGGAGCCGGCCTGATATTCCTGGACGGCCCGGATGGAGCGGGCGAGATCGGCGCCGTTGAGATAAAAATCGAAGCCGAGCAGACGCTGGCTAGGCGGCCCATAAACCGAGGCCTTGCCGGAACCCTTGCCACCCGCGGCCGTGAACTCGATCGCATCGAGGCGCACGTCGGTGCCCGTGACGCCGCCGGTGACCTTGGCGGAGTCCAGCGGGAAACCGTAATAATGCAGGCTGCTCCCGACCGAGCCGGTGAAGGTGTAGTCGGGCGCCGGGCCCATCGTGCCCTGCGCATGCACGCGGGGGGGCGAGGTGAAACGCAGGCTCGCGAGCACGTCGTCCGCCTTGCCCTCGAGCATGCGGCCCAGCACGGCCGGGTCCGCGTTGGTATCAAAATCGAACTCGAATCGCCCTGGGCCGGGCACGCCGGGCTCGGCGAAACGCTTGAAGGTGCCCGTCAATTGCTGCGCGCCGCCGGCGCGCGTGGCGGTGAAAGCCAGGCCGTGGGTGAAATGGGGCCGGAGAAAAACCACGGCGTGCGTCTGCTCGAACTCGCCGCCCCACACGGTGGCACCGCGGGCGTCGCTGCGCCCGAAATAAACGGTGCGGTTCTGGTCCTTCCAGCGGCCCTGCAGGTCGATCTCGGCCGTGGGTGGCGCGACCGGAAAGGCGAAGCGGGCGTTCCAGAAATTCAGCCACCAGTCGCCCCGGAACCAGCCGTTGATGTCGGCCGGCCGCAGTTGTCCGTCCAGCAGCATGCGGTAGTCGGTGGTGGCAAAATCCATCCAGTAGGAACCGCGCGCAAAGTTCTCGCCCATTTCCACACGGGCGTTGTGCGCGAGAAAATTCGTGCCCTGGAGATCGATGTGACCGCGCGCGGCCGTGATTTTCACCCCGCGGGAGTCGATCCGCCCGGCATCCACGACGGCGTGGAGGCGGGCGAAACGCCAGCCTGGCTCCAGCACCGCCTCGGCGTGGAAGGTCACGGGATCGCCCAAGGCAAAATAGGGGGCGGCGCGGGGGGTGAGTTGGGTGAGCACCCGGTTGATCAACCCGGGCGAGACGCGGCCCTCGGCCCGCACCCAGGCGCTCTGCTTCACCAGATGGGCTTCGACCTCGGCGGCCAGAAATTCGCCGCTGACCTGCAACGCCGCCGTGGCCTGCACCTCGGGCCAGCGGCCCAACCCGACGCGGAGGGTGGGTCCGATCACGGACATGCCGGGCGCGGACACCGCCCCGATGGCGACCAGCGCCTCCTGCGGCCGCAGCGCGAAACTCCCCGGCTGGACCTCGAGGGAAACGATGGCGCGCACCATTTCCGCGACATAGGTCTCCTGATAGCGGGCCCGGCGGGCTGCGACATGCAGGCGAAGTGGACGGACTTCCTCGCGGTCGAGGCGGAGCGTGCCGGTGGCCGCGACCGGCCCCAAGGCAAGCGGTTGACCCCACGGCTGATTGGCCGCGGCCGCGGTCAGCAGGAAGTGAGCGGTGTTGCCGACGCCGGGCAGGCTCTCGAGCCGCACCGCCAAGGCTGGTTGCTCAAAGGCATCCAGTCGATGCAACTGAAGCGCGAACTGCTGGCTGATCTTCAGCAAACGGGCGGTGATCTCGTCCGGCGAAAGCACGGCGGCACCGGGGACGCGGGTGGGCGCGGTCACCTCCCCCCGCGCGGTGAGAACCAGGTTGCCTACGCGGCCGTTGAACTGGTCCACCAGCCAGCGGCGGTCTTCGTGGCGCAACACCACGGCGAGGTCGCGGATCAGCGGCTCAACCGTGCCGCTCGGCGAGAGCATGGCCGGAAGCTGGAGCGTGGCACCCTCGAGGCTGATTTCATCCGGGATGGGCCGGCCGGCCAGCACGGACCAGAAGTCGCGCCGGATGTAGAGGAAGCGGCACGTGAGCAGCGGTTCCTCGAACTGGCGGGAGCGGAGCTGCACATTTTCCAGGAGGAGCTTGCCCGTGGGGTCGAAGCGGGCCTGGCCGAACTTGATGGTCAGGCTGGCCTTGGCGAGTTCCGCCTCGGCCCGCCGGAGCAGGAAGTCTGGCACCGGCAGTTCCCGCGCCGCGGCGACATAGATCAGCGCGGTCAGGGTGACGCCCAGCACGAGCCACACCGCCCAGCAGAACACCGTGACCAGGCACGAGCCGCAAAAACGCAGCACGGTCGGGGCGGGCTTGGGTTTCGGGGTGGCGGGCATGGGCACGGTAGCGGCGGTCCATGACCGCCGATGTCGGGATGTTTAACCCGAGGGGGCGATAGCGCGCCCAGCATGACAGAGGCTGTTCATGACAATCGTGGTCATCGGCGTCACAACCGCCGCTACCCTTGCGGTTTTGCGGGCGTCGTTTCTGCCGGCACCGCCGGATCCTTGGCCGGGGGCGGCGTCGCGGCGGGTGGTCCCGGGTCCTGTTTCTCCGTGTAAGTGAGGGCGAAGATCGTATCGAGCATCTCCTGGGTGGCCTCGAAGACCACCCCGCCAAAATCCGCGGTGCCCGCGAGCATGGTGGTTCCGCCGAGTCGTTCGGTGAAGAAAAGGGTCAGGGTGGAATCCTGAGCGGCACCGCTGCCCCCGGGGAAAACGGTGGTGACCTCGAGCTGGTATTTCCACGGTTGCGGCCCCTGCGGAGTCTCGGCGTGGTCGGGGGTGAAGGTGCCGGCGGTGAAAGCCTTGACGCACAGGAGGCGCATCTGCCCGAGCAAGGCGGCCAGCACGGCGCGGGCCTTCTCGGGAATATCCACCGTCTTCAGCGACTCCGGCGTGAGGGCGACCTCATTGCGGGCGTTGAATACCTCGGTGCCGGCCGGCAGCACCGTGAGCTTCAGGTGGGTGATACGGGCGGCTTCGGGCAACTCGCGCAGAACCCGCAGGCGGTAGTGCCGGGCCGTCGCAGGTGTCTCGTCGAGGATGTCAGGGAGAATTTGGTAGACGAAAGGCGCGCTGGTCACGCGCGCGAAGGCTTCGCCGGGTTTGTCGGGTGAGACGCCGATCTGCAGCGTGAGGGTGGAGGGTTCCTTATCGAGCGGGCCGCCGCCGGTGCTGAGGTTGAGCGTGATCTCGCGCTCGGGCCGGTTGAAGCCCCAGTTTTCAAGGTCGGTGGCGGAGGGGGCGTCGCTCAGGAATTTGGGGGCACCGGGCCGGGCCTCCCGGGCGGAAAGCAGGGAGATTTTCTGCAGCAGCGCGGCCACGACGTCGGGGTCGGCGGCCATGGTCTGGGGGGCCGAACCGCTCACGCGCACGACCGCCTGCCAGCCATCCTTCGCCAAGGTTTCCGTCGTGGCCGGGGATTTGCCGGCGGAGTTGGTGACCGCGGGCCCGTCGGGTGCGGGAGGGATCGACTCGAGTCGCTGGAGGGAAAGCTCCGGTTGGCCGGGCGCGACGAGGGTGAATGTGGTGACAGTGGCGGGTTCGAAGTCGAGGACGCGCGGATCGCGGAGAGCCTCCTGCGCGGCCCGGAGCACATCCAGCAGTTCCTTCGGGACGACGGTGGTGAAAACGACGGCCTTGTCCTCGATCCTGGCGAAATACTCGGTGTCGACCACGGTGGTGCCCTCGCGCAGCGGGACCGTCCCGCCGGTGGCATTGCCGAGCAGCAGGGTCTCGCGCCGGGCATTGCCCTCAAGCGTCACGCGCAGGACCGGGGAGTTGAGGCCCGCGCGCTCCAGGTCGGTGTCGCGGGGGTCGAGAAAATTTCGCGCGGTGAGGGTATTGATGGCGGTGATGGTGACCTCGACGGCGGCCTTGCTGGCCCGGGCGTTGATCGGCGCCTCGAAGTCCCAGCGCGCGGCGGCGTCGCGCCGGAGGCGAACCTTGAGATTTGCGATCTGGACGTTGAGCGAGCGAACCTCGAACACCGGCACGCTGAAGATGGCCGGGGCGCGCAGGGCGTCGAGCGGCAGGCCGATGCTCTCGGCCAGGCTGCGGTTGACGACGTGGATGCGGGCGCCGTCGGTGGAGAGCACGTAGAGCCGGTTGCCGACCGTGGTCGTGTCGCCGATCTTGAGGGTGTAGGCTTGGCCGGACGAGGTGAACCCGAGGGTGAAGGTGGGGTCGGCGAGCCCGTAGTCGGCCAGGGAGCGGCCGCTGGAAGCGAGGTCGGCCACGGGGAAGCTGGTGTCGTGCTCGAGCAGTTCGAGCGTGTTGATCAGGCCGGCGATGGCGTTGCGATCGGCCGGCCACTCATAAGGGGCGGTGAGCCACCAGGCGTCGGGGCGTTTCTCGAGCTTCACGGTTTCACCGGTGCGGCTGGTGCGGGTGAGCGCCTCGATGGTGGCGGCCTCGGGCCCGAGCACGCGCCGGCGGGTCTCGAGGATCTTCAGGCCATCGATGCGCGGCTTGTCGTAGAAATAGATATACGCGAACAGGACGACGTTGAGGAAAAGCAGGACGACGGTGACTTTGGAGCGCATGGGAGCAGAGCAGCGGTAAGCGGTAAGCGCTAAGCGGTAAGCTCGTTCAATGTGAAGGGAAAGTGTGGCACGGGAATCGGAAGCTTAGGGCTTACAGCTTATTGCTTTGGGCTGAATTAATTCCGGCGGGTCCAGTAGACGAAAATGCCAAGCAGGGAGACGATGCCGGGCACGACCAGAAAAAGACCGAGCCGGAGGCGGACGAGTTCCTCCTGGCTGAGGGAGAGCTGGAAGCGCTCGATGGACCGCGCGGGGATGTTGAGCTGGGTGTCGCGATCGACCGCCCAACTCACGGTGTTGAGGAGGAGGGGGAAGTTGCCGCCGTTGATGATGCGGTTGTTAGTCACGAGGTCGGAGGTGCCGAAAACAGCGAGGCGGCCGCCGGGCACGCTGAGCGGGAGATTGGCAGGTTTCAGCCGCTCGGAGATCACGAGGATACCGAGTCCGTTGCGGTGGCGCAGGTCCTGGCCGGGCGTGTATTCGGAATTGCGGAGGCGATAGCTGCTTTCACCCCAGGCGGTGGGACTGCTGGCCACGAGGGCCTTCACACTCAGGCCGTCATCGGGCGAACGGCCGATATCCTCGTTCACCACGCGCGCCGGGCCGACCAGGGGCAGCAGGGTGTTGTCTATGAGCACTTGGGTGATGGGATGGGGCAGGAAATGACTCAGAATAAGTTCACCGTTTTCCGAGATGTAGCTGGGGTTGGTATCGAGGACGACGTTGTCGTAGACGAGCACCCCCCAATCGAAGAGGAGATTTTCCAGGCCGAACTGCCGCGCGGGGTCGACCAGCAGAATGACGCGGCCCGCGCGGGTGGTGAGGTAATTGCGCAGGAGTTCCTCCTCGAAGGGCAGGAAGCGGACCTGCGGCGACGGAATAATGAGCAGGGCCGCGTCGTCCGGAACCCGCCGGCTGAGGCTGAGATTGATTCCCTCGAGATCAAAATTGCGCTGGCGCAGCTGGTCGCGGAGCTGCGAGAGGCCCCGGGCCCCGTCAACGGCGTCGGGTGACATCTCGCCATGGCCCGCGACGAAGTAGATTTTTTTCTTATCGGCGCTGGCGACATCGAGGATCGCGGCCGTGATCACCGCTTCGCCCTTGAAGGCCTCGCGGCTGATCTTCTTCTTGATCACATAGAGATCGTCGAGCGTCTTGACGCTGCGGCCGCGGTCGCTCTGCAGCACCACCACATTGGGCTGGTCCACGCCGAGGGCCTCGGCCTCGCGGCGGTTCTGGTAGACATCGACGTGGCGGACCGTGATCTGGCCCTTGCCGCGGCCGCGGGTGAAGTAGGTGTATTCGCGCAGCAGGGCGGTGACGTCGCGGAAAGCCTGGGAAATTTCCTCGCTGTCGCCATTGTCCGTCAGCGTGACAATGACGGTGACGTCGCGCTCGAGGCGCTCGAGATAGGATTTCGTCTCGGGAGAAAGCGAGTGCCGCCGGGCGGCCGTGGCGTCGAAGCGCCACGCGTGATTGAGCGCGATGTAGTTGAGCCCGGCAAACAGCGCGAGGAACAGCACGGCCTGCAGCAGCAGGTTGATCAACCGGATCCAGCGGGCGGCGCGGAAGCTGTCGGAAAAATGCATCAGAGCGGAGGGGCCCTACGAAATACACGAAACACCCAAAAATCGGCCGGGATACCACGGAATGGACTATGCGAGGGTTCGTTCATTTCGTGTCCGTGGTGTGTTTCGTGGTGATCCCAATCAGCTGTTGAGCAGCTTCGCCTCGACGCCGAGGATGCTGAAGATCAGGGCCAGGGTGGAGCCGGTGAGGTAGTAGAACAGCTGCCGCGTATCGATGACGCCGTGGGTGAAATCCTCGACGTGGGTGGAGATCTGGAGCGAATCGAGCGCGGTCTTCACCGGGCTGAAGACGGCGTTGTTCAGGGCGCTGATCTCGCCCAGGTAGCGCGGCCCCAGGATGACAATGATGAGCAGGACCACGGTGAAGATGCCGGCCACGGGCTGGCTGCGCGTCATCGAGCTGGCGAGGATGCCGATGGCGATGAAGAGCAGGCCGCTGACGGCGATGAACAGGTAGCCACCAATCAGCGGACCGAGATCGAGATAACGGAGGTCGTGGGCATAGAGCTGCAGGATATAGTGGAAGCCCAGGGTCGAGCCCCAGAGGAGCAGGTAAAAGAGGTAGGCGGCGGAGAACTTGCCGAGCACAACCTCGGCGGTGCTGACCGGCGTGGTGAGCAGCGTCTCAAGCGTGCCCTGCCGGCGCTCGTCGGCGATGGTCTTCATCGTGAGCAAGGGCACCATGAAGAGCACCGGGAACCAGAAGAACTGGAAAAACACGACGGCCGGCGGTGTTTCCTGCGGAGACTTGCTGTAGATGTCCAGGATGCTGGCGAAGATGAAGCCCATCACCCCGAGGAAGAACACCGCCGCGATATACGTGCTCGGGCTGTAGAGCAGGGTGCGGATCTCATGGGAGAGGATGGTGAAGTAGTGGCGCATCGGGAGAGGAAAGGCTGAAGGGCTGAAAAGCTGAAGGGAAGAAGGCTGAAGTCGGTGCGGTGCGGCCGGGGTTTGGATTGGGTGGTTTTGGTTTCAGCTCTTCGGCCTTTCAGTCCTTCAGTCTTTTCAAAATTTCGGCAGCGGCGCGCGGCTGTCGCCGTTGACCGGTTTGTCGGGCAGGCGGGCGTCCCAGCTCCGGCGGGTGGCGGCGAGAAAAACGTCCTCGAGCGAGGGTTGGGTGCGGCCGAGCGAGCGCACGCGATAGCCGAGGGTCGGCAGGGTGCTCAGAAGTTTCTCGCCGAGATCGGCGGACGCTTCCGTCACGAGGGTGGCCGTGCAGAAACCGTCCGGTTCGCAATCGCCGAGCGCGGCGACCCGGAGCGAGGATTCGATTTCCTTGAGCTGGCCGGCCAGGGCCTCGGTCTCGCCCGCGAGTTCGAGGCGGTAACTGGTGTGGCCGAAGATTTCGTGGCGCAGGTCGGCGGGCGAACCGGCGGCGACGATGCGGCCACCGTTGATGATCAGCACGCGGTCGCAGGTCGCCTCAATCTCGGGCAGGATGTGACTGGAAATGATCACGCTCATCCGGCCGCGCAGGCTGGCGATGAGGTCGCGCACGATGATGATCTGGTGCGGGTCGAGGCCGATGGTCGGCTCGTCCATGATAATGACGGCGGGCTCGGCGAGGATGGCCTCGGCGATGCCGACGCGCTGCTTGTTGCCCTTGGAGAGGCGGCCGAGGATGCGGTGGCGGTTGCGCTTGAGGTCGCAGAGCTCGAGCACCTCGTCGATGCGGGCGCGGAGCCGGGCGCGGGGCATCTCCTTCAACCGGCCGCGAAACCAGAGATATTCGGAGACGCGCATGTCGTCCGGCAGCGGGTTGTTCTCGGGCATGTAGCCGATATGGCGCTTGGTGGCCTCGGGTTCGCTGGCGACCGGGTGGCCGCAGATGCGGACGGAGCCGGAGTTGGCCGGCAGATAGCCGGTCAGGATGCGCATGGTGGTGCTCTTGCCCGCGCCGTTGGGGCCGAGCAGACCGACGATTTCCCCGCGCTTCACGGTGAAGCTGAGGTCGTTCACGGCGGTGAGCGCGCCGTAGGTTTTGACCAGATGGGAGACCTCTATGGTGATGTCGGGAATTTCGGCCATGCCGCAGGGTTATTTACACGGGGAATCGGCCCCGCGAGCAAGCCTTGCGTATCAGACAGCGGGCGTGGTTTCCCGGGCCAACGTGACCTCACCGGCGCGGAAGCGTTCCGTGCGCCCCGAATTGAGCCGGACGATGAGCGAGCCCTCGTTGTCGATGCCGGTCGCGGTGCCCGCAACCGTGCGCGTGCCCTGGGTGATGCTGACGGGCCGGCCGCGGAGCACATCATAGCGCTTCCAAAGCGTGGCGAACTTGTCGCGATGGGTTCCTTCCAGGAACTGGCCATACGCGGACAGGACCCGACCGATGAGCGCGGCGGCGAAGCGGTTCAGGTCGAGCGGGGCGCCGGTGGCATCCGCGAGCGAGATGGCGGTGCGTTGCAGCTCGCGCGGCAGATCCGCGGCGCGGCCGTTGAGGTTGAGACCGAGGCCGAACGCGAGGTCGCGGACCTGATCGGCGTCGATCCGCGCCTCGGTGAGCATGCCGCCGGCCTTGCGGCCGTTGACGTGGAGATCGTTGGGCCATTTGAGTCCCGGTTCGAGCTTGGTGAAGTTGGAAACGAGTTCGCAGATGTTCAGACCCATCCAGAGGGTGAAGTCCTGGAGACGGGCCGGCTCGAGCTTGGGACGGAAGACGAAGGTGCTGTAGAGATTGCCGGCCGGCGGGCTGTGCCAGACACGGCCGCGGCGGCCGCGGCCCTGGGTCTGGGCGCCCGCGAGGATGACCAGCGGCACGGCGGCGCCGCTCGCGAGCAGGCGCTCGGCCTCGCTGTTGGTGCTGTCCACGGTGTCGAGGCAGACGAGGTGGATCGGCCCAGGCGACGGGCTCAGGGTGGATTGCGGGCGCCCGCGGAGGTAGGCGTGCACCAGCGCGGCGTGCAGCGTGTCCGGGGTCTTGACCAGCCGGTAGCCCCGGCTGCGGCGGGCCTCGAAGACAAAACCCTGGCGGGTGAGCTTCTGCAACTGCATCCAGACCGCGACGCGCGAGACGCCGAGCAGTCTGGCTAGGCGGGCACCCGACACGGTGCCAGCGTCGGCGGCGAGGAGTTCGCGGAGGATGGTAATTTCAGTGGCGGACACGAAAAAAATTGCGTCGCGGGGACGGTGGGAAACGTTACGAAAACAGAGAACGATGGGTGCGCAAATATCATTTGCAGATTTTCAGGAATCCACGACTGGCGCCGGGCTGCCGGCGGGACTCAGTGAACCGTTGCGGGCACTGTGGCTCGATGCGCGTGGGTCATGGGACGAGGCGCACGAAGCGGCGCAGGCCGAGGGTGGTCGTGACGGGGCCTGGGTCCACGCCTACCTGCACCGGAAGGAAGGCGACGTGATGAACGCCAGCTACTGGTATGCGCGGGCCGGTCAGCCGGCTGCGTCGGGTGAACTGGCGGCGGAGCGGGAGGCCATCGCCCGGGCGCTGTTGGCGCGGTGAGCCGAACTCATGCACACCCTGGCGCTTCAGCCGTCGCCGGGCCTATGGCTGACAAGTCGTGCCACCCGTTCGGCCGAGCTCACGGCCGAGGCCCTCTTGATCCGGAACCATGCAGAGGAACCACGAATAAACACGAAGGCACACGAATGAATCGAAAGTAGCAGCGGTGGTAACCCTGCTGGTCGGCTAACGACAGCTGCGGTGGTTT
>JBKJRX010000151.1:0-5271 GCA_046593155.1 Lacunisphaera sp.
GGAGAGGGAAACGGTGGCGAGCATCCACGGTCACGACGCCTTTCTCATCGAGTGGAAGACGCTCGGACCTATCTTGACAAAGGCACTGCATCTGCAGGCTCCCGTCAAATGAGCGCACGCTGGCAGGTCTATAAATTCGGGGGTTCGTCCGTCGGCACTTCGGGGCGGTTGCCCAAGGTGCTGGAACTGGTCGCCGCCGCGCCGCGTCCGCTCGCGCTGGTCGTCTCCGCGCTCGGCGACAGCACCGACTGGCTCATCCTGTCCGCCCAATCCGCGGCCGAGGGCAACATCAGCCAGGCCCGCCGCGAACTGGCGCAGGTGCGCGAACTCGCCACCGCCACCGGCCGCACGGTGCTCAACAGCCAGAGCCAGAAGGGACTGAAGCATGATCTCGACGAGATTCTCACCCCGGTGGAGCGGCTGCTCTCCGGCGTCGAGCTGACGCGCGAGTGCTCGAACCGCACCCTCGACTCCATCATCAGCGTCGGCGAACGCATCTCCGTGGCGTTGCTGGCGCGGGCGCTGACCGAACGCGATGTGCCGGCGATCCCGGTGGATGCGCGCGACTTTGTCGTGACTGATGCCACCTACGGCTCCGCCACGGTGGACAAGGCCGCGACGACGGAGAAGTTTGCGGCGGTTTCCGCCAAGTGGACCGGTAGCGTGCCGATCGTCACGGGCTTCATCGGCCGCACCAAGGATGGCCAGACCACCACGCTCGGCCGCAACGGTTCCGACTACACCGCCACGCTCGTGGCCGGCCTGCTCAAGGCCAGCGCGGTCACCGTCTGGACGGACGTGCTGGGCGTGATGACGGCCGACCCGGCGCTCGTGCGCGAGGCTTCGCCGGTGGACCGCCTCTCCTATGACGAGGCGCTGGAGCTCGCTTATTTCGGCACGCGGATGTTTCACCCGCGCACCATCATCCCGCTCCGCGAATGCGGCGCGGCGCTCGTCATCCGCAGCACCACGCAGCCCGACGCCCCCGGCACGCGCATCGACGCGACCGGCAACCCTGATCCGAACCGCCCGACCTGTGTCACCAGCCTTGAGCGGCTCGGCCTCATCGGTGTGCAGTCGCGCCGCACCGGGCTGGGCAAGCCGCTGGGCGGCCGCATCCTCGCCGCCCTCGGCGAGGCCGGCGTGCGCGTGTGGATGACCACCGAGTCGACGCTCGGCCAGTCGTTCTCCGTCGTGGTTCCCGAGGTGGACGAGGCCCGCGCCAAGCAGAGCATTGCCGAGGCACTGGCGCCCGAGATCCAGACGGGGGATCTCCGCATCGAGCCGGTGATTTCACCGGTGACCCTCGTGACGCTGGTCGGCGAGAACATGGGAGCGCAGCCGAACGTGGCCGGCAAGTTCCTGAATTCGATCGGCTCGGCCGGCATCTCCGTGCGGGCCGTGGCGCAGGGCGCATCCGCCCGCAGCATTTCGTGTGTGGTGGACGCCGACCAGACCGCGACCGCAGTGCGCACGGTGCACGGTGCCTTCAACCTCGCCCATACCCAGCTCAGCGTGTTGCTGCTCGGCAAGGGCGTGGTGGGCGGCAGTCTCCTCAAACAGATCGACCGGCAGAACCAGGCGCTCGGCCGCGAGCACGACGTGCAGGTGCGGCTCGTCGGCATCGGTTCAAGCAAGGGCGCGCTCTTCGACGCCGAGGGCATGCCACCGCTCGAGGCGATCAATCAGCTGGAGAAAGCGCTCGCAGCGGGCAAGGCCGCCAAGGACGTCAGTTCGCTGCTCAAGAAACTTTCGCAGCTGCCCAATCCGGTGCTGGTGGACTGCTCGGCCGCGGCGGGCATGGAAAAGGTTTACCGCGCGGCCTTCGAGCACGGCATCAACGTCGTGTCGGCGAACAAGCAGCCGCTCGCGCTGCCGCAGGCCGAGCGCGTGGCCCTGCTCGCCTCGGCGCGGAAGCATTTCCGCGCCTATCATTATGAGACGACCGTCGGGGCCGCGCTGCCGGTCATCGAGACGTTGAAGAACCTGGTCCGCACCGGCGACCACGTGATCACGATCGAGGGTGCGCTCTCGGGCACGCTCGGGTTTTTGTGCGACCGGCTGGCGCAGGGCGATCCGTTGTCCGTGGCGGTGCGCAAGGCCAAGAATCTCGGCTACACCGAGCCGCATCCGCGCGACGACCTGTCGGGACTCGATGTGGCTCGCAAGGCGGTCATTCTCGCCCGTGAACTCGGCCTGCAGGTCGAACTGGGCGACGTGGCGCTCGAGCCGTTCGTGCCGGCGGAAAATTTGCGCGAGGACGATCCGGAGAAATTCCTGCTGTCGCTGGCGGCGCTCGATGCCGCGGTCGCCGCGCGCGTGGCGGCGAGCATGGCGCAGGGCAAGTTGCCGCGTTACCTGGCCCGCATCACGCCCGGCGCGGAAGGCGCGAAGGTGACGGTCGGCCCGATTGACGTGGATGCGGTGCATGCGGCGGCGTCGTTGCGAGGATCGGAGGCATTTGTGGCATTTCACACCGAGCGTTACCGCCAATACCCATTGGTCGTGCGCGGCGCGGGCGCGGGCGGGGAAGTGACTGCGGCCGGCGTGCTGGCGGATATCCTCCGGCTGGCGCAGAACATGCGCGGCCGCCGGTGAAATGACGCGGAACCCGGCCTCCGGACGGGTTGGTGGCAACCCCATTGGGAAAGTCGGGCTGGCTGGACATTAACCGTATCAAATCTGATACATTTTAAGTCTGCGCCGTCCTGTCCCTGCTCATGTCATAAAATAAAAAACTGGAGTTGACAGGGGTTAAGCCGATTAACACGTTCACCTCGTTCGCATGAGTCTCTCCCTCGCCCTTATTGTGCTTATTACCGTAGTCCTGGCCTTGGCCACGGACACGAACACACCTGGGCGGCTCGTAAAAGCCACAAGCTCCTAAGAGACCAAAAACTCAAAGAGGAAGCCGCCCAACCAAGGGGCGGCTTTTTTATTTTTCCACCTTTCAACCCATGTCCATTATCGTTATGACTCAGAACTCACCCACGCATTCCTCGCCCTGCCGTAAATGCCCCGGCAGCGTGGCCTGACCTTTACCCCCATGACTCCCGGTAAACGTCACAGCCACCTTGTCACCGACGGCCCGAGCCGGGCCCCCGCCCGCGCCATGATGAAGGCCGTCGGGTTTACCGACGAAGATCTTAGCAAGCCGTTGATTGGCATCGCCAATACGTGGACCGAGATCGGGCCCTGCAATTTTCACCTCCGCGCGCTGGCCGAGCACGTCAAGGCAGGTGTCAGGGCCGCCGGCGGCACCCCGCTGGAGTTCAACACCGTCTCCATCTCAGATGGCATCACGATGGGCACCGAGGGCATGAAAACCTCCCTCATCAGCCGCGAACTCATCGCTGACTCCATCGAGCTCGTCGCGCGCGGCAACAGCCTCGACGGCCTCGTCTGCCTCTCGGCCTGCGACAAGACCAACCCCGGCGTCATGATGGCGCTGGCGCGCATGGACCTCCCGGGTCTCGCGCTTTACGGCGGCTCGATCGACCACGGCCACCACAATGGCAAGGCGCTCACCGTGCAGGACGTGTTCGAGGCGGTCGGGGCGTTCACCGCCGGCAAGATCGACGCCAAGGAATTCCGCTGCATCGAGAATGCCGCCTGTCCGACCGCCGGCGCTTGCGGCGGCCAGTTCACGGCCAACACCATGGCGACGATCATGGAGGCCATCGGCATTTCGCCGGCCGGGCTCAATGGCATCCCGGCGACGGCCGAGGAAAAGAACCAGGCCGCGTTCCGCTGTGGCGAAATCGTGATGGACCTCGTCCGGAAGGATCTGAAGCCATCACAGATCATGACGCGCAAGGCGTTCGAGAACGCGATCGCATCCGTCGCCGCCTCGGGCGGTTCGACCAACGCCGTGCTGCACCTGCTCGCGCTGGCGCGGGAAGCCAATGTTTCGCTCAAGATCGACGAGTTCGACACCATCAGCGCGAAGACGCCCACCATCGCCACGCTCAAGCCCGGCGGCCTCTACACGGCCGTCGAGATGCACAAGGCCGGCGGCATCTCGCTGCTCCTCCGCCGCCTGCTCGAGGGCGGGCTCCTGAACCGGGAGTGCCTGACCGTCACCGGTCGCACGATCGCCGAGGAGGTCGCGGGTGCGTTCGAGGCGCCCGGCCAGCAGGTCATCCGGCCGACCGACAAACCCTTCAAGCCCACCGGCGGGCTCGTCATTCTCCGGGGCAACCTGGCCGAGGAGGGCGGCGTGCTCAAGGTCGCCGGCAGCACCCGCGAAAAACTCAAGGGCCCGGCGCGCGTCTTCAATTGCGAGGAGGACGCCATGGCCGCGGCCAACGCGCAGCAGATCAGGGCCGGCGATGTCGTCGTCATCCGCTACGAGGGACCCAAGGGCGGTCCCGGCATGCGCGAGATGCTCGGCGTGACCGGTGCGCTGGCGGGACAGGGGCTCGCCGACTCCGTCGCGCTGCTCACAGACGGACGCTTCTCCGGTGCGACCCGCGGCTTCTCCATCGGCCACGTCGCTCCTGAGGCGTTCGTGGGCGGTCTGATTGCGTTCGTGCAGGAAGGCGACCTCATCGAGGTCGATGTGCCCGCGCGCAAGCTGCACGTCGAGATCGCGCCGGATGAACTGGCCCGCCGCAAGGCCGGCTGGAAAGCCCCGGCTCCGCGTTATGCGCGCGGCGTCATGGCCAAGTATGCCAACACGGTTTCCACGGCCGCCGAGGGCGCCTTCACCACCTGAACATTTTTAAAACCACCAAACCTCAAGGGACATCATGAAACTCACCGGTGCAGAAATCATTTGGGAATGCTTACAGAAGGAAGGCGTCGACGTCGTTTTCGGTTACCCGGGCGGCGCGATCCTGCCGACCTACGATGCGATGACCAAGTATCCGCAGATCCACCATGTGCTCGTGCGCCACGAACAGGGCGCCACGCACATGGCCGACGGCTACGCCCGCGCGAGCGGCAAGGTCGGCGTCGCCATCGCGACCTCCGGTCCCGGCGCGACCAACATGGTCACGGGCATCGCCACCGCCATGATGGACTCGTCGCCCATCGTGTGCATCACCGGCCAGGTCGGCTCGCGGGCCATCGGCACCGACGCCTTCCAGGAGACGGACGTGACCGGTGTCACGTTGCCGATCACCAAGCACAATTACCTCGTCACGAAGCCCGGCGACATCGCCCGCGCCATCCGCGAGGCGTTCTACATCGCCAGCAGCGGCCGCCCGGGTCCCGTGCTGATCGAACTCGGCGGTAAGCTGTTGCGCATCTTTCGTGATGTCGATCAGC
>JBKJRX010000264.1:0-53588 GCA_046593155.1 Lacunisphaera sp.
GACTGGCTGCGCCGCGAGGTGGTGAAGGAATCGCGCCGGGTGGCCGCCCCGCTGGCGAACTGAGGGCAGGGCGCGGACTCCGGTCCGCGCCGCGGTAGGGGCGCTTGCCCTCAAGCGCCCTGGGCCGTTGAGGGCAACGGCCCCTACCAAAAAATCTTCGTGCGCTTTCGCACGTTTCGTGGGCAAATCCCCGCCCATGCCCGCTGCCACCAAAAACTTCGCGATGTTCTGCGGGCCGGACGACTTCATCGTCAACCGGCTGGGCAAGGAGCGCTTCGAGACACTGGCGGCGGAGGCGAATGCCGACGACTTCTCCCGCGAGATCATCAGCGGTTTCGCCAACAACGTGGACGAGGTCGAGACCGCCGTGAATCGCTTCCGTGACGCCGTGCAGACCGTGCCGATGTTCGGCGGCAAGCGTGTCGTGTGGTTCAAGGACATCAATTTCCTCGCCGACACCGTGACCGGCCGGGCCGAGGGCACGCTCAAGCAGGTTGAGGCTTTGCAGGAATTATTGGAGAAGGTGAACGCCGAGGAGGTCGCCATTGTCCTCACGGCGGCGCCGGTCGACCGCCGGCGCTCGTTCCCGAAATGGTGCGAGGCCCAGGCCGACTTCACGCTGGCGGGGGGCGACGGCGAATCAGCTGGCGAGGCCCTGGCGGGCGTGGCGCTCGCCGAGGCGCGCGACAGCGGCGTGACGTTCGGGCCCGGCGCCGTGGAGCTGCTGCTCTCGAAAATCGGCCCCAACACCCGGTTGCTGACCGAGGAGGTGCGCAAACTGGCGACCTTTGTCGGCGACGGTGGGGTCATCGATGACGCCCAGATCGACGAACTCACGCCTAATTTCGCCGAGGGGGATTTCTTCGCGTCGGCCGAGCGGTTCTTCGCGGGCGACCTGCTAGGCACGCTCACCGCCCTGGCGCAGCATTTCTTCAACGGCAACGACGCCCGCCCTGTGATCAGCGCGCTGCAGAACCGCAACCGCATCCTCATTCAGGTCCGCGTGCTGCTCGACACCGGCGACCTGCGCGCCCCCGGCCCCTACGGTTTCGACAAGGCGGCGTGGGCGCGCGCGCAAGGGGTCTACGCCAAACACTTCGGTGGCGATGTCGAGAAGAGCGCCTACAACCTCTTCACGCAGAACCAGTGGTATGTCGGCAAGCTGGTCGGCAGTGGAAAATTGCCGCCGCTGCGCCGGTTGATCGACAACCAGCAGGAGTTCATCCGCGTCTTCGAGGAGATTGTCCGCCGCCCCAACGAGCAGGAAGCGGTGCTGCGCGACATGGCCGTGCGGTGTCTGGCGCCGGGGGCGTTGTAGGGTTTTGAGGTGGAACGCGGCCTCCGGACGCGTTTTCAGGATGTGCATCTAACTTTCAGGTCGCACGTCGCAAAAACCCGTCCGGAGGCCGGGTTCCACCTTCGATCCACTTTACTTGATCCCGCCGAAGATCACGAAGGGGATCTCGCGCCAGAAACACTCGGGGTCGGCGAAGCCGGCCTCGCCCACCAGGCGCAGCTCGGTCGCCAGTGGCGGATAATAGTCCTCATGGGCCCAGTTGGCGAAATGCGCGCGGGCCTGCGCCCCGGTGATGCCGTGCGGCGCCATGGCGTTGACCCACTCCTGGTAGGAAAACTCGCGCAGCACACCGGTCGCGGCAATGGCCGTGTCGGCGTTCAGAAAAACTCCGCCGGGCCGCAACGCCGTGAAAACATTCCGGTAGATGGCGCCCTTGGCCGCCAGGTCCTTCACATGGTGCAACGCAATGCCGGCGACGATTGCGTCGCACGGCGTCAGTGGATTGGCAAACGAGCACTCCACGTAACGGATGCGGCCGCCGAAACGCGCGCAGCGCTCGCGGGCCACCGCCAGCATGGCCGGGTCGGTGTCCCAGATCTCCACCTCGGCCAGCGGGAGGGTCTCCGCCACGGCCTCGGCCAGTGCGCCGGTGCCGCCGCCGAGGTCGAGCACCACGCTGCGCCGGTCGGCGGGCAGCAGTTTGCGCAGCAAGGCCATGTGCGCCGTGCGCATGGCGGCATAACCGGGCACGAGTTGGCGGATGAGTTTGTCGTAATCCGCGACGTTGAGCTTGAGGTGTCCCTCGACCGAGTGGGCCATGGGGAAAGTTGAAAGCTGCAGGGCGAAAGTTGAAAGCCCGAAAAGCTGTAGGACGGGATCGCTGATCCCGCCACTGGTCTTGTGGAGGGTCGGCCTCCCGGCCGACCACGGCCGGTCGGGAGACCGGCCCTCCAAAGGCCGCGATCCCGCCCTGCAATTTGGAATGCCGGATCAGCCAACTTTCCCCTTTCAACCTGCAACCGAACGCACAAGCGTTCCCCCCGCCGTGAAGTCGTCGAACCCTCCTGCCGAAACCATTCCCAACGTGCTCGCCGAGCGCTATGCCTCGCCGGCCATGAAAGAGACCTGGTCGGCGACCGGCCGCATCCTGCTCGAGCGCGATTTCTGGATCGCGGTGATGAAGGCGCAGAAGGACCTCGGCGTCGCCATCCCGGCCGAGGCCATCAAGGACTACGAGCGTGTGCGCGGCGACGTGAACGTGGAGCGCATCAAGGAGCGCGAGCGCGTCACCCTCCACGACGTGAAGTCGCGCCTCGAGGAATTTTCCGACCTGGCCAAGCGCCAGTTCATCCACCTCGGCCTGACCAGCCGCGACCTGACGGAGAATGTGGAGCAGCTGCAGGTGGCCCGCTCGCTGCAGCTGGTGCAGTTCAAGGTAGCCGCCGCGCTGCTCGCGCTGGCGAAGCGCGCCGGGGAGCACCGCGACGTCATGATCACCGGCCGCACGCACAATGTGCCGGCGCAACCCACGACCTTTGGCAAGCGGCTCGCGATGTTCGCGCAGGAACTGCTCATTGCGCACGCGCGGCTCGATGATCTCGTCGCCCGCTATCCGGTGCGCGGCCTCAAGGGCGCCGTCGGCACGCAGCTTGACCAGCTCACGCTGCTCGGCGGTGACACCACCAAGGTGGACCAGCTCGAGGCGCGCATCCTGAAGCATCTCGGTTTCAAGCAATCGCTCGGCGCGGTCGGCCAGGTTTATCCGCGCTCGCTCGATTTTGATGTCGTCAGCGCGCTGCACCAGGTGGGCGCGGCGGCCGCCAGTTGTGCCACGACGCTGCGGCTCATGGCCGGGGCCGGGCTGTTGACCGAGGGGTTTCAGGAAGGGCAGGTGGGGTCCTCCGCCATGCCGCACAAGGTCAACGCCCGGAACTGCGAGCGCGTCTGCGGCTTCTCGACGATCCTCTCCGGCTATGTGACGATGACGGCGAACCTTGCCGGCCACCAGTGGAACGAGGGTGACGTGTCCTGCTCGGTCGTGCGCCGCGTGGCGTTGCCCGACGCCTTCTTCGCGCTCGACGGGCTGCTCGAGACCTTCCTCACGGTGATGCAGCAGATGGAGATTTTCCCGGCGGCCATCGCGGCCGAAAACGAACGTAACCTGCCGTTCCTCGCCACCACCACCATATTGATGGAGGCGGTGAAGGGTGGCGCGGGCCGCGAGACCGCGCACGAGGCCATCAAGGAGCACGCGCTCGCGGCCGCCAAAGCGTTGCGCTCCGGCGGCCCGGCTTCGCCCAAGGGCTCCGCCGCGGCAAGCGCCGCCAGTCTGTTGGACCGGCTGGCCGGCGACCGGCGCGTCGGCCTCGGCAAAAAGAAGCTCCAGGAAATCCTCGGCCAGAATGAACGTTTTGTGGGCGCCGCGCCGCATCAGGTGGATGCGCTCATCGCGACGGTCGCGCCGCTGGCGAAAAAGCACAAGGGCGCGGCGGACTACCGCCCCGGCAAGCTGCTGTAAGGCCGCGCATTCCGACGAAAATATTTTTTCGTGCGGAAGGTGCAGGATGAGGTTTCCACCCCGGAGCGGGGGCAAGGCGGCGCGAATCGTGTAGGCTTTCGTGGCGGTGCGGCGGATTAATTTTTCGCCGCCCCAAGGTTTTAGTTTGCCAGCATCCGGAGCGGGGCCTTTTTTGAACCCTCTTTTCGTTTCTTTAACAGCTTTAACCACACCACATCATGGCAGAAGAACTCGTAGGTAACTGTCTCATCGGCCAGTCCGGCGGCCCCACGGCCGTCATCAACGCCAGCGTCGCGGGCGTTGTCGCCGAGGCCCTGAATCATGTCGCCATTGAGGAAGTCTATGGCGCGCTGAACGGCGTCCTGGGCCTACTGGGCGAAGATCTCGTCGATCTGGCGGCCGAGTCGCAGCAGGCCATCCGCGGCCTCCGTTACACGCCCGGCGCCGCGTTGGGCAGCTGCCGCACGAAGCTGAAGAAGCCCGCCGAGTTCGAGCGCGTGCTCGAGGTGTTCAAGGCGCACAACATCCGCTATTATTTCCACATCGGCGACGGCGATGCCCAGGAGACTGCCACCAAGCTCGCCGAGCTCGCGAAGGCCCAGGCCTACGACCTCCGCGTCATCGGCATCCCGAAGACGATCGAGAACGACCTGCCCGCCACCGACCACTGCCCCGGCTACGGCAGCGCGATCAAATACATCGGCGCCACCGTCAAGGAGCTCTCACTCGACGCCGAGGCCATGGGCCAGGGCGACCTCGTCACCCTCGTCGAGGTCATGGGCCGCAACTCCGGCTGGCTCGCCGCCGGTTCCTCGCTGGCCAAGCGCCGCGACCACCCGAACGATCCGCCGCACCTCGTTTATCTTCCCGAGGTTCCCTTCACCAACGAGAAGTTCCTCGATGATGTCCGCCGCGTTCTCAAACGCGAGAAACACGCCGTCGTCGTCATCGGCGAGGGCCTCGTCGACAAGGATGGCAACTACGTGTCCGTCGAGACCAGTTCGACCGATGCGGCCGGCCACACGCAGCTCGGCGGCGTCGGCGAGTTCCTGAAGGATCTCGTCGAGTCCCAGCTCGGCGCCAAGTGCCGCGTCGCCCGCCTCGGCATCACCCAGCGTTCCGCCGCCCACCTCGCCTCGAAGACGGACGCCGACGAGGCGTTCCTCGTGGGCCAGGCCGCGGTCAAGGCCGCCATCGCCGGCGAGACCGACAAGCTGCTCACGCTCGTGCGCGGCGACGGCGACAACTACACCTGTGAGACCGGCCTTTCCGCCCTCAGCGACGTCATCGCCAACCCGAAGCGCCTGCCCAAGGAGTGGATCAACGAGGACGGCGTCAGCCTGAACTTCCAGTTCTTCCGCTACGCCACCCCGCTCATCCAGGGCGAGGTCGCGGTGCCTTACGACAACGGTCTGCCCGCCTACGCGAAGCTTACCAAGGAGTCGGTCGCCAAGACCCTCCCGGCCTACGAAGGCTGAGCGAAAAATTTTAAGCGAAAGCCGGTCCGCCAGGGCCGGCTTTTTGTTTTTGGAGGCGGGACCATCAGTCCCGCGCCGTATCAGGCCGGGCCCCGACCGGAGGGTTTGACTCCCCGGGGCATTCCCGGTTCACCTTGCGCGCAGGTCTGGGCCTATAGCTCAACGGTTAGAGCAGGGGACTCATAATCCCTTGGTTCTGGGTTCGAATCCCGGTGGGCCCACCAATTCTATTCTTCTGCTTCCAATAGTTGTCGGGTGTCCCTCTGCCGGCCTAAACCAAGAGTCCCACCGGGGAAGCTGGGGCTCAGGCACCTAGCTCCTGTTGAGCATTAATCCCGGAACCAACCCCCGCGCGCGCACACCGTCAGGATATGGCGAAGTGGGCGAAAATTTTCCTGAGTGCGGGCAAGTCATGGTATGCGGACAACGCCTTCAAGCATTCCGCGGCGGTGAGTTTCTACACATTGTTCTCCCTGGCTCCCATCACCATCATCGCGGTGACGGTGGCCGGCATCTTCCTGGGGCGTGATGAAGCCGGCCGCCAGTTTACGGCGCAGGTGACCCAGCTGGTGGGTCCGGCCAGCGCCGAGATGATTCAGGCAGCGGCCGAGGCCAGCCAGAGCGAGGACAACAGCCGGATCAAAACCGCCATCGGCGTGGGGTTGCTCATCTTCGGGGCCACGACCGTTTTCGGCCAGTTGCAGGATTCCTTCAACAAAATCTGGGGTGTGCGCGCCAAACCGAGCAAAAGAGGCTGGATCGTCCTGGTGATTCACCTGCTCGTCTCCCTGGCCATGGTTCTGACCATCGGCTTCCTGCTGCTGGTGTCACTCGTGCTGACGACGGTGCTGACCAGCGTCCTCGGACGCTTCAAAGCGGGGCTGATTTCATCCCCCGCGCTGCTGCAGGTGGCGGACCTCACCGTCGGCTTGGTGGTGATTACCCTGCTGTTCGCCCTGCTCTTCAAGGTCCTGCCGGATGTGCGGCTGCGTTGGCGGGATGTTTGGGTCGGTGCGTTGGTGACGGCGATTCTCTTCACGGCCGGCCGCTACGGGATCGCGATGTATCTGGGACATTCCACCGTCGCCTCGATTTACGGCACGGCCGGCTCGCTGGTGGCCCTGCTGATCTGGGTTTATTATTCCTGCGCCATCCTGTTTTTTGGCGTGGAATTCACCCGCGCTTACCGTCTGACCCATCACCTGAAGGTGCAGCCGAAGCCGACCGCGGTGCAGGTGCGCGAGGAGATCGTCATGGGAAGGAATTAGGCGTGTTTACAAAATCCGCGGATTGTCATTCTGAGCCGTGCGAAGAATCCATCGGCGTGCGCAAATCCTGCTGGATCCTTCGCGCGGCTCAGGATGACCGGTGGCGAAAACGATTGGGAGGGTGCCGGCTTAGACGACAAGCGCTGACAACGCGGATAATAAAAAAGGGCGTCGTTTAACGACGCCCGTGTGGTTGAACTGAAGCGCTCCCTTACCGGCGCTTCGGCTTTTGGGCCGCGGCCAGGTCGCTCTCGGCGCGGACGGCGCGGGCTTCGGCCGCGGCCGCGCGGTCGGTGGCTTCCTTGACCTGGCCTTCCAGGTTGACGGTCTCGGATTTGGCCTGCTCAAGCTCGGTTTGGAGCCGGGTGGTGGACGCTTTCGCGTCCTGCACCTGCTTCTCGAAATCGGTGCGGCTCGTGGTGGCTTCGTCGAACTGGGTTTGCAGTGCGGTAGTGGCCGTCTTGCTCTCGGCGAGTTGCTGCTGGAGCATTGCGGACTCGCTCTTGAGCGCGTCAAACTGGGTCTGCACTTCCTTGGTGCCGGCCTGGGCGCTTTCGATCTGTTTCTGGAGCGTGTCGGCCTGCGTCAGCGAGCCGGCCAGCTGGCCTTGAAACCGGGTCTGTTCGCCCTTGGCGGCGGCCAGTTCGGATTGGAGGTTGGCGATCGAGCGATCGCGTTCGCGAATCTTGGACATGCCCGCAATCACGGTGCCAACGAGGGCAATGGTCAGGAAGGCGATGATGACGCCGCCGGCGGAATTTTTCTTCCGGGGAACGACGTGGGTCTCGGTAATGACCGGGGTATTGTAAGAGGTAGTAGCCATAGTGCCTCTATAGAGGTCCCGACGGGTGGTCCGGTTCCACGGGGACTTCCTGATGGGCTCACCCGGGGAACCCCGGGGGCGGTAAACGGAGCGGCGAAACTCCCCGCACTTACCGTATTTCGACAGAAAGTTAAACCCGTTGCAGGCTGCTGATGGCCCGCAGGTTGTCCTTAGTTCTGGCTCGCGAAAAACCAAGGCAAACATAGATTCGCCGGCATCCCTATGCCTGCCTCCGCCGAAGCTGCCGGGTTGCGCCAGCGGTATCAATTTTGCTTCACCCAATGGATCATGCTCGGCCTCGTCACGGGCGTGCTGCTGGGTTCAAACCTCCAGGCAGCGGAGCCGGCCGGCCCGGCGACGGACGCTGCACTCGACGCGGAAACCCTCCGGCATTTCCAGGCGCTGGTCCGCCTGGACACGAGTGATCCCCCCGGCGGGGAACGGCCGGCGGTCGAATACCTCAAGGGCGTGCTCGAAGCCGAGGGCATCGAGACCAGGATTTTCGCCAAGGATCCCAACCGGCCGAATCTGGTGGCCCGGCTCCGCGGCAACGGCGCCAAGCGCCCGCTGCTCCTCATGGGGCACACCGACACGGTGAACGTGGACCCAAAGAAGTGGAAGCACCCGCCGTTCTCGGCGCACCGCGAGGACGGTTACATTTACGGTCGCGGCACGGTGGACGATAAAGACAACGTCACGGCCTGCCTGATGACGATGCTCTTGCTGAAGCGCAGCCAGGTGCCGCTCGACCGCGACGTTATTTTCCTCGCCGAGGCGGGCGAGGAGGGCTCGGTGCAGTTCGGCATCGATTACATGATCAAAGAGCACTTCGCCGAGATCGACGCCGAGTTCTGCATCGCCGAGGGCGGCAGCATCGTGCGCACCGGGGGCCAGGTGCAGTATGGCAGCGTTCAGACCACCGAGAAGATTCCCAACCGGATCCGGCTGATCGCCCGCGGCGTGGCCGGCCACGGTTCCGTGCCGTTGCGCTCCAATGCCGTCGTCCATCTCGCCCGCGCCATCGCGGCCGTCGCCGACTGGCGGACGCCGATGCGCCTGAACGAGACCACGCGCGCCTTTTTCGAGCGACTGGCCACGATCAGCGCGCCGGCGGACGCGGCCCGCTACCAGGCGATCCTCAAAGGCGACGAAACGGGCACGGCCCAGGAATATTTCGCCGAGCACGAGCCGCGCTATTACTCGACCCTGCGCACCTCCGTCTCGCCGAACATGATCAGCGGCGGCTACCGGGTGAACGTCATCCCCTCCGAAACGGAGGCCACGCTGGACGTGCGTGCCTTGCCGGACGAGGACATCCCGCGCTTCCTCGAGCAGATGCGCGCACTGATCAACGATCCGGCCGTCACGGTGGAGCTGGCCCCGGGTAACAGCCGGCCGGGCGCACCGCCCTCGAGCCTCCACACCGACGCGTTCGAGGTCATCGAGGCCGCGATCAAGCGGCACTACGGCGTCATCACGCTGCCGACGATGAGCACGAGTGCGACGGACATGGCCTTCCTGCGCGTGCGCGGCATCCAGTGTTTCGGCGTCGGCCCGATGATTGACATGGAGGACGTCCGCAAAGGCTTTGGCGCCCACAGCGACCAGGAGCGCATCCTGGAGGAGTCACTCTACAAGTTCGTCCGTTTCAACTGGGACGTGGTGGTGGAGCTGGCCGCCCGGAAGCCGTAGGGCGACGTCAGCCGAGGTGGAGCCCGGCCTCCGGACGGGCTTGTGCAATGCGCGTGTGCAAGACCGGTCCAGAGGCCCGGTTCCACCTCAATCAAGCGCCGCCGGTCTTCGCCTCGGCCTTCTTCGTGATCTCGTCCACCACCAGCGCGGTGGTGACATCGCAGCCGACGTTTGTCGCCGTGCGGCACATGTCGAGGATGCGGTCCGTGCCGAGGATGATGCCGATGCCTTCCGCCGGGATGCCGAAGGTGATCAGCAGACCGGCGATCAGCGGCAGCGAACCGCCGGGAATGCCGGCCACGGCCACGGCGCTGAGCACGGAAAGCAACAGCAAGGTCACTTGCTGCCCCATGGACAGGTCCACGCCAAACACCTGCGCAACAAACAGCACCACGCAGCCCTCATAAAGGGCGGTGCCGCTCATGTTCATCGTGGTGCCGAGTGGCAGCACGAAACCCGCGGTGCTCGGGGTGATGTGCAGTTTCTCGGTGGCGTTGGCCAGCGCGCTGGGGAGGGTGGCGTTGCTGGAGCTGGTGGAGAAGGCCGTGACGAGCACGTCCTTGATCGCCGCGAAATAGGCGCGGGGCTGCCAGGTCGTCCACAGCTTGAGCCAGATGGACATCGTGCCGAACAGGTGGAGGGCCATCACGCTGGCGCAGCCGGCCACGAACACCCCGAGCGCCACGAGGATATCGAGTCCGGATTTGACGAGCACGCTGTAGATGAGGCACGGGACGGCGTAGGGTGCCAGGCGCAGCGCCAGGTGCACAATGCCGGTCATCAGCTCGGTGATCATTTCCAGGAAGTCCTGGAGCTTCCGGCGTTTCTCCTCGGTCAAGGTGGTGCCGACCAGGCCGACGAGGATGGCGAAGAGGATGAGCGGCAGCACGTCGCCGATGCGGGCGGTGCTGTTGCCGACGACGGAGGCCAGCAGATTGGCGGGCATGAACATCTCCACGATCACCGCCAGCGAGAGGCCGGTCTGGCCCTCCGAGGCTGCGACGTGCTTCTGCGCGGCGCCGCCGTATTCGGCCATGAGGCGGGCCTTGGTGTCGGCGTCGATGTGCGCGCCCGGCTCGAGCGTGTTCATCATGATGAGCCCGAGGGCCACGCCGATGGCCATGTTGAGGAAGAAGAACAGGAAGGTGCGGCCGGCAAGCGGCCCGAGCTTTTCCGGCCGGCCGAGTTGCACCACGCCGGTGGCCAGCGAGGCGAACACCAGCGGCATGACCACGAAGAACAGCAGGCGGAGGAACACGCGCCCGAACGGGTCGAGCAGCACCGTCGAGACCCCGCGCATCAGGTCGAGCAACGTGACGGAGGTCTTGATGCCCACATGAGTCAGCCAGCCCTGCAGGAATTCCGGGATGGGCACATACGGCCCGACGAAGAGGGTGGCGACACCCAGGATAATACCGATGACCAGACCGCGCAGGATGCGGTTGGCCAATTTGTCAGAAGAGGGGCCGGCCATAGGGGGAAGTGCGCGGAGCCTAGGTGGCGCGTCTGGCTTGTCGAATACGAAGTCCGGGCCGGCGAACGCGGCTTTATTTTTTAAACGGTTTGCGGTCGGGGGCTTAGCGCGGAGCGTCGGCCAAATGATTTGCCCGCCGGGAAGGAGGCCGTAGGTTGGCCGGCCGCCCCCCATGAACGACTTTTTCGGCATCGCCCTTGAGGCCTTTATTATTGTCGGGCTCGTGCTGGCCAACGGCTTCTTTGTGGCGGCTGAGTTTGCCTTGGTGAAGGTCCGCGCCAGCCAGCTCCGGCCCTTGGCGAAACGGGGCGGCTGGCGGGTCAAGCTCGCGATCAAGGCCACCGAACACCTCGATGCGGCGCTCTCCGCCACGCAGCTCGGTATCACGCTGGCCAGCCTCGGCCTCGGTTGGGTCGGGGAACCTTTCCTCGCGCACCGGCTCGAGCCAATGCTGGCAAAGTTCGGGGTCACCGACCCCAACACGGTCTCGTCGGTCGCCTTTGCGGTGGCGTTCGCCATCATCACCTTCCTGCATATCATCTTTGGCGAACTTGCGCCGAAGTCCCTCGCGATCCAGCGCTCCAAGGGCGTCGTGCTCTGGGTAGCCGCTCCGCTGCTGGGGTTTTACTATTTGTTCTTTCCGTTCATCTGGGCGCTCAATGGCCTGGCCAACCTCTTCCTCCGCTGGGCCGGCCTCGGGCCCGCGACCGAGGGCGACCACGCCTTCAGCGCCGAGGAGCTCGAATACGTCTTCAGCCACGCGCGGCACGCGCACCCCGGCGATGCCCTCATCAACAAGCTCATGGTGCAGTCGCTGCGCGTCCGGCAGACCACCGCGCAGCAGATCATGCGCCCGCGCGACCAGGTCGTGGCGCTTTGGCTCGACAAGCCCTTGTCGGAAAATCTTCGCATCGCCCAGACCAACGGCCACAGCCGCTACCCGGTCTGCTCCGGTTCACTCGACAAGGTGGAGGGCATGCTTCTCATCCGCGAGTGGCTCTGGCAGATCCACGCCCTCGGGTCCGAGGCCTCGTTCGAGCCGCTGATGCGGCCGGCGCTGGAGTTCACGCTCACGACGCCCATCCACACCATGATCGAGCGCTTCCGCACCGCGCGCAGCCACCTCGCGGTCGTGCTGGATGACAAAAAAGCGCTCGCCGGCCTCATCACCTTCGAGGACGTGCTCGAGGAAATCGTCGGCGACATTCGCGACGAGACCGACATCGAGAGTGGTCCCATCTACGAGCGCACCGCCCATACCATCACCGTCAGTGCCTCGCTCACCATGCGTGAGCTGCAGGCCGAGACCGGCTGGCCGCTTGAGTGGAACCCGCGCGAGACCGTCGCCACCTGGGCCCACCGGCACTTCGGCCGCGTGCCCAAGCGCGGTGACATGATGAACGTGGGCGAATACCGGATGCTCGTCTTTGAGGCCAACGCCGAGCGCGCCCGCCGCGTGAAGATCGAGCGCGCCGGCTCCGGAGACACGACCCCGCCGATGTGATTTTGTAGGGCGGGATCGCTGATTCCGCCACGAACGCGATATGGTCTGTGCAGGCGGGATCAGCGATCCCGCCCTACAGCGGTGCAGGGATTAAGGTGGAGCCCGGCCTCCGGACGGGCTTACTTCTGGCTTCTCCACCTCATGACCCTCTCCCTCCTCGCCGCGATCCTCGTCCTGCTGATCTGGCTCGGCGTCGCCCAGGAAATCATGCGCGGCAACCGCCGGATGCGGCGGCTCGCGACGCTAAGCGCACCTGCGCCCTCCGCCTGGCCGCGTGTGTCGGTCATCTTCGCCGCGCGCAACGAGGCGGCGACCGTCGGCGCCGCCGTGCCGACCTTGCTGGCGTTCGATTACCCTGATTTCGAGGTGCTCGCCGTCAACGACCGTTCCGAGGACGCCACGGGCGCCCTCCTCGACAAACTCGCGACCACCGATCCGCGATTGCGCGTCATTCATGTGACCGAGCTGCCCTACGGCTGGCTGGGCAAGAACCACGCGCTCCAGCTCGCCGGCGAGCAAGCCACCGGCGAATGGATTCTGTTCACCGATGCCGACATTCATTTTGTGCCCGATACCTTGCGGCGGGCGGTCGCCCATGCCCGGGCCAACACGCTCGACCATCTGGCGGCGGTGCCTTCGCTCCATGCGGGGGGGACTTGGCTGGGGATCTGCGTGGGGGCCTTCAGCCTGGTGTTCACGCTGTTCCTGCGGCCGTGGCGGGTGCTCGATCCGACGAGCCGCTGTCACGGTGGCATCGGGGCCTTCAATCTGGTGCGCACCTCCACCTACCGGAAGCTGGACGGCCACGAGCCGCTGCGCCTGCGGCCGGACGACGACCTGAAGCTCGGGAAGCTGATGAAATCGGGCGGTTTCAGCGAAATCGTCCATGGCGCCGGCGCGCTTTCGGTCGCGTGGTATCCTTCGGTGGGGGCCATGGTCCGCGGCCTCGAGAAAAATGCCTTTGCCGGCACCGATTACCGGGTGACGCTGGTGCTGGCCGGCATCGCGGCGCATGCGGTCGGCGTGTTCTGGCCGTTCGTGGCGCTGTTCTTTACGACCGGCGGCGCGCTGGGGTGTTACGTGGCATCGATTGCCGTGCTGCTGCTCGTCGCGGCGGACAACCAACGTTTCACGGGAGGCCGGTGGTGGCACGGGCTGTTCGTGCCGGCGGGCATCGCGGTGCTGGACTATGCCATCCTCCGATCGACGGTGCTGGCTCTGGTCCGACGGGGTATTTTCTGGCGCGGCACATTCTATTCGCTGAGCGATCTCAAGGATAACCAGCTATAGCTCCGGCGTGTGTCTGGGAGGCCTTGCGCGCCAGCCGGTCACTCTCTTATGCACAATTCGGGCGGCGGCCCGATGGCGCTGAACCGGCCCAACGGCTAGTTTTGACCATGGACGAAACCATCCGCCTCTACATTGGCTTCCTCGCTCTGCTCGGGGCGCTGGCTGGTTTTGCCCGCCGCTGGACCATCCGGCGGGAATCCCCGGCTCAGCGCTCACCCTCTTCATCATGAATACTTCCACCCGGACCATGCCCAACCCCGCCAAGGCCCACGATTTCTTCGAGGCCCGGATGGAATTCACCACCGGCCCGGTGGAGCTGGAACGTGAACTGAAGGGCGGCAATGTCGTCATCGTGGACGTCCGCGCCACCGAGGATTACGCGAAGGGCCACATCCCCGGCGCCCTCAGCCTGCCCGAGGACCGGTGGGAGCGTCCCGAGGGTCTCGACCGCGAGCGCGTGAATGTGATTTATTGCTACTCGCAGGTCTGTCACCTCGGCGCGCGCGCGGCCCTGACCCTTTCCACCCAGGGTTACCCGGTGCGCGAACTTGAGGGCGGGTTCAAGGCCTGGGAAGAGCACCGGCTGCCGGTCGAACGCTGACCTGGCATGCGCCTTCCTCCGACCTTTCTTTCACCGCTCGCCGCTCTGATGCTGCTCGCGGCCGGCTGTTCGGCTCCCTCAACGCTGCCGGAGCAGACGGTGGTCGGAGCCCAGCCCGCGTTGCCAGCACCCGAAAAATCAATCATCCCCGTGGTCCAGGTGGCCAAGGCCGTGGGCTGGCCGGCGGGAGCCACGCCGGTGGCCGCGCCGGGGTTTGCCGTCAAGGCGTTCGCCACCGGCTTCGATCACCCGCGCTGGCTTTATGTGCTGCCGAATGGTGACGTGCTCGTGGCGGAGACCAATGCCCCGCCGCGTCCCGAGGCAGGAAAAGGCATCAAGGGCAAAGCCATGAAAATTCTGATGAAGCGCGCCGGATCGGCCACGCCCAGCGCCAACCGCATCACCCTTTTGCGCGATGCGGACGGCGACGGCGTCGCGGAGTTGCGCGCCACGTTTCTCTCAGGGCTGAACTCGCCCTTCGGCATGGCGCTGGTCGGGCGCGACCTTTTCGTCGCCAACACGAATGAGATCCGGCGCTTCTCGTATCGCGAAGGCGAGACGCAGATTACCGGCGCCGGGGAAAAAATCGCCGATTTGCCGGCGGGCCCCCGCAATCACCACTGGACCAAGAACCTTGTCGCCAGCCGTGACGGCAACCGGCTTTACGCCACCGTCGGTTCGAACAGCAATGTTGCGGAAAACGGCATCGAGATCGAGGAGGGCCGTGCCGCCATCCACGAGGTCGACATCGGCAGTGGCCGCTCCCGCGTGTTCGCCTCTGGTCTCCGCAATCCCGTCGGCCTGGCCTGGCAGCCCAAAACCGACGCGCTCTGGACGGTGGTCAACGAGCGCGACGAACTCGGCAACGATCTCGTGCCCGACTACCTGACCCGTGTGCAGGAAGGCGGTTTCTACGGCTGGCCTTATAGTTATTTCGGCTCCCACGTGGACGACCGTGTGCAGCCACCGCGGCCTGACCTCGTCGCCACTGCGCTCAAGCCTGACTACGCGCTGGGCGCCCATACCGCCTGCCTGGGCCTGGCCTTCTACGACTCGAAATTTTTCCCGGCGCGTTATACCGGCGGCGCTTTTATCGGCCAGCACGGCTCTTGGAATCGCAAGCCGCCCAGCGGTTACAAGGTCGTCTTTGTGCCCTTCACTGGCGGACGTCCGTCCGGTCAACCCGAGGAGGTGCTTACCGGTTTCCTCAATTCCGAGGGCCAGGCCCAGGGTCGGCCCGTGGGAGTGGCGGTGGATCGCGCCGGCGCCCTGCTGGTGGCCGATGATGTCGGCAATGTCATTTGGCGGGTGACTCCCGCCACCGCGGTGGCGGGCAATCGTTGATCTCTTTCACCATGCCGCCCGAAGCCAAAGAAAATTCCTCCTCCCGGTCGCCCTTGAACTCCGCCGACCTCACCCACCTGCACGGCCAGAGCGTCCTGGTCAAATCCACGGCGGATCACCGCGATCCGCCGGTGGCCTTGCGTGGCACCATCGAGGCGCGACCGGACGAACAAGGCCGCCCGAAGGTGAAGATCATCCTGGAATATCCTGACATGAACAACACCGCGGCCCGGCGCGGCATCATCCCGGTGGACGAGCGGGACGCCGGGCGCCTGCTGGCCGAGGGTCGGGAGGGCGCTTACGAATATACGATCGACCGGCCGCTGGAGCCTGGTCCCGAACCGGCCGGGCCGCAGGCTGTGTCGTAAGATGAGGAGACGAAATCGGGCCCCAGGTAGGGGCCGTTGCCCTCAACGGCCCTGTTCGGTGATCAAGGGCGGTTGAGGGCAACCGCCCCTACCGTCGCACTCCCCTCCGAAAACCGGCGCAAGTTTATTTTTGGACTGATCGCCGCGCGCAACTTCCCTCGGCGGGCGGGCGCGGCGCTTGACAGGTTTCGGCCGGGGGAACCGAAAATACCGCCGGGGCCGCCACCAAACTAAAAAATTCAGGCACCGGCGAATCGCAATTTGCGTTTCCCTTCCCGCCGGTAATCGGTGTGCGGTGTGAACGCGCGCCCGCCCACCACTGCCATCCCCGGCCGCGGCCCCAACCTGAATCCGGCCAACCGCTTTGAGCCCCTCCACGTCGAACCCGACGGCGAGTGGCTCGACGCCGAGTTTGCGGAGACGGGCTCGGTGCCGCATCCGCGCACGCAGTTCTTTTACGACGCCACCGAATCCATTCTGGTCCACAACGACAGCCCTGATGTCGGCCCGGGCTGGGGGCTCAACTGCTACCGCGGTTGCGAACATGGCTGCGCCTACTGTTTCGCCCGGCCCTACCACGACTACCTCGGCTGGAGCAGCGGCCTGGATTTTGAGACGAAGATTCTGGTCAAGAAACGCGGGCCGGAACTGCTGCGCGCCGAGCTGTCCGCGCGCAAGTGGAAGCCGGAGCCCATCCTGATGAGTGGTGTCACCGACTGCTACCAACCGGCCGAGCGTTATTTCCGGCTGACGCGCCAGTGCCTGGAGGTGCTGGCCGAGTTCCGCCAGCCCGTCGGCATTCTCACGAAGAACTTTCTCGTCACCCGCGACCTCGACCTGCTCGCCGAGCTGGCCCGCTGGCAATGCGTGGTCGTCAACATCACGATCACCACGCTCGACGCAGACTTGGCGAACAAGCTCGAGCCCCGCGCCGCCCGGCCGGAGCACCGCCTGCGGGCCATCCGGATGCTGGCCGACGCCGGCGTGCCGGTGGGCGTGATGGCCGCGCCGGTCATTCCCGGACTCACCGACCACGAGCTGCCCGCCATCCTGGCGGCGGCCGCTGACGCCGGCGCCCGCCGGGCGGGGTATGTCGTGCTGCGTCTGCCGCATGCTGTGAAGGATGTTTTTATCCAGTGGCTCGACGATCACGAGCCGGGCAAGAAGGAGCGCGTGCTCTCGCGGATCCGTGACCTGCGCGGTGGGAAGCTCTACGACGCCACCTTCGGCGACCGCATGCGCGGGCAGGGGATCTTCGCCGGGCAGATCCGGCAGATGTTTGAGGTGGCCACCCGCCGGGCCGGCCTCAACCGCGAGGAGCCGCCGCTCTCCACCGCGCACTTCCGCCGCCCGGGCGGCGTGCAGCTGGAACTATTGTGACCGGAAAACACGAAGCAGCAAAGCAGCGAAAGGCTGGCTTTGGTTTCTTTGTGGGCCAGCGAGCTTGCTCGCGCCAAAGATGCGCGAGCAAGCTCGCAGCCCACGGTTTAGACTGACTGTCCGATTGGATCGGGGTCGCTCTCGCAGGCACAGCGCACAGATTCCCTTCATGCCCCCCTTGCCCCGTCTGGCGCTCCTGGCGCTGCTTGTGTCCTCGGCTTCGGCCGCTTCGTGGACCATTTCCACTTTTGCCGGCACCGGCACCATGGGGTTCAGCGGTGACGGTGGGCCCGCCGTCGCGGCCCAGATCAACGATCCCTACGGCGTCGTGCGCGGCCCCGATGGCGCCATCTGGTTCTGCGAGCACAATGGCCACCGCATCCGCCGCGTCGCGCCCGACGGGACCATCAGCACGGTCGCTGGCACCGGCACGCGTGGCTACACCGGGGACGGCGGCGCGGCCACCGCGGCCACCCTGGATCTGCCGCACGAGATTCGTTTTGATCGCGCGGGCAATCTCCTCATCGCCGACACGGGCAACAACGCAATCCGGTGCGTCGACGCGAAGACCGGCGTCATCACCACGATCGCCGGCGGACGGTCGCAACGCGGCTATACCGGGGATGGCGGGCCCGCCAGGGCCGCCGCCCTGCGCGGCCCGCATAGCATCCAGTTCAGTCCCGACGGCACACTCTACATCTGCGATGTCGGCAACCATGCCATCCGCACGGTCCACGCGGAAACCGGCGTCATCACGACTTTCGCCGGCACCGGCAAGCCCGGTCCCACGCCGGACGGCTCGCCCATCGGGGGCACGCCGCTCAACAACCCGCGCTCCCTCGACGTGGACCGCGAGGGCAACCTCTGGCTCGTCACCCGCGAGGGCAACCAGGTGTTCAAGTTCGATCTCAAGGCTGGCGTCATCCGCCACATCGCCGGCACCGGCGCGCCCGGCTTCACCGGCAACGGCGGTCTGGCCAAACTCGCCACCCTGAGTGGTCCCAAGGGCATCGCCCTCGACGCCGCGGGCAACGCCTGGCTGGCCGACACCGAGAGCCACACCGTGCGCATGATTGACGCGCAAACCGGCCACATTGAACTCATTGCCGGCACGGGCGCCGTGGGCAACGGCGGCGACGGCGGCGACGGCGATCCGCGCGCGTGCGAGATGAACCGGCTGCACGGGATCTATGTCGACGCCGACGGCTCGGTCTTCATCGGCGACAGCGAGGCGCACCGGGTGCGGGTGTTGAGGCGGAAGTAAAGAATCCCCGGGGCATGAGCCCAACTCAACGCCATCCCACAATGCACTCTAATTCATCCCTTATTTGTAGGAGCCTGTTTGCAGGCGATTCAGCGTGGGGTCCATTGACGGGCGTCCCGAATCGCCTGCAAGCAGGCTCCTACATCCCGACCAAGCCGGGAGCAAGCTCCGGGGGTTTTAAACCCACAGTGAATAAAAAGGTAGGGGCCGTTGCCCTCAACGGCCCGGGCGCTTGGGGGCAACGCGCCCCCACCAGTGTGACCTTTCGTGGTTAAAGCCTTTCTCTGATTGAACCGGCTCGGGTAATGCCCTCATCCTCCGTCAATGGACAGCCCGGCCAGTCGCGAGTCCCTTCCGGACGATCTCAATCGCCGGCTGGCGGAGCTCAACCAGATCGGCGTCGCCCTGTCGCAGGAGAAGGACCTCGCCCGGCTGCTCGAGCTCATCCTGATTGCCGCCAAGAAAATCACGAACGCCGATGGCGGCACGCTCTACCGCCGCCACGCCGACCAGCCCGATGCGCTGGCCTTCGAGATCATCCGCACCGACTCGCTTGGTGTCGCCATGGGCGGCACCACCGGCGTGAAGATCCCCTTCCCGCCGATCCAGCTGCGCGACAACCGCGGCCGCGACAACAACTCCATGGTCGTGGCCTACGCCGTGCTGAAGGACCGCACGGTGAACATCGTGGACGCCTATCAGGAGAAGGGTTTCGACTTCTCCGGCACCAAGGCCTTCGACCGGCACACGGGCTATCATTCGCAGTCCTTCCTCACCGTCCCGATGAAGAACCACGAGGACGAGATCATCGGCGTCCTCCAGCTCATCAACGCCAAGGACCGTGTCACGGGAGTCATCCGGCCGTTCGACGAGACCGACCAGCGCCTGGCCGAGTCGCTCGCCTCGCAGGCCGCCGTGGCCCTGACCAACCGCCTGCTCATCTCGCAGCTCGAGAACCTCTTCGAGTCCTTCGTCAGCCTGCTCAACAAGGCCATCGACGAGAAGTCGCCCTATACCGGCGGTCACTGCCACCGCGTGCCCGTGCTCACCATGCTGCTGGCCGAGGCCGTGCACGAGGCCAAGGCGGGGCCGCACGCGCTGTGGCACTTGACCGACCTCGACCGTCACGAGCTGAAGATCGCCGCGCTGCTCCACGATTGCGGCAAGGTCACGACGCCCGTCCACGTCGTCGACAAGGCCACCAAGCTCCAGACGCTCTTCGACCGGATCCACCTCATCGACACGCGCTTCGAGATCGTCAAGCGCGACGCCGAGCTCGCCGCGCTGCGGGCCGCCGCTGAGCCGGAAGCCGACCGCAAGGCCATCGACCAGGCCTACCGCCGGCGCCTTTGGGAGATCCAGGAGGACCGCGAGTTTCTCCGCCTCTGCAACATCGGCGGCGAGGCCATGACGCCCCAGGCGCAGGATCGCGTCCGCGACATCGCGACGAAATACCGCTGGCGCAACCCGCGGGGGGAGCCGGTGGATTTTCTCACGGCCGACGAGGTCGAGAACCTCACCATCCGCGCCGGCACGCTCACCGTGGCCGAGCGGCAGATCATCAACCACCACATCGTCGTCACAATCCAGATGCTTGAGGCGCTGCCGTGGCCGCGCCACCTGCAGAACGTGCCCGAATACGCCGGCGGCCATCACGAACGCATGGACGGCAAGGGCTATCCCCGCGGCCTGAAGCGCGACCAGATGTCGGTGCAGGCGCGCATCATGGGCATCGCCGACATCTTCGAGGCGCTCACCGCGCGCGACCGCCCCTACAAGCCCGGCAAGACACTCACCGAGTCGCTGCAGATTCTTGGCAAGATGCGCCTCGACGGCCACATCGACCCCGACCTGTTCGACATCTTCATCCGTTCGCGCGTCTACGAACGCTATGCGAAGGAGTATCTCGACCCCACGCAGGTCGACGAAGTGGATGTGACCAAGATCCCCGGCTACTCGGGGGATTAGCCGGAATATTTTTCACCGTTCATTTTTCAATGTTCAGTGTTCATTGGCCAAACCAAATGAAAACTGAACAATGAACAATTGAGCCGTCTTCGGCTCATGAGACGATCCGCTGGAACGTCCAGAACAGCCCGGTGGCCGCGATCACTACGCAGCAGGGGATCATGATCCGGGTGCGGAACCACGGCTTGTCGCGGAACCAGCCGACGGCGAGGAACGCCAGCGCGATGATGAAGAGCTGGCCGAAATCCACGCCGAGGTTGAAACCCAGCAGCGCCATCAGGAACTGGTCCCGGGGAAATTCCACCTCAGCCAGGCTGCCGGCGAAACCCAATCCGTGGATCAGACCGAACACGAACACCAGGGCGAGACGCGCCGGCCCCAGCTTCGGCCGGAAAATGTTTTCCAGCGCGATGCACGCGATGGAGAAGGCGATGAGCGGCTCGACGTATTTGCCGGGCAGGCTGATGACGCCATAACGCGACAAGAACAAGGTGGTCGCATGCGCCACGGTGAAGACCGTCGTCTGCGCGATGAGCTTGCGCCAGGTCAGCCCGAGGAAGAAAAGCGCGAGGACAAAAAGGATGTGGTCGGCGCCCTGCGGCACGATGTGCTTGAAGCCCAGCCGCAGATACGTCCAGAAGTCGGCATACCACGGCGCCCGCGCCGGGCCCAAGGCTGAAGCAGCGGTGACCCCGGCCGTGAGGTTCGCCCAATCGAAGGGCTCGCTCGGACCCTCCTCGACCCACGAGCGAGCCAGCACACCCGCCGCCGGGGAGCCGGCGGCGAACAGCACCGGATGATTCACCCGCGCACCGTAGGGCACCACCAACGTGAGCGGCGCGGGCGGCGCCGGCAGCGCGGCGGTGAAACGCAGCACGGTGGACTTGTCCTGCGCCGGGTCCTGGAAAGCTGATTCGGGAAGCTTCGGCAGCGTGAAGCCCTGCAGTTCCAGCTTCAGGAGTTCGTTGCCGGCGTAGAATTCCAGCGATTCAAGAATCAGCGGCAGGGCGCGCGCCACGGCGGCCTGCTGGGTCGCGGGGCTGCTGTTCGTGAGCGGGTGGTAGGCGGCGGGTTGGGGCAGGACGAGGCTCAGGTCGTAATCAACCGTGAGGTGCACCACGCCCGGCGTCCCGAACATCGCCTCGACCCGGGTGAAGACCAGCCCATGGGCGTGAACCGTAAGCGGCGATACTGCCGCCAGCAGGGCGAACAGGACAGGGGCGGCTGCCCCCCAGCGCCCGGGCCGTTGATCAGCTTTCGCCAAGGCTACAGCCCCTGCCTCATTATTTTCCGACCGGAATGAAGACCAGCAGGCCGGCCTTCGAGTCGGGGACGATGAGCTGGCGGCCGGGTTCATCGAGGATGAGGTCGGCCGCGGATTGCAGGGTGGCGAGCAGTTGCTTTTCGCCGGTCGCCGCCGACACGCGCCACACCCGGCCGGTCCGCACCTCGGTCAGGTAAAGGTTTTTGCCGGCGGCATCATGCACGATGCCGTCGCCGCTGCGGTGATCGGCGCTGAGCTGGCGCCACTGGCCGGACTTCCATGCCAACAGCGTTCCCCGGAAAAACTCGGCGATGAGGATCGTGCCGTCGGGGAGGACATCCACGCCATTGGGGTTCGGCATTTCCGGCGCGTGATCGATGACCAGCGAGACCTGGCCATCGAGAGTGAGGCGATAAATCCGGCCGCGGGGCTGGAGGTCCCGCGCCTGCGCACTGTCCAGCGGCCAGAACGCACCGCCGGGCGCCAGCATCGCGGGCAGGTCGCCCATGTCCGTGACCAGGATGCTCCGCCCGCCCGGCTCGACCACCACGTCGTTGAGAAATACCGGCGGTTGCGGAAACGCCTCGGGGCCGGCGAGCAACGTCTTCAGGCCGCTCGCGTCCACCGCCCAGACCTTGTCGAAATCCGTCGTAATCAGCCGTCCGCCCGCAAAGACAATGCCCTTGGGATCGTCCAGCCCGTCGGCGAAGGCGGTGACCTTGTCGCCCTCCACGACCACGATTTTGCCGTCGCCGTCGCCCTTCTGGCGTTTCGTGCCCATCAGCGTGACGTAGAGCTTGCCGTCAAAACCTGACACGACGCTTTCGGGCGTCGCGCCCACGGCCAGGGAGCGGAAGGCCGGATCGGCCGCGAATGCCGGCAGGGTCAGGGTCAGGAACAGAATAATGCGGGGCAGGGAGGTCATGGTGGTCTCAAGGTGGAGAAAACCGGGGACCGGGGCAAGACGTGACGTCAGTGCCGGGGACGCTCTCAAAATCCACGAATACGAAAGGCGTAACGCGGTCAGCCGGCATTTCGGTAGTGGGTCAGTTTGGTGTAGGTCGGGCTTTATGCCCGACACCCAACCGCTAAATGTCGGGGATATACCCCGACCGACAAGCGCAGGTTGCACAAGCCGGAACCAAACTGACCCACGACCAGCCGTTCATTTCCGGCCGCGGAATCCACCCATCAGGTAAACGACGATCACGATCAGGAGAATGAGGCCAAAGGCGCTGCCGCCGATGGCGGGCCCGCCGAAGTAAAAACCGCCACCGCCGAACAGCAGGAGCAGGATGATGATGAGAAGCACGAGATTCATGACTGCTTTAACCGACCAGCCCCACCCGGAAAAGGTTCGCGGATTATCCGGAAACATCCGGGAACCAAGAGGGGATTCCTCGCGATAAAACTTCTGTGTATTCCGTGTCTTCTGTGGTTTACTCCGGGCTACCCCTGTTCTCTGTCCTCCGTAATCCGTTCTCTGTAACATGACCGACCCCAACGCCGAATTCGACCACGCCGTCCTCGACAAGATCGACCATAGCCCGATCGGCGCGGTGCCCTCCACCCCCGCCTATCAGGACTCGCTCCGGCGGCTCTATGCCGCGCAGCAGGTTTACGCCTCCGCCGATCACAAGGGCGGACATGTCACGGCCCGCTCCCTGGCGGCGCTCCCGTTTTTCCACGCCCACAACCTCGACGCCTTCATCGCCGGGGAGATCGACGACACCGTGCTCGAGACCAACGCCAGCATCTTCGACCGCTATGTGCAGTCGCTGCCCCTCGACCACCGCGCCCGGGCGGAGAATTTCCGCTTTACGGTGATCGGCAAGGCCATCCACCACCGGGCCAAGCAGGGTGCGGCCGCCGTCCACGATCCGTTGCATACGCTCTTTCTCGTGCCCGGCGCCGGCCCGCATCCCGGGTTGCCCGGCAACTACCTGCACGGCGCGGTGTTTCATGTCGGTGACGAGGTCACGGGCTCCTGGGTGGTGAACGTGCACGACTCCGATGACGGCGCGAGCCTGTTCAAGACGCCCAAGCTGCCCGAGACGCTCGCCAAGCTGCAGGAAGTCCTCGCCAGCGCGCCGTTCCACCTGAACGAACTCGAGGCGCTGGGTTTTCGGCTCACTTGAGCCGGGAGACCGCAGGAAACCTGAAAGCTGAAACCTGAAGGGAGCCCGGGTTTATCTCCGAGAATGCCGAGACGTAAATTTCCAACTCCGGGCCCTTCGGGTTATGAATTCTTTATCGATGCATTAAAATTCAGGTCTCAGGTCTCAAGTTTCAGGTCTCGGCGCGTTGCGCGCCCCGGCCTACCTGATCCGGACCCGGGCCAAGCCTGAGACCGCTTGGGGCCACTGCAGCTTCAGCGCGGTCAGGGCGCGGCAGACCGTGGCGGCGATCACGTGGTCGCGATACCAGTTGCGGTCGGCGGGGACGAGATGCCAGCGGGCCGCCGCGTGGCTCGTCGCGTTGAGCATGTCCTCGTAAGCGTCGATGTAGTCGGGCCAGCGCTGGCGCGTGGCCAGGTCGGCGTGGGAGAATTTCCAGTTCTTCTCCGGGTTGGCGAGGCGCTCCTTGAACCGGGCGCCCTGTTCGCGCCGGCTGAGGTGCAGGTAAAATTTGAGCACGAGCACCCCGCTGGCTACCAGCAGGCGTTCGAAGTCCACGATCTGCCCGTAGCGGGGCCGCCAGACTTTCCGGGGGACGAGGCCCAGCACCCGCTCGGCGAGCACGGCCTCGTAATGGGAGCGGTTGAAGACGCCGATCCGGCCGTGCGGAGGCACGGCGTGATGGATGCGCCACAGGAAGTCGTGGGCGCTTTCCTCGGCGGACGGCACCTTGAAGTTCGCCGTCTGGACGCCGGCCGGATTGACATATTGCAGCACGTTGCGGATCGCGCCGTCCTTGCCGCTGGCATCCATGCCCTGGAAGATCAGCAGCACCGCGTGGTGCGCGTTCGCGTTGAGCAGGGGCTGCAGTTCCCCGATCCGCCGGCCGAACTTCTCGGTCCGTTGCTTGGTTTCGCGTTTGTCGCGCCCGCCGCAATAACCCGGGTCGAAACGCTTGAGCCTGATCCTGCCGGTGATGATGACCGGTTGTTTTTTCATGACGGAGGAAAATCAGAAACTTGAGAACTGAGGGACTGCCGCTGGATGTAGGGTCGGCGCTTGCCGTCGGACCGCGGCCTGCCGGCCAGCGGCAGCCTTACAATAGAACAGCCAGCCCGGGCATTTAATTTCAGGTTTCAGGTCTCGGCGCGTTGCGCGCCTAAAACGTCACCGGCAGGAGCGGATCCGCCTTTCGCTTTCCGGTCACCTGTTCCTGTTCGGCGGCCAGCCAGAAGTCATCGGCCCGGTGGTCGGGCCTGCCGTCCTGTTCCCACATCTCGTAGGCCCGCGTGGCGATGGTTTCATGGATGACGCCGCGGGAGTTGGGGCCGGGCGGGACGTGGCCTTCATGGTGGTGATTTTTCATGGGAGTGGAGGGTTGAGACCGGGAAAAGAATGGAAAATCCCCGTGATTTCGTTGATCGACACCGAAAGACGCTTTTATCCGTGGTTATCCGCGGGGAAATGATTGCAACTACTTCCTCCCACGACCCAGGCCGCCGAAGAGCCAGACGATGACGCAGATCAGCAGGACCAAGCCGAGCCCGCCGCCGCCATACGCCGGCCCGCCCACATAAAAACCGCCGCCGCCGAACAAAAGAAGCAGGACGATGATCAGCACGATTAAGTTCATGACTGCAGGATAGCAGTCATCCCCCTATGCAGCCATGGGGCGTAACCCACCCGCGGGGCGCGGGCCGCAACGGAGAATTTTTCACCGTTCATTCGTCATTTCAGGCCAAACCAAATGAATAACGAACAATGGGCGATTTTACGTTCGAGGTTTCTTGGGCGCCCCGTTTGACGGCGCAAAATTTAGGGCATAGGGTCGTGGCAACCCAACTACGCCCATGAAAAAATTTACACTTTCCGCCCTCTGCCTGGCTTTCGCCGCGGCGGCCGCGAGCCTTCAGGCCCAGAACGATCCGGCTCCGCCCCCACCGCCACCGGTGAGTGCACCCGCTGAGCCGGTCATGGTCGACGGGCTGGTCGTGGTCGAAAAGCTGCCGACATCGGCCCAGTTGCTGAGCGACGCCGAGGCCGAGAACCTGACCATCACGCGCATGCAGCAGGCATCCGACCGCATGGTGGTGACCTATCAATATCCTAGCGGTCGCACGCGCACCTTTGCTTATACCACCACGCTGCCGATGGATCCGGAGACGGAGGTCGCGGTGATTCCGCCCATGCCCGCCCCGGCCCCCACTTATAGGGTGATCTACAGCGAGCCGGCGCCGGTTTATCGCAGCTATCCCCGTTATGCGCCCCGCTACTACGACGATCCGTTCGGGCCGTCCCTGTCGATTGGCCTGGGCTTTGGCCGGAGTTATGGCGGCTACGGCTACGGTTACAGCGGCGGCCACGACTATTATCGTTATTCCGGTCATCACGGTCACCACCGCGAAAATCATCATCGCGGCCACCATGGCGATACTCACCATCGCGGTCGGCACCGGTAAAAGACGGAAAGCTGAGACCTGAGCCGGGATCAGGCAGTTGGCGGTGGGCCCGCGAGCGGGCTGCCTACCGGGCCCTTTTTAGTTTCGAGAATTCCGCGGGAAGGGCGGCGGATCTGCCTGAGTCCGGCTGAGACCTGAATGAAAGACGACCTTCAGGTTAGGGTGACCGAAAAACTCGGGTTTCTTGCGACGCGCGGCCGCGCTCACCTCTGCTGTGCGGCAAAAGTCTGCAGCTTCGCCGGCTCGGGCTGGCTCATGGCGGCGGCGATTTGCGCCTCGGTCGGGCGCTGGGACCAGGCACCCCAGCTCGGAAAGCTCGCGCAGCCGGTCAGGAGCGACAGCAGCACCAAGCCCAGCGCGCCGCGGGTCCAGTTGATGGCATGGAAAGGGAGAACCTTCATCTCCTGGAGAGACAGCCAAAAGACGGGATCGGTTCTGGACTATCTTTCACCACAGAGGCACGAAGGCACGGAGCAGAGAAAACCAGAGGCTTGGGGTCTGGCCCTGACCTTAGGGTCTGAGTGGTTCACCATCAGCCGGCCGCTGAGTATTAATTTCAAGTCTCAGGTCTCTAATCCGTCGCCACGCGCCGGACCGCGGGCCTCGAGCCGGAAGGTGTTTCATTCGCCCGCGGGTTTCAGCAGCCGGTGAGAACACCAAGCAGCAAGACAGCGAAGGGCAGGCGCATGGCGGATTTTTCATCGTTTCGCCATCAATGTTCAATGTTCATTTCCATCCTTCCTTGCCCAGCCGATACTCCGTTGTCCGCTGGGACACGAACTGCCCTTCCCGCCAGCTGCGGACCTCGATCGTGAGGCGGCGGCCGTCGAAGGTGATGCGATTGTAGCCGTTGGGATCCGTCCGCACGCGCCCCGAGATCGCCGTGCCGGCCTGGGCCGCGATGATCGCCCGCCGGGCGGCGGGATACTGCGTGCGGGTGTCGCCGGAATAGCCGTGGTGCAGATGACCGGCGAGCAACAGGTCCACGAGGCCGGCATCGAGCACCTGCATGGCCCGGGCCGCCCGGCCGACCAGATCAATGCCCTGCTGGCTCGAGTGCACCGCGGGGGGCGGGATGAAAGGGTGGTGCGTCACCACGACCTTGTAACGGGCCTTGGTCGCCGCCAGCCGCGCCTGCAATGCCTTGATCTGGGTGACGGAGATCCGGCCGCTTTTCCAGGTGAGCGAGCGCGCCGTGTTGAGGCCGATGACGCACAGTTCACCGTCATCGTGGATCGGATTGAGTTCGGCGCTGATGAACCGGCGGTAACGCGTCAACGGCGCCAGAAACCGGCGGGCCACATCATAGAGGGGCACGTCGTGGTTGCCCGGCACGACCAGCTGCGGGGTGGGCAGCGTGGCGAGGTAGGCCTTCGCCGCGGCAAACTGGCGGCTGCGCGCCCGTTGGGTGAGATCGCCGCTGATCACCACGAGCGACGGCGGGTTCGCCGCCAGCTCCGCGCGCAAGCCCGCGGCGACTTCCGGCAATTCCGTGCCGAAGTGCAGGTCGGAGATATGGGCGATCGTCTTCACCGTCGCGCCTCCGGCCACCGGAGAAACCTGAAACCTGAGACCTGAAACCTGAAAGAGGGCGTCTTCGCTAGTCCGTTCTCCTTCATAAGTTCTCCGTCATCAGCCCGCGGATCTCCGATCTCCGTTTTCTGGCCTCCGTTGTCTGTCGTCTGTGCCTCCGGCACGATGACCCATAGCGCCCGTGGCCGGATCCGGAAGCGCAGCGGGGCCTTTAATGCCAGCACCTCGCCATCCGCGGCGACCGGCAAGGGGCCGCCGTCGCTTTCAATGACGATCTCCGTCGCCGGTTGCGCCGCCAGCGCATCGGCCTCGTCGAGGCGCCCCACCAGCGACTGGAGCATCATCCGCAACAACGCCAGGTGGCGGTGCGCGTGCACGGTGTAGAGCCAGAGCTGCCCCTCGTCGAGCCGCGGGCGCAGGCTCTGGCTGAGCAGATGGCCCGAGTAGCGGTTGTTGCCGATGACCACCACGGGCGTGCGCACGGCGCATGGTTTTCCCCCCGCGACACTGATGCGCAGCCGGAGGCGGCGCAGGCGGCGAAATTCCTCAAACGAAGCGCGAATCATCGCCCACCATTTGCCCAGCCCGCGGCCGTCGCGCAACGCCTCGCGGCGGCGCACGGCCTCGGCGTAGGCGCCCACCGAGCAGTTGTTGATGAACACATGGCCGTTGACCTCTCCGATATCCACCGCGCGCTTCACGCCGCGCGCCAGCACCGCCACGGCTTCCTTCAGGTCGGCCGGCATCTTCAGGTCCTTGGCAAAGTGGTTGAGCGTCCCCAGCGGCAGCACGCCCAGCGGCACACCGGTGCCCGCGAGCGCGGCGGCCGCACCGCGCACCGTGCCATCGCCGCCGCCGATGATCACGGCATCGGGGCGCGCCGCCACGGCGTCGGCCAGCGCGCGCGCGATACGGTCGGCCGGGAGCTCATGCACCTCGGCCGTCACGCCGGCCTCGGCCAGGGCCGCCCGCAACGCCTCCGGCGTAGCCTCGGCCGGGCCCTTGCTCGCCCGTCCCGCCTGGTCGTTGAGAATCACGATGTAGCGCACCTACTGCCGACCGCGATTTGCGGCCCCGGGTGCCGCAATAACAGAGAGACCTGAAACCTGAGACCTGAAGAAGCGTGGTCGTGCGGAAATAGCGGGGTGGAGCGATGAAAACGCCAAAGGCGGGAAACCCCTTATTTTGCACGATTCTGGGAGTCTTAACCCTCAAGTTTCAGGTCTCAGGTTTCAGGCCTCCTCTTCCCCTCATGCTCTCCCCTCTCATCACCCGCTGGAAAAACGCCACGCCCAGTGAGGTTGTCGTTCTGGTCAGTGCGCTGGCGATGTGCCTGAGCGTGTGGCTGTTCCTGTGGGTGGCGCACGAAATGGGGGAACAGGAGCATCAGGCGATGGAGGAGCGCTGGATGCTGGCCTTGCGCAATCCCCAGCATCCCGCCGAACCGGTGGGCGCGCCCTGGCTCGCGGAGATGGCGCGGGACATCAGCGCGCTGGGCGGCGCGACGGTGGTGATCATGTTGTCGCTGGTGGTGAGCGGCCACCTGCTCCTGCGGCGCCGCTGGCGCCGCGTCCTGCTCCTGGCGGTGACGATCGCCGGCGGTCACGCGCTGAGCCATGGGTTGAAGGCGGCCTATGGCCGCGAGCGCCCGTCGGTGGTGCCGCATCTCGCCTATGTGAATTCGGCCAGTTTCCCCAGCGGGCACTCGCTGTCGTCCTCGGTGGTTTACCTGACAATCGGCGCGCTGCTCGCGCAGGCGGCGCCCCGCCGCCGGGAAAAAATCTACATCATCGCGATCGCCTTCGGGCTCACGTTCATCATCGGCCTGAGCCGGGTGTTTCTCGGGGTGCATTATCCCACGGATGTCCTTGCGGGCTGGAGCGCCGGCACCGCCTGGGCCCTCGCGTGCTGGCTGATCGCCGAGCGCTTGCGGTCGCGGGGGAATCGCGGAGCGGTCCGACCGAAACCGGTTTAAATACAGAGGCAAAGAGATCTAGGGCGTGTTTGCAAAATGTGACTCTGGACAACCAAGCCACGGTAGGCTGCCTGCTTGCAGGCGCGGATACGGCGCGAGCATCAGCCGTCGCCAAGCCTAGGGCCGACAAGAGCTCGCTGGCCCACAAAAAACTGATTTTGCAAACACACCCTAAGCAAAGCTGTGAGGGGGATACGGTCTCACGCGAAGGCGCGAAGGGCGCGAAAAAATTCCGGAGCATTGGAACCGGTCCCAGGCGCTCCTCCGGTTTCAAGTCTCAGGTTTCCGCGGTGTCCTCGGGCGGGCCCCCATTGCGGGAGAAGCCGCGGGCCGGTAGCCCGGTTCCGGGTCCGCCCGGATGGCGCCAGGCCGGCGGCGGGTGTATGGTCGGTGCTGGTTGCCGGGTCCCGTCATTGTTCCGACGGCTCCCACCCGCGACCAGATATTTATAGATTTCCATGCACCCGAAAAATAATTCTTCGCCGGACGGGGGTCGGCCGGATCGTCCGACGGAGCCGGGAGGTTATAACAACGCCCCGTGGGCGGCCTCGCAGCGCATGATGGAAATCGCCCTCATCGCACGAAGACGCGAAGGCCGTGAATCCCTGAAGCATGAACCGCCGGGTGAGCGGCGAAAGCCGGAAGCCACCGCGGAATACCGGGAAGCCGGGTAGAGCAGCCTGAAGTTCTACCGCAGCACCGCGTCCAGGAAATTGATTGCGGCCGCTTCGGCGGGTCCGTTGAAGATCAGCATGCTGGCATGGCCGCGACCCTCGACCCAGTGCAGCTCGTTGCGCACCCCGGCGCGGTCCAGCGCCCCCTTGAACACCTTCGAGTGCTCCGGAGAGACGGTCTGGTCATCCGTGCCATGGTAGAGGAACACCGGCGGATCATCCGACGTGGCATGCGTGACGGACGAGGCTGCGCGGTAGAGGTCCGGCTTCTCCGCCAAGGTCGCGCCGAGGAAGCGGGGGAGAATTTCGCCGCCCGAGAAGAGCATGAGGTCGCTGGGCGCGCTGGCGGCGACGACCGCCTGCACCCGCACCTCCGCCACGCCCGCCCGCATGCCGAGGAGCGCAGCGAGATGCCCGCCCGCGGAAAAACCATAGGTGGCGATCCGGTCCGGCTGCAGGCGGTATTCCCCCGCATGGGCCCGCAACCAGCGCAGCGCCTCCTGCAAATCGTCGACGGGTGCGGGATAAGGAAATTTCGGTGCGCCCCGGTAGGCCGCGTTCATGACCACGTAACCGCGCCCCGCCAGTTTGCGGGCGAGGAGCCTCATCTGCCAGCGGTGATCGTCCGCATTCCAGTTGCCGCCATAGATGAGCAGCACGGCAGGCCAGGGCCCGGTGCCTTTCGGGAGATAGATGTCCGCGGGCAGCGCGGCAGGCCATCCCGCCGGGGTGTAGATGACCTCGGGTTGCTTGGAGAAACCGGTCCGCACGTGTCCGGCGGAAGTGGCCGACGGGGCCGGGCTGCTGCAGCCGGCCAGGAGCGAGGCGGTGAGGAAAACGACAGCGCGAAAGATCATCCCCTGCAGACCGCCGATTCGCGGGAAGGTAACCGCGACCGCCGCCAAGGCTGCAGCCTTCGCCCGGGCTTATTCCGTTGCTGAATAACCTCAGGTTTCAGGTCTCAGGTTTCAGCTTTCGCCTTTACGAATGCGCCGACCGCCTCGACCAACTCTTCCGTCGCCTCGCTCTCGGCTTCCTCGAGCGGCGCAAAGCGCTCGGCCTTGAAGCCCAGCTCGGTGCCGGCGCAATAGGGGTCGGGCGGATTGCGCAGTTCCTCCACTAGGAGATGGATTTCCGGATGGGCATCGCTCGCGCCATTCTGCACGGGTTTGCCGTCGACAATATGGAGCGGTTTGCCGCGTCCCGGGGCCATCGACCGCACGGTATAGGTCACGCCCTTGACCGGCAGCGCCGTGTAGGTCGCGCGCGCCCAAGCCGGGAAAACGTCATCGACACAGACCACCTTGGAACCGGTTTGCATGAGGGAAAGAAAGACAGCCGACCGATTTATTCAAACTGGCATTGGCGGAGACCTGAGACCTGAAACCTGAGGGGACGGACTTCCGAATGTAGGGCTGCCGCTAGTCGGCAGGCCGTGGTCCGGCGCGAGCGCCGACCCTATAGATAATTTCGTGATCTTCGCGCTGAATAACTTCAGCTTTCAAGTTTCAGGTTTCGCGCCGGCTCCGCCGCTCCGCCGGATTCCCGGGCACGAAGCGCGGCAGCGGGCAGCGCGTAGATAGATGGTCTGCGCGGAACTGTGCCGTGGGCACACCGTTGTGGCGTGCTCGCCACCCGGTGTTTGTCCCGGGAACTCCGTGCTCCGCCGGATTCCCGGGCAAAAAAAAACACGCAGACGTGTCGGATGTATTTTTGAGATGTCTCCGGAGGGCTTATTCGGCCGCGAATCGATCAAACACCAGGCACGCCTGCGCTATCATTACTTTACGCCTTCCCTAAAAATCCACCATCGGACCGAGTCCCCGCTACGACACCGGAGAAAGCCCGATGTCGTGCCTCCCGCGGAATCGCGAAGGACGTAGGGGGCGGTCTCTGGCACCGACGCGATCAGCGATAAGTCACGCGGTCGGCGTCATCGATTGTTAGCACGCCCCGGCTGATCAATTCTTCGAGTTTGGCGTCGGCCTCGGGATCGGTGAGCTTGTTGCCGAAGTCGGTTTTGATGCGGGCGAGCAGGCCGGCCCGCTTTTTCGGTCGCGGGGCGAGGTTGTTTTGCAGCCGTGAAATCAGGCGCGCCAGACGGTCATCGTTCACCGCTTCCATCGGTGGCGCGGGAGTCGCGATGCTCCTGGCGGGCCGCGGGGTTTTGGCCGGCCGGGTTTTGGCCGGTTTGGTCTGGGGCAGGAAGGGCAGGGTGGCGAAGCTGTCGTGGCGGGTCACCCGAACGCCCTTTGTGTGGAGGTGGGCGATCAGGGGCTCGAAATCCTTATCCTTCGAAACGATGGCAAACTGCGCTTCGGGTGAACTCTCCACCGAGCGGCCCAGGTAATAGGCGAGGGTAAGGTCGAGCGCGTTGTGCCCCGCGGCGCCAACTTCGACCAACGCGAACCGGTCGCCGAGCCGTTGGATCTCCTTCACCAACGAAACATCCAGCTTCTTCTGATGCTTGCCTAGCAGCAACGTGACCTGCACCGGATGGTCGCCGGTGGCCGCCAAGTCGACGCCCGGAACGTTTTCAAAATCCACGAAGACGAAATGGGTGATGGGTCCGGTTGACATGGGGGCTTACTTGGAAATCCGGTCCTTAAACGTGGCGAGGAGGATGAAGACTACGGTCAGCACCGCTATGACGAGGACGAGGAATTTTTGCATCGATAATTCTTCAGGTTTCCGCTGCCGCAACGTCAGGATTTCGGCGCTTTCGAGGCGCCTGCCTCGGCTGACTTCTCCACGCCGGCGAGCGCCTGGTCGAGGGCGGGGGTTCTGATCATGAAGCCGGTGAAGCCCCACCAGGCCATGGTCTTGTCCCGGCGCTGCCAATCGCGGCGGATTTCCGGGTTGCGGGTCGGCTGCTCCGTCCATTGCGCCCGGCCTCCGTTCAACTCCAGGAGGTATCTGAACTGCACCTCGGTCCAGGCGCCCTCTTTCCGGTAATTGATCTCCTCGCACCGGCCGTTGATCACCACCGCGCTGATCGTCCAGTCGTCGGTCCGGAATCCGAGACGCTCTCCATAAATATGCATCCGCCCCTGGGTGGACTTCCGGGCCGGCTGCCGGCTGGCCACCGCGCCATACCGGGCCGTCAGCTCCTGCCCGGTTTCACCCACCCGGGCGGAAACCGTGGATGCAACGAAGGCAAAAACCAGAAACGGAACAACAGAGAGGGGTTTCATGGTGATTCTAGAGCATTTTAAAGAAAATCGTAGCCGGGTTTTTAGCCACAAAGGAACGCAAGGAGCACAAAGACAATCCATTCAGACTGCTGTTCTTTGCGATCTATGCGTTCCTTTGTGGCTACATTTCAGGTTAAACCGCTCTAGGCGACGGGCGGAGGTTTGGGATCGGCGATGGGACCGTCAATTATTCAATCGGCTTACGCGCAGACGCGAAGAACGCGAACTGATCGAGGCAGGGCGCGTTGTCCCCAACGCGCCGCGGGGGATTAGGGGATCACGTAGGCAGCCTGCTTGCAGGCGCAGGTTTGGCGCGAGCATCAGCCGTCGCCAAACCTATGGCCGACAAGAGATCGCTGGCCCACAAACCGGACCCAAGGCTTCTTCGCGAACTTCGCTCGGCGCAAACGCACAATGAGATTTTTCATTGTTCAATGTTCATTTGCCATTTCCGGATCGGGCCAATGAAAGCTGAACAATGAACAATGAAAGCTGAACAATGGGCTCCCCGCGGCCCCCAATTCCGGCTTTCACTGGTGGGGCGTTTCTGCGAACAATCAGTCTCAGCTTTCAGGTCTCAGGTTTCGCCCCAATCCCCACCCCCATGAATGCCCTGCTCTCCCTCTGGTTGCCGATCCTGCTCAGTGCAGTGGTCGTGTTCGTGATCAGCTCCCTCGTCCACATGGTCTTCAAGTGGCACGCCTCCGACTATGGCAACGTGGCCAACGAGGACGCCATTCGCGCGGCCATCAATGCCAGCCCGCCCGCGCCCGGCCGGTATGTCATCCCGCATTGCAAGGACATGAAGGACATGGCCAGCCCGGAGATGGCGAAGAAATACCAGGAAGGCCCCGTCATGCATTTCACGATCCTGCCGAAGGGCGCGCCGGGCATGGGCAAATACCTCGGGTTATGGTTCCTGTGGAGCCTGGTCATCGCGGCGGTGGTCGGCTGGCTGACGGCGAAGGTTTACGGGCTCGGCGCGCCGGCGCAGGGCGCGGCGAAGTTTGCCGCCGTCGTCACCTTCATCGCCCACGGCTTCGGGACGGTCACCGAGTCGATCTGGGTGGGCCGCCCGTGGGGCTCGAGCGTGAAGTATATGCTCGATGCCGCGCTGTATGCCGTAGGCACCTGGGCGGTGTTCCTGTGGCTGTGGACGCAGTAGACAGAAACCTGAAACCTGAAAGCTGAAACCTGAGGGTAAGCCCGGAGTCCGGAGCTGGGAGCGATTTCTTAACGCATCGTTGCGACGTGCTCGCCGCCCGGTATATGTCCCGAGAACTCCGCGCTCCGCCGGATTCACGGGCATACCAAGACGCCAAGGCGCGAAGATTAACCACGGATTGCACGGATGAACACGATTGGCCAAGGCCTCACCTTCGTGACATTCTCAAAGTCCACGAAGACAAAGTGGGTGAACGAGTCGGGCATGGTGCAGGGTTTAAACTCAGGGCTCAGCTTTCAGGTCTCAGGTTTCCGACTTTTCGTGACCCGAGGCGATGGCTGGAGGCTGGGTAGCCGGTCGGAGGCGTCAAATATTCTGTCGGCGGGACTCGGCGGCAATTCAGGCGATCAAGATTCAAGATATGAATCCGTCTGGTCGCCTCACTTTTTAAACTGCTTAGCGAAATTTGTGAGCCGGCGATTAATCTGCGCACGCTGCGGAGAGAAGTGGGTTTCACGATGGCAGTTCGGGCAGAGTGCAACGCAGTTCCATACGCGATCACTTTTAGCGGCACCTAAGATATGATGCACATCAAGGAAGCCCTTATAGTTACGCCCATCGCCACATGTTGCGCGTTCACACAGTCCCTTGCTGCGCTTGATCACGGCACGCCGAACCCGAGGATCTCTTTTCACTCCGGAAACCCGAATCTTTATACGCGGTGCTCCATCTGATCCGAATGATGAGGTATCAACGGGCAAGTCATCATATGAGTCGTCTCCGGCAGGTCCGTGCTTTGAGGCGGCTGCTTTCCGTGAGGCCCCAGAGTAGATACAGTCAGGCCCAAGCCGTTGTTGGCGACAACTATTCTGGCAGTGGGAGTGCGGGGGGAGGAGCTGGTTTCTGACGTGGGAGGCAGCGGTGTATCGGTGGCGGTTACGGCGACTGATTGGGCTGGCGGGATATTGACCGGGAGCAGTTTGACCATAACAGAATCTTGGTAGTTCGCACCTTTCCCCGAAGCGTAATCCACCCCCAAGCCGATGATTCCGCCAAAGATGATGTTTCCAAACGTCATTCCGGCGATGTGTTTTCCCAACGGAAACTGGACCGCCTGATATCCATCCTTCGTAATTTCAATCATCTGCTTTTTGCGCGTGCGTTGGACCATGATTGTGGTGGGGGTGGTGCCTCGCGGCACTCCGTTGATTGCAATGATCGCGCCTTGGGGATCGGAACTAAACGCGACCGGTTGATTGTCGTCCTTAACGATTGTGGCGCAGCCGCCGAGAAAAAGGCTGAGCGCAGCCACGAGGAGGGGCCGTAATAGTGTGTGCATGGGGTGGGCGTCGGGATCATGGCCGTGAAGCGCGTGATTTCCGACAGGGTTTGATTTCGCCGATGCGTCGGCGTGCGCCCGCCGTCGCCAGGTAGCTATGGCGAGACGAGTTGGCCCGGACGGAAGCTAGGAAGGGACACTTGGCAGGCAACCCCCAAGTCTCAAAGGCAGGGATCTAAGACCTGAGGCCGGCGGTGAAGGGACTCACCGCCCTACCTGCTTCGCGACCTTCGCGCCTTCGCGTGAAACCTCCTTAGCTAATCAGTAACAGGCGCGGCGTATCAGAGGCTGGTGCGCGATGCACACATGGCAGCGATACTGAAACCTGAGACCTGAAACCTGAAAGCTGAGGGTTTTGCAGAGGGAGACGATTTCCTGGCCATTCGATCGCAATGCGCCAGAGATGGCCGACGCCGAAGCTGTATGGCTTCGCTCCGGGCAGCGGGGCGTAGTGGAGGTCGTAGTGGTTTTCGGTGAGCCACGCGGTGAAGGATTCACCCTCCTTCGCCAAGGCTTCGGGGGGCATGGGAGAGCGTGGGACGCCGGAAAGCGCGGGCGATTTGCCGTTGGCGCGGTGGTAAAGGTCTAAGAGTTGCGAGCGGATTTTAGGATTGTCCACTTTACGAACGGCGTCTGCCGGGTGGAGGCCTTCGCTGGGGGCGCCGTGATACGTGCACAGCCAGGTATCCGCCTCGATAGGGGCGCTATCGACATGCCAGGATAAGACGTCCGTTGGAATTGGGCCCCCATCCTCGTCGCGGGGATAGCCGTAGATGATGTTGAGCACGGGGTCTCGGCCTTGCTCGCGGAGGAGGTGGAGGTCGGAGAGCATCGCGTTCACCGCCTCTAGGCCCTTAGCACTCAACTCGAGGCTTCTCAGCCGGTCCTCGTCCAAGGCGATGACGCCGTCGCCTCGGCCGAGCAACTTCACGATTTCTCCAAAATCGCCGGGCAGCGTGCGCTGCCAGCAGAGGGCGTTGATGCCGTTGGCGAAGGGGGTTTCGACCAGTTCGCGAAAATTGGCGGCGTGCTTGGTCAAGCGACTATCAGGAGGCGGTGGGATGAATTCAGTCAAGGCCGGGAAAGGCGGGTTCACAGGAGATCGCAGAGATCGACCCCGGGGAATCGAGGTTCCGCGACTCGAATTGTTTCATGCTCTGCGTTCTCTGCGAACTCCTGTGAATGCGGAGGGGGTTCCTGAAAGCGCGCTGGAGTCAGTGCGCTCCACCTGGACGCTTGAGGGCAAGCGCCCTGCCTTTTTTTCGCGCCTTTGCGTTAAATATTGCCTGAGAGACCGGCGTCTGGACAAACCTCGGGGATTTCCCTGATGGCCGGGCCGGGGTGGCTAACCGGAACAGGCGTCCCCGGGAGGCACTCTTAAGGGTTACATATGAAAACATTCACCACTCCCCGCATGGCTGCCCTTTGTGTGGCAGCAATGCTTTGCTCCCAGTTGACGGCCCAGACCGAGGTCCTCCCCAATGATCCGGCTTCGGCTCCGACCACGGTCACGCCGAGCGCCACCGGGCCGATCCCGACCACCCCGCGAGCCGATGCCACCGGGCCGATCGCCGTCACGCCGAGCGCCGATGTGGATGCCGCGCCCCGCGCCGACATCTCCTACAGCTCGACCAAGCTCTCCCACTCCGACCGCGCCTTCCTCGACAAGGCCACCAAGTCGGGGCTGAAGGCAGTCGCCGTCTCCCAAGCCGTTTCCGCCAAGCTGTCCGGCCCGGGCATGCGCGAACTCGCCCAGATGATGATCACCAATCACACCGCCGCGAACACCGAGCTTCAGGCCCTCGCCGCCCGCAAGGGTTTCGTGAGCGACAAGGCTGACAATGTGATGGCCGAGGCCAACCGCTGGGCCAAGAACGACAAGGACGTGGACGACGAATACCTCGAGGAAATGAAGGACGACCACGAGAAGGCCGTCGATGTCTTCCAGCGCGGTGCCAAGACGGAAGATGCCGAGATCGCCGCCTTCGCCCAGAAGGTTCTGCCGAAGCTCCAGGCTCACCTCGACCACATCAAGTCGCTGGATAAGAAGAACTGACGCGCCGCAGGGCGCGTCACGAAAGCTGAAACTTGAAAGCTGAAAGCTGAGGGTTTCGGAACCAATTCTCAGAGCCGCCTACGGGCGGCTCTTTTTATTGGTGGGGGCTGTTGCCACTTGTCGGGTCGTAGTTTTGGCGAAGGCTGACCAACAGTCCGAGGCGCTTGGGGGCAAGCGCCCCTACCGAATACTTTTTCCACTTCGCGACCTTCGTTTGCCCGTGAATCCGGCGGAGCGTGGAGTTCCTCGGGACAAATATCGGGCGGCGAGCACGCCGCAACGGTGCGGCTTCGCGTGAGACTCTGGCCGGCCTGCCGACAAGCGGCAGCCCTACATTCCTTCAGCTTTCTGCTGCGGCCTTATTGCAAGGCCGCAGGGGTAATCACCGTCACTGACGGCAGCGATCCGCGGACCCACACGAGCAGGAAGCCGCGGGGTTCGTCCATGAGCACGTATTCGTTTTCCGCCACGATGAGATCGAGACCGGCGAACTTGTATTTCTCCCCGACCTTCAGCTCGCGCGTCGTCTTGGAGTCGCCGAGGACCTCGCGTTGGGCCTTCATGAAATCCAGGGCAAATTCCTCGTGCAGCCGGCGCCCGATCAGCCCGGGCTTGAGTGTCTCCGCGATCGACCGGCCCGCGGCGTCGAACTTGACGGCGTAGGCCAGCTGCCCGTCGTCACCCTCGAAGAGCCACACGGCCTTGTTTTTCTCCGGCTTCCCGGAAGGCTTGCCACGGTGCTTGGTGATATCGGCGAGGGTGTCGCCGAGCATGGCGGATGAGCTGGTCGCCAAGGCGGCGAAGCAGAGGCAGGCGACCAGCAGGGAAACCTGAGACCTGAAACCTGAAACCTGAAATGGAAGACGGAGAGTTTTCACGCAGAGTCGCAAAGACGCTAAGGGATGGATTGGCACAGGAGTAAACTGAGGAAACGGAGAGATTCAACCCTCCTGTCTTGGCTCCGTTAACTCCCGTGAGAAATAAGCAATAGGGCAGGGCGACCCTTGGCGTCTTGGCGACTTTGTGTTCATTGCTGGATGTTCCCCTGCCTCGTATCCTTCAGGTCTCAAGTTTCAGGTTTCAGGTTTCTCTCGCCGCTCCTCATCCGATGAGGTTGCGGAGAGCCGCCAGATATTTGTCGCGCGTGCGGCTGATCACCTCCGCCGGCAGCCGCGGACCCGGCGGGGTCTGGTTCCACTTGAGCGCGAGGAGGTGGTCGCGCACGAACTGCTTGTCGTAGCTGGGGGGCGACATGCCGGGGCGATACTCGTCGGCGGGCCAGTAACGCGACGAGTCGGGCGTGAGGACCTCGTCGATCAGGTAGAGCTTCCCGGTGGCGTCGGTGCCGAACTCGAACTTGGTATCGGCCAGAATCATGCCGGCCTGCTTCGCGCGCTCGTGGCCGAATTTATACAGCGCGAGGCTGTGGGCCTTGACCTGGTCGTAGAGTGCCTGGCCGATCGCGGACGCGCCCATGGCGTCGTTGATGGGTTCGTCGTGCTGCCCTTTCGGCGCTTTGGTGGTGGGCGTGAAGATGGGTGCGGGGAGCTTGTCGGCCTGGCGGAGGCCGGGCGGGAGCTTGATGCTGCAGACCTCGCCGTTGTGCTGGTAGGCGCTCCAGCCGCTGCCGATGAGGTAGCCGCGGGCCACGCACTCGATGGTGAGGGGCTTGAGTTTGCGGACGATCATGCTGCGGAGCTGGAGATCGGGGCTGGTGAGGCCGCGGCGGATGAACTCGCCGGCCTGGTCGGGCAGCAGGTGGTTGGGGATGAGGTGCGCGGTCTGCGCAAACCACCAGTTGCTCAGCTGGGTGAGGATGGCGCCCTTGCCCGGGATGCCGTCGGGCAGGATGACATCGAACGCCGAGAGCCGGTCGGTGGCGACGAGGAGCAGGGCGTCGCCGAGGTCGAAGATTTCGCGGACTTTGCCGCTCGCCAAGTGGCGTGGCGGGGAGCTGAGAGCACTCCCCGTTGTTGGCTGCTGCCAACCCGGGGTTTGTCCCCGGTTATCGCTTTGCGAAACCGAGGCAAAGAAACCTGAAACCTGAAACCTGAGGTCCAGATCCTCAATTTTTGTGACGGCGGTCTGGGGGAGAACGGCGGTTATCTCGGCGAAAGTCATAAAGGCGAGACCTGAAACCTGAGACCTGAAACCTGAAGGTTAAAGGCATTTTTTAACAGGGAGGACATGGGGTCGGCAAAGGTAGGGCCGGTCTGTGACCCTACTTAGCCGGCCGGCCGGGGGGCTGCTCTCCACAAGCGTTCTCTGTGTTTAAACGGTATGGGGTATCTATTTCAGGTCTCAGGTCTCAGGTTTCAGGTCTCTCTATTTATGTATGACTTCTTTGTCCGTCTGGCGCGCGGGGCGGCGGCGGCCGTGGCCCACCCGGTGGCCTTCATCCTGGCCGCGGTGAGCGTGTGCCTATGGGCCGCCCTGGGGCCGATGTTTGGTTACAGCGAGGCGTGGCAGCTGGTGATCAACACCGGGACCACGATCCTGACCTTCCTCATGGTTTTCCTGCTGCAGAACACGCAGAACCGCGAAGCCCGCGCCATGCAGATCAAACTGGACGAACTGCTGCGGGCCGTGAAGGGTGCCCGCACGGAGCTGGTCGACCTGGAGAACGTGACCGAGGCGGAGCTGAGCCGCTATTGCAACGAGTTCAAGGTGCTGCACCTGCGTTATGCGAAAGTGCTCTCGAAGCGTCGCGAAAAAATCGAGGGGAATGCGGACCGCGCGGAGCTCGCCGCCGAGGCCGTGCGGGCGAAGAGGAAGAAATCGCCGGGCTCCACCAATGGACATTGAACGATGAAAAACAAACAGTTGCCCCGGAGGCTCGGGCACTTCGAGGGAAACACCCCATGGCTGGCCGCACGGGCCGGAGTATGCTCACGACAAGCGTCCCGACGGGAATCCGGCCCATGAAAAAATACAATTCAACCATCCTGATCGTCGATGATGATCCCAACGACCTGCGCCTCATTGAAGAGGCGTTCCGCGCGGTCGGCGTGAAGGAGCCCATTCACGGGCTCACCGGCGGCCAGCAGGCGATTGACTACATGATGGGCCACGGAAAATACGCTGATCGGCAGACATATGCCTATCCCACCTTCATCACCATTGATCTGAAAATGCCCGGCGCCGATGGCTTTGCCGTGCTGGAGCATCTCAATAAGAATCCGGAGTGGGCCATCATTCCCACGGTCATTTTAAGTGGCTCGCGCGATCGGGACGACATCAAGAAGGCCTACATGCTGGGCGCCAGTTCCTATCACTTGAAACCCGGCACGCTGGAAGGTCTCCGCCAGCAGTTGAAGGTGCTGCATGATTATTGGGTGACGTGCGAGGTCCCGGAGGTGGACAGCACGGGCCACCAGTTGGAGACGAACAGCAAAGGCAAGCTGGGCGAGAGGTTTGCCCAGCCGGCGCAGCAAGCGAAGCTGGGTCAGACCCGGTGACGGAACGGGGTTTCGCGTGAGCCATGCAATTCTTGGGATTTTTCATGTGCGGTGTGCTCTGGCCGCGCGATTTCGCTCCACCCATCACCAATAACGCGTAACCCATAACGGCGCACCGCTGCGACGTGCTCGTCGCACGGTATTTGCCCCGAGAACTCCGTCCTTCGGCGGATTCACGGGCAAACCGCGCCATGAAACACATCTATTACCCCGCCCTGGATGGCCTGCGCACCGTCGCCGTCGGCATCGTGCTGTGCGCGCATGGCGGGGTGCCGTGGTTTCGCAGCGGCGGGGTGGGGGTGGACATCTTTTTCGTCCTGAGCGGTTTCTTGATCACGACCATTCTCAGCGCGGAGTGGGGCCGGGCGGGCGCGGTGAGTTTTCGGAATTTCTATGCCCGGCGGTTTTTGCGGCTGGCGCCGGCGCTGTTCCTCACGTGCGGCGTCGTGGCGGCGGGCATGATGTGGCTGGAGGGACGTTTCCCCGGCACGGAGATCGCGCTCGCGCTGAGCTACACGGCGAACTGGGCGCTGGCATTCTACAATTATCACCTGACCTGGCTGAATCATTGCTGGTCCCTCGCGGTGGAGGAGCAGTTCTACGTGATCTGGCCGCTGGTCATCGTGGGACTGGAGCGGCACGTGCGGACGCCCGCGCTGCGCGGCTGGCTGCTGCTGGGCGGGGCGGCCGTCATTGCGGTTTATCGTGCATGGCAGGTGGGCATCTGGCCGGACGAGCGCATCAATTTCGGCCTGGATACGCGCATGGACACGCTGATGACCGGCGCGGCGCTGGCGTATTTAGTGAAAACGCTGCCGGGCGGTCGACTGGCAGACGGGGTGAGCAAGTTGCTCGGCCGGGTGGGGGCGCCGCTGGCGCTGGCGGGGCTGTTTTTGGTGATCAACACCGTGACATGGTATAGCCCGTGGATGGGCCGGATCGGTTACGTGCTGGTGGCGGGCGCGGCGGCCGTGGTGCTCGCGGACCTGGTGGCGGGGCGGCATTCTCTGCTGGCCCGGCCGCTGAGTTGGGGTCCGATGGTGTTTGTCGGCAAAATTTCCTACGGCCTCTACCTGCTTCACCTGCCGGTCTATTATGCGGTGGAGAAACTCATCCCGGCCTCACCATTGGTGGTGCGCCTGGGTTGGAAGGTGAGTGTGAGCCTCGCGCTGGCGACGGCGTCATATTACTGGGTGGAGAAGCGGTTTCTGCGGCTGAAAGACAGGTTTGAGGCGTGAAAAAATTGGATTCCGTCTTTTGGCGGCGCACCCACAAAAAAGCCGCCAAAACGGCGGCATTTTCGTTGGCGTCCCCACGGGGATTGATTCGGCCCGGACGGGCCTCAGGGCTTCGCCCCACGCCTGCGGCGTGTCCTTCTCCGCTTCGCTCCGTCGAACCGGGGTTCGAACCGCGCTATGCGCGGCGCCGTTGGCGTCCCCACGGGGATTCGAACCCCGGTTCTCTCCGTGAAAGGGAGGCGTCCTAACCGGGCTAGACGATGGGGACCCAGCACGGAATCGGGGAAGCTACGGTCTGCCCTCCCTCGCGCAAGAGTTTTCTGGGATAGCCCGGTTCCTCCTGCAGGAGGGGCTTTATGCCCCGATACTTGCCCATTCCCGATCCCAAAAAGAGCTCCCGCGAAGGCGCGAAGATCGCGAAGACAGTCTGGGCACTTTAACACAGAGAACACCGAGAGCCTGGTGTTCAAAACTCCGGCCACGCCGGGTCTGACGGGAAGAAGCGGGGCGTGTTGAGAAAAGGATAATGATCGAACCCAATCTCTTTGACCACGGATTCCACCGATTAGCACGGATGGGGCAAAACAGGACGCTCATGCCTTTATCCGTGTTCAGCCGTGTAATCCGTGGTCAAAAAATTCATCCCGTCAGGTTTCCCCATACCTCTATGAATAACCATCCCTGCTCGAATATTGGCCCGGGCGCAATTGGTAGGGCGGTGAGCCCCTTCACCGCCATGGCGCGGAGCGGAGTCCGCGCCCTACCCAAGATAATCGCCCTCGCCCTGATTGGCGCCACTTCCCTGTTCGCGCAGAGCGCGCCGGCCCCGCCACCCATCCTGATGGCGCCGGCGGCGGCCGGATTACCGCGGTTGCCCGCGGTCGTCCGCGACGAGTCCCCGGCCCAGCAGGAGGCGCGGCTGGCCTGGTTCCGCGAGGCGCGCTTCGGCCTCTTCATTCACTGGGGCATCTACGCCGTGCCGGCCGGCATCTGGCAGGGCCAGTCCGTCGGCGCCGAGTGGATCATGAACCAGGGCAAGATCCCCGTGGCCGACTACCGGGCCTTCGCGGAGAAATTCACCGCGGCCCAATACCTCCCCGAGGACTGGGCCCAGCTCGCGGCCGACGCGGGCATGAAATACGTCGTCATCACCACCAAGCACCACGACGGCTTCACGCTCTACGACTCCGCCTACTCCGACTGGAACGCCGTCAAGGGCTCCGCCGCCAGGCGCGACCTGATCGCGCCGTTGGCCGCCGCCGTGCGCAAGCGCGGGCTGAAGTTCGGCACCTATTACTCGCAGTCGCAGGACTGGATCAACCTCGGCGGTGGCAAGGGCCGCGACCAGCCGTGGGACGAGGCGCAGAAACCCGGCGACTTCGACGCCTACCTGAAGACGATCGCGCTCCCGCAAGTCCGCGAATTGCTCGAGAAGTTCAACCCCGACATCCTCTGGTGGGACACGGAATACTCGATGACGCCGGAGCGTGCCCGGCCGTTCTTCGACCTCGTGCTCTCCCGGCCGGCCCTGATCCACAACAGCCGCCTCGGCGGCGGCGTGCTCGGCGATTTCCGGACCTCGGAGCAGCGCATCCCGGCCAGCGCCATGCACGGTCGCGCCCTTGAGGTGAACATGACGATGAACCGCTCCTGGGGCTTCCGCGCCGACGACCTCGACTACAAGTCCGCCCAGCTGCTGATCCGCAACCTCTCCGACGTCGCCAGCAAGGACGGCAACTACCTGCTCAACATCAGCCCCACCGCCGAGGGCGAGATCCCGGCGCCGCAGATCGAGCGCCTGAAGGCCATCGGCAAATGGATGAAGGTATACAGCGAGGCGATCCACGCCACGCGCGGCGGCCTCTACCTGAAGCCGCTCGACTGGGGTCGCACCACCTACAAGCGCGGGCCCGGCGGCGGGACGACACTCTACCTCCACGTCTGGAACTGGCCGGCTTACGGCAAGGTTCTCCTGCCCGGCGTGACGAAGCTCCCGCGCGCCGCGCGCGTGCTCGCCAATGGCGCAGCCGCGACGGTCGCGGTGGCGGGTGACAGCCTCCTCGTGACGCTTCCCGGCGCGGCGCCCGATCCTGACGTGTCGGTCGTCGTCCTCGAATTCGACGGGCCGGTGAAGGTAGATGGTGGCGAATTGCCGCACGACCTCGGCGCCTCCGGCACCCTCGCCGACCCGGGCAAGACACCTCCGGCGCACTGACGCGCCGAACGCTCAACTTTCAACATTTAACGCTGAACATTCAACCAAGGCATTCATAGCCGAAAAAAGGCTCAAAAATCCGACGGCAGATGAAGCTCTCGAGGCGCCTATAGGCGCACGAAATATCTTCGCCGACAAAGCAGATTATTTTTGTGACTCTTTGCGGCAAAATCTCTGATCGGTGGTTAAAAAATCTCTCCCTATGAAACCCCATACCCCTTCGACTATTGTCTCGTATCTGAAAGGTAGGGCGCGGATACCGCTCCGCGCCGTGATCGAAACGGCGGTGAAGGGACTCACCGCCCTACCCAAGGCAGCCGTCACGTTGCTCGCACTCGCAGCGACCGTCACCCTGCCGGCCCAACGGCCGGAGGACAAACCGCTGCCGCCCGCGCCGCGGGTGCAGGTGGACTTCAAGTTCGACTTCGGCGCGGGCCAGGGCCCGGCCGGCGCCACGGCGGTGACGGCCGACGCGATTTATTCCGGGGAGAAAGGCCACGGCTTCGATCTCGGCACCAAGCCCGGCGCGAGCACGCCGTTCTTCTTCTCCGTGGCGGTGCCCGAGGGCAACTACCGCGTCACGGTCACGCTCGGCGACGCGACCGGCGAGACGGACACGACCATCCGCACCGAGTCGGGCCACATCCATTGGGTGGCCGTGAAGACGGCGGCGGGACAGTTCACGACGAAGACTTTCTACGCGAACGTCCGCCGGCCGGAGATCCAACCGCCGCCGCCGCGCAACGCCCCGGGCGAGCCGAAGGTGCACATGTTTCTCGCCGGTGAGGCCGAGGCGCGCTGCTGGGACGAGAAACTAACCATCGAGTTCAACGGCGCCCGGCCGCGACTCGCGGCGCTGGAGATCGTGAAGGACGACAAGGTGCCGACGATTTTCATGGCCGGTGATTCCACCGTGGGCGACCCGCGCCGCGGGCCCGGCGGAAACTGGCCGACGCAACTCTGCCAGTTCTTCAAGCCCGAGATCGCCGTCTGCAACAGCGCCGAGGGCGGCGAGACGAGCAAGAGCTTCATCACCGGCCAGCGTTTCGACAAGGTGCTCAGCCAGATGAAGGCCGGGGATTTCTTCCTCGTGCAATTTGCGCATAACGACTCAAAGCCCCAGTGGCCGCAAAGCTACACGGAGCCCGCCACGAGCTTCAAAGCCTACCTGGGCGTCTACCTCGCCGAAACGAAACGCCGCGGCGCCACGCTGGTGCTCGTGACGCCGATGGAGCGCCGCAGCAACGGCGACACCGTCGGCCCGTGGGCGCGCGCCATGCGGGAGTTCGCCGCCGAGCACAACGTGGCGCTCATCGACCAGTGGGCCATGAGCAAGGAGATGTGGACCGCGCTCGGGAAGGACGTCGGCACGGCCTTCGCCGACCAGACGCACCTCAGCGGCTACGGCGGCTACCTGCTCGCGAAGAACATCGTCCGCGGCATCAAGGCCCACGTGCCGGAGTTGGCGAAGTTCATCGTGGATGATTACAAGGACATGGAGCCGTCGAAACCCGAGCCAGCGCCGGAGTATTTGAAGCAATCGGCCGGTCCGGGCGGCCGTGATCCAAACCGGCCGGAACCGGGGACGCGGAATTGAGCGTGGGCAGCGACCTTGGTCGCGCTTGGGGGAGGCGCGAACAAGCTCGCTGGCCCACCTGTAGGGTCGTCGCTTGCGACGACCTCGCCCGCATAGGTCGGTGCTAGCACCGACCCTACATTAATGGGTGGTCTGTTTCAGGTTTCGCTTCCGGTGCTTTCACGCACCGGAATCCGGCGTGGTTGCTGCCGGTGTCGGGGGCGCTTTTGCCGCGGGTGCCGACCATGTAGCGGGTGCAATACTGGTCGGTGCACAGGAAAGAGCCGCCGCGCTGCACGCGCTTCGCCATGCCCGGTTCGCCGGGATCGAAGCTGTCGCTCTGCGCCGGGCCAACAGGACTACGGACTACAGGACTGCCGGACGCACGCTTCGCGTAAGTATCAGGCGCGAACCAGTCAGTGCACCATTCCCAGACGTTGCCGGCCACATCGTGCAGGCCGTAGCCGTTGGCGGGGAAGGAGCCGACGGGCGCGATTCCGGCGAAGCCGTCTTCCGCCGAGTTTTTGTCGGGGAAATGCCCTTCCCAGATATTGGCCATCTTGCGGCCGCCGGGATTGAGTTCGTTGGCCCAGGCGTAGGCTTGGCCGCTGAGTCCGCCGCGCGCGGCGAATTCCCACTGGGCCTCGGTCGGCAGTCCCTTGCCGGCCCAGGCGGCGTAGGCCGTGGTATCCTCAAAGGCCACGTGGACGACCGGGAAATTGTCACGGCCGGCGATGCTGCTGCTTGGTCCCTCGGGGTGGCGCCAGCTGGCGCCCGGCACCCAAGCCCACCAGCGGAGGGCGTTGTTGAGCGGCACGGCCGAGGCCGGCGGCGTGAACACGATCGAGCCCGGCGCGAGCTGGTTGGCAGGGACGCCAGGATAGTCGGCGGCCTTGAGCGGCCGCTCGGCGACCGTGACGTATTTCGTCGCGGCGACAAAGCGCGCGAACTCGGCATTGGTCACCTCGGTGCGGTCCATCCAGAAGCCGTCGATCTGCACGCGGTGGAGGGGCCGGGCGTCGTCCATCGGTTCATTCCCTCCGCAGAGGTCGCCGCGCGGATCCTTCGAGCCCATCGAGAATTCCCCGCCGGGGATCCAGACCATGCCTGCCGGCGCCGGGCCGGGCGGAGGACCGGCCAGTTCGGCTGTTGGCAGGAAGTCGTCGGCGGATGCGATGGCGGCGAAGGCCAAGAAGAGTATCAATTTTTCAATTTTCATTGTTCAACGTTCATTGTTCATTGGCGGAACCGAGCCGGTCGCATTCGGGGCAGGATGGGGTATGACGTGAATTTCACGGGCTGGACCAGATGAACATTGAGCAATGAACGTTGAACAATGAACAATTCTTTTCACCGTCTTTCCCGTGAGCATCCCGACCCGCGAGAGCATCATCGCCCAGTTCCGCTCGATCTACGGCAGCCCGCCGGCGGTCATCGCGCGCGCGCCCGGCCGGGTGGAGTTCATTGGCAACCACACCGACTATAATGGCGGCGCGGTGCTCGGCGCGGCGATCGACCGTTATATCTGGGTGGCAGCCGGTTTGCCGGGCGACGGCCCGGACAAACACCGGCCGCGCAGCAGCGCGGAACGGTGCACCCCTCGGTTGCGCCTGTTCAGCGTGGGGGGCGCGTCCGTGCTCGAGCTGCCGGCGGATCCCGGCACGAAAATCAGTGGTTCCGACTCGTGGGCCAATTATCCGCTTGGAGTCTGGCGCAGCCTGCGCGATTTCTCGCTGCCCCAGCCCAAGGGGTTTGATTTGGTGGTGGCATCCGACCTGCCGCCGGGCGCGGGCTTGAGCAGCAGCGCGGCCCTGGAATTGTCCACGGCGCTCGCGCTGTTGGCGCTGGCGGGGAAGACCGATCTGCCGCCCGACCGGCTGGCGGCGCTGGGCCGGCACGCGGAAAACAAATACGTCGGCGTGCCCTGCGGCATCCTCGACCAGGGCACGAGCGCGCACGGCCGCGCCGGCCACCTGGTGCACATTGATTGCCGCGGCCCGGTGTTTTCCCGCGTGCCGTTTCCGGCCAGCGCCCACCTCTGGATTTTCAACACCCGGGAAAAACACGCCCTGATCGACGGCTACTATGCGACGCGCCACCAGGAGTGCCTCGACGCCGCCGCCCGGCTCGGGGTGAAGCTGCTGGCCGACCTTACGCCTGCGCAGCTCGCGCCGCTCGAGCGGACGCTGCCGCCGTCCCTCGCCAAGCGCGCGAAACACATCGTCGAGGAGCACGCGCGCGTGCACGACACGGTTGAGGCGCTCCAGCGGGGCGACCTGGCCACCGTGGGCCGGCTGTTGACCGCGTCGCACCGCAGTTCGCAGCATCTGTTCGAAAACAGCACGCCCGCGCTGGACCTGCTGGTGGACCTGCTCGAGAAGCACCCCGCTGTGCTCGGCGCGCGGCTGACCGGCGGCGGCTTCGGCGGCGCCGTGATGGCGCTGACGAAGGACAGTTTTACAGCCCGCGACGCCGACGGCATCGCGGCGGCCTACCGGGCAAAACACGGCCGCGACCCCGAAATGATCCACCTGCAGGCGGCGGACGGCGCGAAGCTGCTCAGCTGAGCAGCCGAGGGTAGGGCTACGGCCCTCAACAGCCCGGGCAGTTCGCCGCGATTCCACTCGGCAATCTCGAAACTAAAAAGTGCCCCGGTAGGCAGCCCGCTCGCGGGCGCCCAAAGAGCGCGAGCGAACTCGCTGGCCCACCGCCGAGTGCATGGTTCCGGAGGAAGAGGGGTGGCGCGCCTTGTCAGCCATAGGCTTGGCGAAGGCTGAAGCGACGGGGTGTGTCGTTCGGGATTGAATCCACATAACGTAGTAGTGCTAGTGTGGATTAGTGGTGACCAGCCGTGGTGGGCCCGGCCGCTGGATCGTTCATTTTTCAATGTTCAATTTTCATTGCTCAGCCGGCCCGTTGAAAAAATGCACAATGGACGATGAACGATTTCTGTGGTGGCCGATCCTGAGGGTCGCTGTGTGGCGGCGCGGGAATGGAACATTGACGGGGCGTGCGACGGCAGAAACGCTCCCGACATGAAGGTCACCTACTATCTGGAGGTCATTTCATCGTGGTGCTACTGGGTCGAGCCGACCTGGACCGAGTTGCAGCGCCGCTACGCCGGGCGGGTGGACTTCGAGTGGAAGATCGCGCTGATGCGCAAGGACGACTACCCGATGACACGTGAGCAGTGCGACTGGTTCTACCGCCGCAGCGGCCTGCTGATGCAGTCGCCCTTCATGTTGAACTCCGGCTGGCTGGAATCGTGGCGCGAGGGACTGTTTCCGGCGGCGAGCTATGTGGCGGAGGCGGGCAAGGATTTCGGGATCAAGGGCGACGAACTGCGGCTCGCGCTGGCGACGGCGGCCGACCGCGAAGGCATCAAGGTGGCCTCGATGGACCCGGCGATCGAGGTGGCCGTCAAGGCGACCAAGCTCGACGGCGCCAAGCTCCGCGCCCGGGCCGAGGCACCCGAGGTGGCGGCGCGCATCCAGGCGAGCACGGCGGAATTTTTCGCGCATCAGATCGACCAGCGTCCGGCGTTCATCCTGACGAGCGAGATCGGCGACAAGGCGGTGTTCTCCGGCGTGACGAAGATCGAACCGCTCGCGGCGACGATTGACGCGATGCTGGCGGATGCGGCGGCGTATGCGGCGCACAAGGCGCACTTCGGCGGTCCGCCGGCCAGCTGAGAATCGACCAGGCAGGACTCACGCGAAGGTGCGAAGGGCGCGAAGAAAGCACTGGGAAGGGGAATCCAGAGCGATTGCTCATGGTTTGGATGGTTTGGTGTTTGGGCCGTGCAACACACTGATTGCCCGGCCGTTCGGTTCCGTCCGGCAATATTCCCATCCCGTTGCGGCGCGGAACGTCAGAGAGACAGGGCCACGCTGCATAGCGACCATCTGCCAGCGAGGCGCGGTGGGACGCCATTCCGGTGGGATGAATTGTGCAGCGAGGGGAAAGTGGGTGGTCACAGGCCGCCGCTACAGGGGAAACGCGGTCCGGCGGTCCTCTGTCGCCAAGGCTAGGGAGGACAGGCGAGCGCTGCCCCTGCACGGTGGTGCCTGCCAGGCACCCGGGATTTGTTCCGGCCGGTCGCCGGGCAAACGAAACCGAGGCGCAGTAAAGATCCCCGGAGCACCTGTCAGCCATAGGCCCGGCGACGGCTGAAGCTCCGGGTATTAGCCCCAAAGGGAATAAAAAGGCGGCTCCCGGAGGAGCCGCCTTGAAGGGATCGGAATCGACTGCGCTTACAGCTTCTTCTCGAGCTGGAAGTAGACGAAACGGCCGACGTTCGTGTAGAGGTGGCCGGGGTAGTTGGTGGAGTTGTTACCCTCGTCTTGGGCGAGCGGCGGATCGGTATCCAGGAAGTTGTTGACGCCGGCGGTCAGCTTCAGGTCCGTCCACCACTTCACATCGCTCGGGTTCTTCGAGGGGAAGAGTTTGTAGCTGGCCTGGAAGTCGTAGAAGATCGTCGACTCCACCTCGCGAGGATTGCTGTCGAGGTCGAGGTCAGCAAAGCCGTCGGTGTAGGTGCCGGTCAGGCGGGCGTTGATGCCCTTGAAGTGCCAACCGACCCAGCCCTGGCCCTTCCACTGCAGGAAGCCGTCATCGGAGGAATTCGCCGGGATGCCCTGGCCGATGTATTCGACCAGAGTGCCGTCGCCGACGAAGTCGATCTTGTAGGAGTCAATGTAGGCGATATTGAGGCCGGCTTCAAAGCGGCCGGCCGTATCCGTCTTCCAGGTGTAACTGGTGGTGAAGTCGAGACCCTGGACCTCGGTCTGGCCGAGGTTGCGGTAGACGGCGTTGACCTGGACGAGATTGCCCGCGAAGTCGCGGACGATGGTCTCACCGGGGATCAGCTGGTTGGTGACCGAGCGGTCCACCGTGTCCTGGTGGTCGATCGAGACGGTGCCATTGCGCTCGATGCGCCAGGCATCCACGGCGAAGGTGAAGCCCTCCATCGAGCCCTTGGGGGTCCAGACGACACCCACGTTGTAGGACTTGGAGGTCTCGGACTTGAGGTTCGGGTTGCCCTTCGAGGTGACGGGCTGTTCGGTTTCATTGATGCCAGTCACCGGATCCCGGACGTTGGTCAGCGCGTTGACCGGGGGGGCATAGAGCTGATAGAGCGAGGGCTGGAGGAAGCCCTTGCCCCAGCTGGCGCGGATGACGAGGGTCTCGTCGACGGGCATCCACTTGACGCCGACCTTGGGCACGAAGACGGTCTGGCCGCTGGTGAGGAAGTTCTCATAGCGACCGGCGACGTTGAGCGAGAGTTTCTTCGCGAAATTCACCGAGTGCTTATCGCTGAAGAGCGGGATCTCGGCCTCGGCGTAGTAGGAGGAGACCTTGCGCTGGCGGGAGATGGGCGAGCTGGGGGTCTGCGCGAGGATTTCGCCGGCCTGGCCGGACGAGTCCGGCCGCTGCTCAATGGCTTCCCGGCGGAAGTCGGCGCCGAGGGCAAAGCCGACATCGCCGGCGGGCAGGCTCATCAATTCACCGGTGGTGAGGTTGATGCCGCCGTCAAACAGCGTCGCCTTGTTGTTGTCGCGCTGGTATTGGATGGCGTAATTGACGGGCGCACTGTTGGACGGAATCGTGTTCTTGTAATAGCCGAACGGATTGTAGGGCACGGTGGTGCCGATGTATTCCGAGCTGGCCGGATTGAAGATCGGATCCGCCGCGTTCAGCGACCGCAGCATGCGGGTGGTGTTGATCAGCCGGTTGTTCTGCTTGTTGTCGATCTGGCTGTAGCGCCCCACCATGTTCACGGTGAATTTGTCCGCCACATTGTTGAAGCGCAGGCCGCCGGTCATGGCGAACGCCGTGTTTTCGGTTTCATACACGCGGTTGCCGAACTCGGCGAGGCGGATGCGGGAGCTGCCCGAGATGTCCTGATTGAAAGGATTAAACGGGTTGAAGGCACCGGCGACCGCGGTGCGGCCCAGGCCGGCGGCGATCTCGGCCGCCGTCAGGATCGGGTTCGGCGTGCGGGCCGGGATCACGATGGACTTCTGGCCGGGGGAGGCGAAGTTGCCGGTGGCGTAGGGAGCCAGCTCGTCGTATTCGACGACGTTCTGGAACATGGCGTCACCGAAGAACTGGGCGTCCTTCCCGAAGAAGTCCTTTTCCCACGCGGTGAACATACCGCGACGGGAGATCTCGGGATACGACCCGGAGAATTCGTTGTAATTGAACGAGGACGAGCGGCCGGTCGTGAATTGATACTGACTGGCGGGCAAATTGCCGGTGTTCGTCGTCCGGACATTAAAAGTGGACCCGAAGAACGTCTGCGTCGTCGTGTTGGCGACGCCGTTGATGGTGATCGGCGAGCCGGCGGGCAGGCCGAGAGCCGCGAGCACGGCGGCCCGGTTCAGCTGGAAGTTCGGCGGAGAGGCGTTGGAACTCAGGAAGGCCGGGACGGCCGAGTAATCGCGGTCCTTGTTGAAGATCGGCTGGCGCATCGAGTAGTTGGCGCCGAAGGTGAGGCTGCCCGTGTCGGAGGTCACACCGTAGACCAGGCTCGCGTTGAACTCGGAGGAGTCCAGGTTGGTGGTGTTGCCATACTGCAGGGTCGCGGTGGCGCCGTTGTAATTCTTGCGCAGGATGATGTTGACCACGCCGGCGACGGCATCGGCGCCATAGGTGGCGGAGGCACCGTCCTTGAGGACTTCGATGCGCTCGATGGCCGCCAGCGGGATGCTGTTGAGGTCGACGAAAGCCGTGGTGCCGCCCGCACCGATCGGATACGGCGCGACGCGGCGGCCGTTGATCAGGACGAGGGTCGCTTCCGGCCCGAGGCCGCGCAGCGACGTGGAATTGGCGCCGGGGGTGAAACCGGTGGCGTTGTTGCTCACCGGCACGCTGCCCGCGTTGGACAAGGTCATTTTCTGGACCAGCTCGGACGTGTTGAACACGCCGCTGCTTTCAATGGCCATGCGGTCGATGGCCCGCACCTTCCCGGTGCAGACCATCGGCCGCATGGCCATTGCGAGCAGCCGCGTGTTCAACACGTCCACGCTGCTCCAGAAAATGACCTTGTCCAAC
>JBKJRX010000030.1:0-3863 GCA_046593155.1 Lacunisphaera sp.
CGCACGGTGACCGAACGAAGCGAACCGCTCGCCGTGCGGGGCATCGCGTCGCGTCGCGTGACGATTTACCTGCCGCCGGGCTATGATGCCACGCGGTTGCGACCTTATCCACTATTAGTGGCACTCGACGGGCAGACCATGCCGCAATGGCGGCTGGCCGAAACTTTGGATAGACTCGTCGGCGCCGGAGTGATTGAGCCGGTGGTGGTGGCAGCCGTGCCGGCCTCGGCCGTCCGCCGGGATGAGTATGGCATGGCCGGCGCGTTGGATTTTGCCGGCCGCGGGCGGCACGCGAAGGCGTTCCAGGACCTGCTCGCCGGCGAGGTGTTGCCGTGGCTGCGCGAGAATCATCACGTGGCGGCGGAGGCGGCGCGCACCGGGATCTTCGGCGCGTCGCTCGGAGGGTTGGGTGCCTTCGACGCGGCGTGGCGACGTCCGCGGGTGTTCGGCCTCGCGGGGATTTTTTCCGGTTCGCTGTGGTGGCGGGCGGACGATTCCAGTGTCGCCGCGCAGCAGGCGAGCCGAATCGCCCACCGCCTGGTGCGCGACACCGTTACCCGGCCCGCGTTGCGGATCTGGCTCCAGGCGGGCACGCGCGACGAGACGGACGATCGGGACGGCAATGGTGTCATCGATGCCATTCAGGATACGACCGAGTTGGTCGACGAACTGGTGGCGAAGGGTTTCCGGCGTGGAGACGACGTTGTCTACCACCAGATCGAGGGCGGGGAACATCACGAGAGCACCTGGGCCCGGGCTCTGCCGGAGTTTCTCCGCTGGGCCTTCCCGCCGCGCGGGAATTAGTCGCTGAGCGCGGCGAGTTGCACGCGCGGGACGGGCAGCGGCTGAAAGGCGGCAATGACCACGCCCACGAGATTGTCCGCCTGCACCGGCTCCAGGTCGTGGCTGCGGTTGTTCAGACCCGCGACCCGCCAGCCATCGCGCGCCTTGGCGACGAGCACATGGGCGACGATTTTGCGGGCTTGGTTGCGGTAGAGAACGGTCTGCCCGCGTTCGAGCAGTTCGTAGGGAAACTGCTGCAGGACCAGGATGGTGCCCGGCGTGTAGAGCGGCTGCATCGACCGGCCGGAACCGACGAGCACGAAGGAGTCCGGCGCGCGTTCGGCGATAATGCTCGCGCGGTGCCAGGCATCGGTCTCGGTCATCCGCACGGCCCGCGGTGACTTCCCGGTGAAGATGCCGCGGATCCACGGATCATCGGTCTCCTGGGTCGCACCGACTGAACCCGCGAGAAGCAATCCTACCCAAAGACATGAGGCTCTCCAAGACATGCCCCTAGGTTCCGCACATCATGGGCCAACGCGAGCCCGGGATGCTAGAGTTCTTACCCTAGGCCGAAGGCTCTACGTCCGAATGATTTTTCATTCCGCCAAAAAAACGGCGCCACGCGAGAGCGAATCCCGTATAGACGAGCACGCAGCCCCCGAGGCATGCGACCGCGGCGATGAACTGGGCGAAGCCGCCCAGTGCCTCCCCCGTATGCAGGTAACGCGACCAGGCGCGGACCTTGCGGGCGGCGGAGAGACCGGCGTGGCCATCGCGCTGAAGCAGCGTGCCGGTAAACGGATCGAATTGCAGCGTGGTGGTCGCGGTGCGCGGCCAGGTGCCGGCTTCGCGCACCGTGAAGCTGGCGGGTTGCGGCTTGCTGGCGTCAGGGCTGTGGGCAAAGCGCAGGGTGACGGTCTGCCAGGCGGGCAGTTCGCGCTGGGCGATAGCGAGCATCACGTCACGGGAGGCCGGGCGGGCGTCCACGGCGGGCACCGGCACCGGCGCAGTTGACGGCGGGGCGCCGCTGCTCTGGGGGCCCGAAGCCGGGAGGGGAGTGCCGGTGAGCGTATAGGTCAGTTCCGCCGCCCAGCGGAAGGAGATCGGCAGGGCGGTAAGAGTGAGAATGATGAGGACGGGCGCACACCAGAAGCCGACGGTGTTGTGCCAGTTCCAGTCGCGGGCACGGCCGGTGGCGTTCTGGGCGAACCAGATTGCGGGGCGGAAAGCGCGCCAAGTGAGAGTCCGTGGCCACCAGAGAATGAGGCCGGAAAGGCCGAGAAAACAGAAGGCGAGATTGGCGATGCCGGTGGCCAGTTTGCCATGGGGGCGGGAAGTGTCGGTCAGACCGAGGTAGCGGTGCAGGTCGAACATGCGCTGCATGAACCGGCCCATCGCGAAGGAGGCGGGGGGGCGCACCTCGCCGGTGTAGGGATTCGCGTGATAGCCCTCGGTGCGGCTGACGATGAAGGCGACGGTCGTGTGCGGGTCACGGGAGACCACCATATTGCCCGGACGCGCCCCGGGGAAGGTGGCCCGGAGGCGGGTGGACAGTTCCTCGACCCCCAGCCGTGGCGCGCCCGGGGCCGGGAGCGCCACGCGCCGGGCATCACGCTCGGCCCACGCGGTCAGTTCCTTTTCGAAGGCCAGCGCCGAGCCGGTAAGGCAGAGCACGGCAATAATGACGCCGCAGACCGTGCCGGCGGCCAGGTGGAACCAGAAAAGAACCGGGCGGAAATTCATGCGGAAAACTTGCGTGAGGCCGGGCCGACTGGCGAGCGGTTAGAACGCCGTGGTCAGGCTGACCCGGAACGCGCGCGGCGAGCCGGGGGTGATGTTGGTGTTGCTGTGGGCCGAGGCGTAGTAGGCGCGATCGAGCACATTCTCGATGTTGAGCTGCGCGCGGATGCGGTCGTTGAACCGGTGAAAGATTGCCGCGTCGAACCGAACGAAGGACGGAAGCCTGACCGTATTGTCGGTCGAGGCGTAGATCTGGTCGCGATAGATCAGACCCACACCGAGGCCCCACTGCCGGTTGAGGTCATACCGGTTCCACAGGGAAAGAGTGTGGCGCGGCAGCTGGGCGAGGCGCGCGCCCGCGGCCACCGTGGCCGACTGGGTGGCGCGGATACGGCCGTCCTGATAGGCGTATCCGCCGGCTACGCTCCAGTCCTTGGTAAGACGACCCGCCACGCCCAGTTCCAGTCCCTTGGCGCGCTGGCCGTCGACGAGCAGCGACCTGGTTGGATCGGCCGGATCGACGATCACGACGTTGCGACGATCAAGCCGGTAGGCGGCCGCCGTGAAAGCCAGATCGGGCCGCAGGTCCCATTTCACACCGATCTCGTAATTGGTGAATTTCTCGGGAGCGAGGGCGCGGTTGGTGAGAGTGAGGGAAGACAACTGCTCACCGGCCCGGGGGACGTGGGACATGCTGTAGCTGACATAGGTGGAGATTTCCCCGGACGGCTTGAACAGGAGGCCGGCGCGCGGAGAAACCAGATGATCGGTATGGTCCACCCTCACCGCGGTGCGGTTGTTGAGAAAATCCATGGTGAATCTCTCCAGGCGCACCCCGACGATGGCCTGCAACTGAGGCAACAGCTGGACCTGGTCCTGCACATAGGCGGCCACGGTCCGGGCGACGCCGTGATTGTTGGCATCGGTGGCGCTGGGTTGGAAGGTGAGGGGCAGGGTGGTGCGCGGATTTGCGACGGGGACGAGCACCGAGGTCGTGGTGGGGCTGATGGTCGTGAAATAGCCAGTCAGCCGCAGGTTGTCCGTTTCCTGCCGCGCCAGTTCCAGGCCGGTCAGCAGTTGATGGTGCACCGGGCCCGTGTCGAATGAGAACACGACATCGGTCTGATTGAACAGGTTGTCGCGGTCGGTGGCAGTGTTGTAGGCCGAGATGGCGACACTGGTGCCGGCCGCGTTCACGGCTCCCGGAAATACGTTCTGGTAGAATTTCTCGTAGCCCCCAAAACGCGTGTGGTTACGGAGGCTGACTCCGTTGACAAAGGTATGCTCCAGGGCGGTGAAAAAAGTGTGCACACTTTTTTCACCGCCCTGGAGCATAC
>JBKJRX010000074.1:0-10103 GCA_046593155.1 Lacunisphaera sp.
CCGCGCCGGCATCAAGTCCTACCTCACCACCGGCCGCGGCATCGTCCGCATGCGCGGCAAGGCCCACACCGAGGAAATCAAGGGCGGCGGCGAGCAGATCGTCATCACCGAGATCCCCTATAATGTGAACCGCGCGACCCTCGTGCTGCGCATTGCCGAGCTGGTCCGCGAAAAGGAGATCGACGGCATCCGCGACCTCCGTGACGAGTCCGACGAGAACACGCGCATCGTCATCGAGCTCAAGCGCGGCGAGCAGTCCCAGATCGTCATCAACCAACTCTACCAGAAGACGGCCCTCGAGTCCTCCTTCGGCGTCATCCTGCTGGCCCTCGACAAGAAGCGGCCAAAGCAGATGAACATCAAGGAACTCCTGGAGTGCTACATCGACCACCGCCGCGACGTGGTCACCCGCCGCACCCAGTTCCGCCTCAACCAAGCCAAGGCCCGCGCCCACATCCTTGAGGGCTACATCATCGCCCTCGATAACCTGGATGACTTTGTGAAGATCATCCGCGCCTCCAAGGACAAGGAGGAGGCCAAGCAGAAGCTGATGGCCAAGTATCCGCTCTCCGAGATCCAGACCAACGCCATCCTCGAACTCCGCCTTTACCAGCTGACCGGTCTGGAGCGCGGCAAGATCGAGGCGGAATATCTTGAACTCATGAAGCTCATTGAGGAACTGCAGGGCATCCTCAACTCCGAGGCCAAGCTCCTCGCCTTGATCAAGTCGGAGCTCATTGTGCTCCGCGACAAATACGCCTCCCCCCGCCGCACGCAGATCATCGACGCCGAGGGCGAGTTGCGCATGGAGGACGTCATCCCCAACGTCGGCGCGGTCATCACCGTCTCGCACCTCGGGTTTATCAAGCGCACGCCCGTCGCGGACTATCGCTCGCAAAAGCGGGGCGGCAAAGGCGTCATCGGGGCCGAGACTTACGAAGAGGATTTCGTGGAAAATCTCTTCACCGCGTCGACGCACGACTTCGTGCTCTTCTTCACCAGCACCGGCCAGTGCCTCGCGAAGAAGGTTTACGAAATCCCCGAGGGCACGCGCACTTCGAAGGGCAAATCCGTTTCCAGCTTCCTCCGGCTCGACAACGGCGAAAAGCTCGCCGCGCTGCTCTGCGTGAAGGCCTTCACCGCCGACCAATACGTGGTCATGGCCACGAAGGACGGGGCCATCAAGAAAACCGCGCTCGCGGAATACGAGGGCGCCGATCGCGAAGGCGGCATCCGCGGCATGAAAATCTCCGAGGGCGATGCCATCGTCGGCTGCGTGCTCACCAACGGCTCGAACGAAGTCATGCTCATCTCCCACCAGGGTCAGGCGGTGCGTTTCTTCGAAGGAGCCACCGCCGGTGAAGAAACCCCCGACCCCGCCGAGGCCACGCCGCCGGTGGACGGCGAAGCCGACGTCGAAACCGCGGGCCCGAAGCTCGGGCTCCGCGCCCAAGGCCGCTTCACCGGTGGGGTCACCGGCATGCGCTTCAAGAAGCCCGGTGACTACCTGCAGGCCTTGGAGGTCTGTGACCCGCAGGCGCGCCTGCTCGTCGCCCGCGAAGATGGCATCGGCAAACGCACCCCTTTCGGGGATTACCGGCTCACCCGCCGGGGCGGCACCGGGGTCATCGCGATCGACCTGCCCGACGACGGCTCGGTCGCCGTGGCCGGCGCGCTCAGCGTCCGCGACACCGACGAGGTCATGCTCCTCACGGCCAAGGGCCAGAGCGTGCGCACCCGCGTGAAGGAAATTCGCGAGACCGGGCGCGGCGCCAAGGGCGTCCGCCTCGTCAACCTTGAAGCCGGCGACAAGCTGCTCGCCATCGCCAAGGTGGTCGAATCCGACGAGGAGGAAGCCGCCAGCAACAACCCGCCGATCGAGCCGCCAACTCCATAAAGGCTGGGGCCGTTGCTCTCAACGGCCCGGGCGCTTGAGGGCAAGCGCCCCTACCCAGTATCCAAGGCGCGCCAATCCCGGCGCGCCTTTGTTTTGCCTGGCAATCGTAGCACTCCGGCCTTGCAACCGCCCGGGCCGTGATTCTCCTTTCTTTTATTCCGTCACTGCATGGCCGCACGTCTCTCCAGTCTCCTCTCACCGCAACGCATCAATCTTTCGGTCGCCAGCACCAAGCGCACCGCGGCCATCAACGAGGTGGCCAAGCTGCTGGAAAGCGACCCGAATGTTGCCAGCTTCCAGGGCTTCTACAATGAGCTGCTGGCTCGCGAACGGCTCGACACCACCTGCCTCGGCAACGAGATCGCCCTGCCCCATGCGCGCACCGAGCACGTGAAGAAGATCGTCATTGCCGTCGGCCGCAGCGACACCGGCATCCACTTTGAGAACAGCAACCAGAATGTCCGGCTGATGTTTGTGCTCGGCACGCCCAAGTCGAATCCCGGCGACTACCTGATGCTGGTTGGCTCGCTTTGCCGTCTGATCAAAGAGGCGCCGCAGCGCGAGGCATTGTTCGCCGCCGCGACGCCCGAAGCGTTCATCGCCACGGTGAAGGAACTTGAGGACAAGGTCCTCGGTCCGGCGAAGTAAGTGGACCGGAATGGAGGCGGGACTATCAGTCCCGCGGATCGCCCTCCATCAGGATACGCCGGGCTTGCCACGGGAATGCCCCCGGGCAGCATCAGGCTTCGAACGCATGATCCATTCCTTCATCTTCAGCGAGGGCAAGCTCGTCGGTCGCGACTTGGAAACCGAGGCGCTGCGCCTCGTGCAGGCCGACAAGGGCCTCATCGTGTGGGTCGATCTTGAGAATCCGACTGACGAGGAGATCAAGGCGATCCTCGAGGGGCTCTTCCAATTCCATCCTTTGGCCATCGAGGACTGCGTGACCCCCAGCCCGCTGCCGAAGATCGAGGACTACGAGGACTACCTCTTCATGGTCACTCATGCCGTCGACTACACCCGACAGGACAAGTTCGCCACCACCGAGCTCGATCTCTTTCTCGGCAAGGAATTCATCGTCACCTTCCACCGCACGCCCCTGCGTTCCGTCAACGCCCTCATTGACCGCCTGGCCAAGAACGCCGGCCTCGGCCCGCGGGGCCCCGACCGTATCGCTCACTCGCTGCTCGACCTGCTGGTGGACAACTACACGCCCATGCTGGCCGAACTCCACACCGAGCTCGAGGAAATCGAGGATATCGTGCTCACGAAAGACTCGGACAAAAAACTTGTCAGCGAACTGCTGTATGTCCGCGGCGATTTCAACAAGCTTCGCCAGATCGTTCGCCCCCAGCGGGACGTCATCGAGCGGCTGGCCCGCGGGGACAGCAAATTCATCCGCGCCAAGCTGCTGCCCTACTACCGCGACCTGCGCGACAACCTCGTTCGCCTGGAGGAAACCGTCACAGGCTACCACGATCGCCTGATGATGGCGTTCGACATTTACCTCAACAAGGCGGCGGGTGAGGCCAACGAGGGCATCAAGTTCCTCACGGCCCTGACAGCCATCACCCTGCCCGTCATGATCATCGGCACGTGGTATGGCATGAACTTCGAGTTCATGCACGAACTGCAATCCCCTCATGGCTATAAGATGGTCCTCGGGGTGACCCTCTTCGCCACCCTGCTGACGGCCATCTACCTGAAGAAGAAGAAGTGGTTTTGAAGACTTCCGCGCGTGCGGAATTTTTCGCCGCGCCATGGTTCCGTCCAACGAAACGTAGGCCGGTGCGCTGACCCAACCCGACGACCGCTGCCAGCCGCCGACCAACTCCCCCCTTGCCAGAAAGACCGCCCGCACAATCTTGCTGCGATGCGCTTGTTACTCCGCCTGACCACCACTGCGCTTTGCGCGGCTACGTTTTTAAGCCAGCTACGCGCTGCGGAAGACCCGTCCGCTGATGAGCAGATGCTGCGCGCAATCTACACCACCGCGCTGACCTCCAGCCCGGCGTATGAGCAACTGCGCGAGCTGACCGTGAAGTTCCCGGGGCGGCTCAGCGGCTCAAAGAACCTCGAGGGTGCCGTGTTGTGGGGTCAGTCCGTCCTCGCGAAAACCGGTGCCGATCGCACCGAGCTTCAACCCGTCCTGGTCCCGCACTGGGAACGCGGCCCCCAGGAGAGCGTTAGCTATTTCAGCCGCCACTTCGTCGGCCCGGCACCCCTCGCCGCCGTGGCACTCGGTGGCTCCGTGCCCACACCCGGCGCCGGCCTGCGGGCTCCCGTCGTCGAACTCCAAACGCTCGCTGAACTCAAAACCACCGACGTGAAGGGCAAGATCGTGTTCTTCAACCGGCCGATGAATCCCGTGCATGTCGCCACCGGTCTCGCGTATGCTGAAGCCGGCGACCAGCGGCGCCAGGGTCCGTCCGAAGCCGCCCGCCACGGGGCGGTCGGCGTGTTGGTTCGCTCCCTCACGCTCGCGCTCGACGATTATCCCCACACCGGCAACACCACCTACCTGCCCGCCGTGCCCCGCATCCCCGCTGCCGCCCTTAGCACCATCGCTGCCAACAATCTCAGCGCCGCGCTCAAGCTCGATTCCACCCTCGCCGCCGAGATGATTATCAACTCCCGCTGGTTGGAGGATGCCCCCTCGCACAACGTCATTGGTGAAATTCGCGGCTCCACTTTCCCCGACAGGATCATCCTCGTCGGCGGCCATCTCGACTCGTGGGACCTCGCCCCCGGCGCGCACGATGATGGTTCCGGCGTGGTCCAATCCATCGAGGTGCTGCGTCTGCTCAAGGCCGTCGGATATGCGCCGCGTCACACCCTCCGGGTCGTGCTGTTCACCAATGAGGAAAACGGCCTCGCCGGCGCCACCGCCTACTCGACCATGGTGAAACAGAAAAATGAGGTCCACGTGCTCGCACTGGAGACTGACGCCGGTGGTTTCCAGCCCCGTGGTTTCAATCTGGGCAACCCCGCCGGCAATGCCCACACCCTTGCGGCCCGTTGGAAGCCCCTCTTTGAACCCTATGGCATCTGCAATTTCCAGGCCGGCACCGGGGGCGCTGACGTTAGTCCGCTGCTCGCGCATGGCGCCACCGTCGCCGGTCTCACGCCCGACTCGCAGCGTTACTTCGACATTCACCACACGGTCGAGGACTCGTTCGACAAGGTGAACAAGCGCGAGCTCGAGCTCGGCGCCGCCGCCATGGCGGCGCTCGTCTACCTGGTGGATAAATACGGTCTGTAGACCACCCGCCCGTCCGTGGGCCAGCGAGCTTGCTCGCGCTCTGATGCGTCCGCGAGCAGACGGCCGACCCCATCCGCCTAAAACAAATCCCCCTGCTGCAGCGCGCCGCGCTTGTCCGCGTCGAGCGTGCTCATCTGCAACAGCCACGGCAGCGTCGCCGCCGCCAACTCCGGCCGCTTGAGCAACGCCTGCAGCAGCAGGGCACCCGCCAGGGCATCATAGAGGGCGGCATGGTAGCGGCGCCGCGCTGGCGGACAATGACGGCGCGCCGCCGCCGCCAACTCGGATTGCAACCCCTGCCGACCGACCAGGTCCTCCAGCCGCACGGAACCGAGCGGGGGAAAAAACTGCGGGTAAAGCCGCCCGGTATCGATCCACGGCCCCCACTCGGTGGCCGTTTTTCCCGGGCGGGCGAAGTCCGGCACCTCCCGGGGATACGGCCAGACCTTGCGCAGCAGCGAATTCTCCACCGGGGCGAAATGCGCCGCCAGCGGACCGGTGGCCCGCAGGCCCGCGAAGCGTTCCCACTCGGCCGCGAAATAAGCTTCGGTGACCAGACCATCGGCACTCAGTCCGTGCACCTTCGTGTCATCGGGGCTGACCTGCCCGGTGGCCCGGCACAGGCGGGTGTGGGTCGCGCTGATCTCCCCGCCCTGCAGGGTCACTACGCCAAACTCAATGATACCCGAGGCGGCGTTGCCCTCGAAATCGATGAAATGAATCGGCGTGTCAGTCCAAGGCATGGGTCACCACTAATGCCCACTAATCACTCACTAATCAGGACCGCTGTTTTCATTAGTGCCCTGTTAGTGTGGATTAGTGGTGCCTATCTTTTCTTCTTCCACTCGGCCGTGACCACCGATGAAAAGCCGCCGCGGGCCTTCCATTTGGCGATGATGGCCAGGCTGCGCGGTTTCAGCGCGACCCCGAGGTCGTCACAAATCTTGTTGGTCGCGGCCTCGAAGAAGATGCCCTCGTTCCGGTAGGCGTGGAAATAAAGCTTCAGCGACTTCAGCTCCACGCATTTTTTGTCCGCGATGTAGCGGACGGTGATGTCGGCGAAATCCGGATGGCCGGTCATCGGGCACACCGAGGTAAACTCGTGGTGCGTGTGCTCGATTAGATAGTCGCGCTGCGGCGCGGGATTCGGGAAGGTCTCGAGGATTTTTTTGTCAGCCATGGGAGTGGGAGTTCTAAGAGCGTAAGGTTTAAGTTTTAAGTCAGAGAAGACCGCTTGGTTTTGCTTACAACTTAAACCTTAAAACTTATCAACTTACGTCGCCGTCTCCGTATAGCGCTGTTCGCGAATGACGGTGATCTTGATCGTGCTCGGATAGTCCAGTTCCTCCTCGATCTTCTTGCGGAGAGCCTTGGCCAGCGCGTGAGCCTGCTCGTCGGTGACCACGCTGGGCTGCACCACGACGCGCACTTCGCGGCCGGCCTGGATGGCGAAAGCCAGCTGCACGCCGGGCATCGTCATCGCCAGCTTCTCCAGCCGCCCGAGCCGCTCGATGTAGGAGGTCATGGACTCGGCGCGGGCGCCGGGGCGCGAGGCGGAGATGGCGTCAGCCAGGATGACCAGGCCGGCGTAGATCGTCTCGGGCTTCACCTCGGCGTGGTGCGCGGCGACTGCGTTGACGACGATGGCCGTCTCGCCGTAGCGGCGCACGAAATCGGCGCCGATCAGCGCGTGGCTGCCCTCGTATTCGCCCTCGATCGACTTGCCGACGTCGTGCAGCAGGCCGGCGCGCTTGGCGACGTTGGGCTCGAGACCGAGTTCCGCCGCAAGCATGGAGCAGAGCTGGGCGACCTCGATGGAGTGATCGAGGACGTTCTGCGTGTAGGAGAACCGGAAGCGCAGGCGGCCGAGCAGCTTGATGACCTCGGGATGCAAGCCGGAGATTTTCAGGCGGTCCACCGCCTCCTCGCCAATCTGCGCTACATGCAGGTCCATGTCCTGCCGGGCGCGGTTGACGAATTCCTCGATGCTCGCCGGGTGGATGCGGCCATCCTTGACCAGGCTCTCCAGCGCGAGCTTGGCAATCTCGCGGCGCACGGGGTCAAACGAGGAAATGAGCACCATCTGCGGCGACTCGTCGATCAGCAGCGTCGTCGCCGTCGCCGCTTCGAACGATTTGATGTTGCGGCCCTCGCGGCCGATGATGCGGCCCTTCATCTCCTCGCTCGGCAGCTGGACGATGGTGGCGGTGAGGTCGTTGTTCGGCTTGCTGGCGAGGCGCTGCATCGTGGCGACGAGGATGCGCTTGCCCTCCTGCACCAGGTCCTGCTCGGAGCGCTCCAGCAGTTCCTTGCGCAGGGCCCGCAGTTCCTCCTGGCATTCGAAAACGACCTCCTCGCGCAGCTGTTTGCGGACTTCCTCGCCGTCGAGCGAGGCCACACCCTCAAGGCGCTTGCGCAGGCTCTTGGAAAGATCGCGCATGGCGTCGCGTGCCTGCTTGATGGCGCTGGTCTCGCGGGCGAGGCGTTCCTGCCGCTGCTCCAGCTGGTAGTCGAGCAGGGCCAAGGATTCCTCATGCGAGCGGATTTCGCGCAGCATCAGCTCGATCTCGATCTTGCGGCGGTCGAAGTCACGATTCATCTCCGCCTCGCGGGTCCGGATGTCCTCCTCGGCGCGGCTGATGAGTTCCTGCGCGGCGACCGCGGCCTCGCGTTTGGCCAGCTCGAGATGGGCAGCGGCGCTTTGCTCGGCGAGACGCCGGCTCTGCCGCATAATGAACCAGACGCCAAAGAAACCGCCGATGACGCCGACCAATCCAGCCGCCAACAAGGCCCACAAATACGGCTCGGCCGCAGAGGACGTGAGAGTTGGCTCGGTAGCTGCGATGATGGTCAACATCTCAGGGGTGGCGAACCTAGGTGCGCCACCCCTCTTGGCAACCATACAAAGGGCCGGTTTTTACAGGGACGGCCGGCCAAAAGGTGGAGCCCGACCTCCGGGCGGGCTTTCAGGATGCGCGTAACGCCATTGCCAATTCATGCGCCATCTCGGCTACCGAGGACTTGTTCAAGTGTGAGCAAACCTGCCCCGAGGTCAGGTTCCACCCTAAGATACCCCCATGTTGCACTGCGCCGTTGCCAGCGGCAGTCCCGGGTGTTTAGTGGCGGGTCTTCCCTTTCCGTGAAGTTCCTCCGCAGCCTCGATCTCGCCAGTTTCTTCAAGCTCACCACCCGAGAGCGGTTTGACGGAATCACGCCTGCCTGCCTGCTGGCCCTGAGCCTTTTCGGGGTCTTCTTCATCTACAGCGCCCAGCACGCCACGGAAGAGCACGACTGGAGGAAACAACTGGTCTGGCTGGCCCTGGGTGCCGCCATCTACGTGATGACCTCGCTGCTCGATTACCGGCTGTGGCTCAAATACGCTCACTTCGTCTATTTGTTTGCGATCGCAATCCTCCTGTTGGTGCTGATCCCCGGCATCGGCACGACCCACAACATGGGGGCCCGGCGCTGGCTGGATATTCCGGGGCTGGGCGCCTTCCAACCTTCGGAATTTGCCAAGGTGGCGGTGCTCTTTGCCACGGCCTCCATCCTCACCGGCTCGCGGCTCGGCACGGTCAAGGACTCGCTCCAAGTGCTCGTAAAATTGGCCCTTGCGGTGGGCATCCCCATGCTGTTGATAATCGCAGAACCCGACCTTGGCAGCGCCCTTGTGATAGCGCCAATGGTCTTCGCCATGCTTTATGTCTCCAACCTCTCGATGCGGTTTTTTGCCGGAGCCTTGGGCGTGTTTGCCCTGCTCGTCGGCATGGTCGCGCTCGATGTGTGGAGTTATGCTAAGTTCATGGAGGAGAACAATCTGGACACCACGCGCGATCGCGGCGCCTATGAGAAGCACTCCTGGTTGCCGCTGAAGGACTACCAGCGCAACCGGGTGCTCGCCTTCGCCCTGCCTGACAAGATCGACCCCATGGGTATCGGCTGGAACAGCCGCCAGTCGCTCATCTCGGTCGGCTCCGGCGGCCTGACCGGCAAGGGCTGGACCGAGGGCACCCAGGCCAAGCTGGGTTATCTGCCGCGCGCCGTCGCGCACAATGACTTTATTTTCTCCGTCATCGCGGAGGAGAAGGGATTTTTGGGAAGCATCACCGTCATCGGACTGTTTGGCGTGGTGTTGTGGAATGGACTGCGGATCGCCGGGCTCGCCCGCGACCGTTTCGGCGCCTTACTCGCGCTCGGCGTCACGGTGCTCATGACCGTGCATGTGTTCGTCAACATCGCCATGACCATCGGCCTGGTGCCGGTTAAAGGCATACCGCTTCCCTTCATTAGCTACGGCGGCACTTTCGTGCTCAGCTGCTGCTTGCTGCAAGGACTGGTCCAAAGCGTCTATCGTTTTCGGAGGGACTTTTAACATGAGTCTCCTGCCACCCGATATGGACCGCTCTGCCGGAATCTCCTGCGCACAGCCTGCTGGACACGGGCGCCCCGTCACAACCACCCGGGATCAACCCCACCATGAACGACCAGCCCACCAACTCCGGCGTCCCCTCGGACACCGCCTCACGCCATGAAGAGGAACTCGCCCAGCCCCCGCCGCAGAAGCACAGCGAGCCTCTCACGGCCGAGCAACTCCGCCAGCAGTCCAAGGAACGCGCCGCCGACCGGCCCATCCTCCAGAAAATCCTGAGTATTTTCCGGAAGGAAAAGGGCTCCTTCCGCGAACTCGTCATCAATTCCGAGCCCCTCGAGAAGCGCGTCGCGCTCCTCGTGGACGGCACCCTCGACCGCTTCGAGATCGAGCGCGATTCAGACAGCCGCATGGTCGGCGGCATCTACAAGGGCCGCATCAAGAACCTCGACCCCGGCCTCAAGGCCGCCTTCGTCGACATCGGCTACACCAAGAACGCGTTTCTCCACTACTGGGACATGCTCCCCGCCGCCGCCGACTCCTCCGTGGAAGTCGTCCGCGTGAACAAAAAGAAA
>JBKJRX010000208.1:0-26420 GCA_046593155.1 Lacunisphaera sp.
AACCACCGCAGCTGTCGTTAGCCGACCAGCAGGGTTACCACCGCTGCTACTTTCGATTCATTCGTGTGCCTTCGTGTTTATTCGTGGTTCCTCTGCATGGTTCCGGATGAAGAGGGCCTCGGCCGTGAGCTCGGCCGAACGGGTGGCGCGCAGCGCCGGGGGGACCGGTGACGCGGAACGGAGTCCGCGCCCTACCTCACACCACCTCGATCTCGCCGAGCAGGTTGGCGAAGATCATCTTGCCGCCGGCACTGGGCAGCACGCCGATGATCTCGGCCGTCACCCGCTTGCCCACGAAGGCCCGACCGTTGTTCACGACGATCATGGAGCCATCCGGGAGATACCCGAGCGCCTGACCTTCCTCCTTGCCGGGCTTCAGCAGCTCCACGGCGATGCTTTCGCCAATGACCAGCTCGGGGCGCAGGGCGGTCTCCAGAGCGTGCAGATTGAGCCACGACACGCCCTGGAACTTCGCCATGGTGGCGAGGTTGGTATCGGTCGTGAGCAGCTTGGCGCGCATCGACTGGGCGAGGAAGACGAGCTTGGCCTCGATGTCCTGCCGGCGGGCGACCTCGCTTTGGTGGATACGGATGTCGATGTGCTTGATGGCGCGGAGCTCGTTCAACACCTGAAGGCCACGGCGGCCGCGGGCCTGCTTCACGGGATCGGGCGAGTCGGCGATGGTCTGCAGCTCGTTGAGCACAAAGGTCGGGATGATGAGCGCTGCGCCGAGAAATTGGGTCTGACAGATCTTGGCGATGCGACCGTCGATCAACGCACTGGTGTCCACGACGACCAGCGGCACATCCACCTCGTGCGGCACGAATCGCACGTAGGGAATGACCAAGTTGAAGTCGTCCTTGCCGCGGAGGGCGATGACGGTGCCAAGATAGGTGCAAATAAGGAACAGTGCCATTTGCACGAGGTAGATGATTGACGGGTCGCCCTTGTTGAGCAGTGGCGAGTTGGCGATCAGCCAGGCGACCAAAGCACCCACGCCGAGTCCGAAAGTCAGGGCGGTCAGCCCGCGCAGCGAGAAGCCCTTCAGCATCAGGTCCACCAGCACGACCAGCGTGCCGATCATCAATCCGATGGTGACGGCCAGCCCGCGGCGGTTGTCCCATTCCTCGACCGTGTAGCAAACCAGCCAGCTCGCGACCGCACACAGCGCAATAAACAGGATCCGGATGACGAGCAGCGTTTTGTTCATACTACGGGCGGCGAATCAGTTGAATACTCCCCGGTTCCTCATCCACAGCAAGACAAAGGGCAGGAGGCCGAGGAATATCATGACCCCGTAAAGAATCATTTGTGCCCGGTGGGCTTTTTTGGCTAGTTCCGGATCCGTTTCATTCATACAACCGCATCCGACCAAGCACCTCCCCCGATGACAACGCAATACTGGCTCGTGAAATCCGAACCCGAGACCTACTCGTGGGACGACCTCGCCCGCGACAAACGCACCGACTGGACCGGGGTCCGCAACTACGCGGCCCGGATCCATCTCAAGACCATGCGCCTCGGCGATGCGGTGCTTTTCTACCACAGCGGTGAATCCAAGAGCATCGTCGGAGTGGCCAAGGTGACCAAGCCCGCCTTCCCCGACACCACCACCGACGAGCCAGGCTGGGTCGCCGTGGAGCTGGCCCCGGTGAAACCGCTCCCCTCGCCCGTGACCCTGACCCAGGTCAAGGCCGACCCCACGCTCAAGGCCATGGAACTGGTGCGGCAGAGCCGGCTTTCCGTGTCGCCAGTCCGGCCGGTCGAGTTCGCGCGGATCACCAAGCTCCGCAACAAATGATTTGAGTGGAGGCGGGACTGATGGTCCTGCCTCCCCAGCTCATCTCACTGCCAGCAGGTCCACCTCGACCACAACCCGGAGACTGATTGGGCGGACGCGTTCCATCCGCGCTACCGTCTGCACGGTGCCATCAGCCGCGAATACCGGAGCCATGGTCGAATCTTCGCCTGCAGCCGCCAGCCACTCACCCAGCCCACCCTTCACTTCCTTAAAACCGGGATCGCCCGCCGCGGCCCGGAGTTCCCCGGCGGTGGGCAGCCGCACCGGGACGCCCATGACCCAGCCGAGGCGCCGGCAAAATTCCACCGCCTCGGCGTGGCTCACGGAGTCCACTGACAGGGTCCGCCCGGCGTTGCGGCTGGGATTGGTGTTCATCACCAAGACGAAGAGTGCCTGGGGCACCTCGGTCCTGAGCAGCGCCACTTGCGCGCGGCCCGGCAACGGCAGCAGCAGATCGTAAGTCTGGTCCTGGATCGTCACCAGGTCAGCCGCCCGCCGGCCCAGATAATTCAGCCGCTCGCGCAAGCCCTCGTCGAAGCCCCGCGCCTTGGGTGACTGCTGCACGGCCTCCTCCAGTTTGGCCCCGGCCTGCGTGATCTGCTGCTGTGCCTGGAACAATTCACGTCGCCGCAAATGCCCCGCCGCTGTGTTGTCCAACCCCCGCAAGGCTTCCAGCAATGGCCGGAGACGCAGCGTCTGCCGCTCCGCCTCAATTAGTTCCAGCTGCTCCATTGACACGAAGCGGCTCTGCGCGAACTGCGTGTTGATCACCTGCTGCCGGTCGGCCGCCAGGGCGTAGCTGCGGTCGGCCTCCTCCAGTTTTCCGGCGGCGGCCGCCGCGACCGCCTGCTGGAGGAATGACTCCCGCTGCGCCTGCGCCTCGGCCGCACTGAGCGACATGATCTCCATCTCAATCCGGCCGTCCGCCAGCAGGTCGGAAAAACGCGAGTGGGGAAAGTCCGTGTTGAGCTGCTGCTGGATTTCGCGCGCCCGGCCGTAGAGCCGGAGGGCCTCGGTCCAGCTGCCGCCAGCCGCCGCGGCGCGCGCCCCGGCCAGCACCCGCCGCTCCTCGGCCAGCAGCGGCTCGGCCGCGAGTTCCTCAATCTGCTGCTGCAACAGCGCCTCGCGACCGTAGCTTTTCAGCTGGCGCGTGGCCATGCCGCGGTTGACCTCCCGCTGGAGGCGCAGGGCCTCCTGGAGTTTTGCCACCGCCGCCGCGGGCTGCATCTGCCGGCGCAACTCCTCGGCCGCCACCTCCAGCTCCCGGCTTTGCTGACCCAGCTCACGGGCGACCGTGTCATCCAGTTTGGCCTGCCATTCACTCAACCGGACGGTATCCGCTGACGCCGGTGGCACGCGCAGGCGCAGCAGTTCGTTTTGCCGGGCCAGCGCCTCCTCCAGCAAAGCCCGCCGCTTCGCCGGGGGTGAATCTTCCGGCAAGGCGAGCAGTTGAGTCCGCAGACTTTCCAGTTGTGCCTCCAAGCCGGTGAGTTGTCCGGTCAATTTTATTTGCCCGGTCGTTGGGGCGGCGGGTTCCCGGCCGAACTGCCACCAAGCCACGGCGCCGGCCGCGATCAGTAGCATGACCCCGGCCAGCCACACGCCCCCGCGCCGATGCACCGGCTTCACGGGCACCTCGGGCAGCTCCGGCACTTTGTCATAATTCATCGCGAGGTTCACTAAACTGCGCCTGATGCCAAAAGGCAACGGGATAGGCCAGCCGGGAGGAGCCTGCGCTCCGCGCGGGCTTAACCTGCGCGCCGGAGCGGCTCCACCGGCCGGGCTGGACAATCCGGGGCCGGGCGTTTTGCCTTGGAGCGTGTTTGAACGCATCGCCATCCTCGCTCCCGGCCTGCTCGGCGCCTCCGTGGCCCGGGCCGCCCGGCATTATGGTGCGGCGCGGCACCTGACCCTCTGGGCCCGCCGGCCCGAGACCCGCCTGCAACTAAAAGGCCAGCCGTGGTGCGACGCCATGGTCGACACTCCGGCCGAGGCCGTGCGCGAGGCGGAGCTGGTCGTCATCTGTGCCCCGGTGGACCAGATTGTTCCGCTGGTGTCTCAAATCAGCCCGGCCCTCGCCGCCAGCGCCATCGTCACTGATGTCGGCAGCGTGAAAGGCGAGATCTGCCGCCTCAGCCACCGGGCGCTCGCCGGACGCGCCTGTTTCATCGGTTCGCACCCGATGGCCGGCTCCGAAAAAACCGGTTGGGAACACGGCCGCGCCGACCTCTTCGTGCGGCGCACGGTATTCGTCACCCCTTTGCCCGAGACCGATGTCCAGGCCGCCGGGCGGGTCGCGACCTTCTGGACCGCGTTGGAGGCCGACGTCGCCACCCTCGAACCCGACGCGCACGATGAAATCGTCGCCCACATCAGCCACCTGCCGCAGGTGCTGGCTTCGACCCTATGTGCCAGCCTGGCGAAGCGTGACGTCCGCTGGCGTAACTACGCCGGCGGCGGTCTGCGTGACACCACGCGCATCGCCGGCAGCGACCCGAAGCTCTGGAAGACCATCCTGGACCAGAACCGCGACGAGGTGCTCCGTGCCGTGCGGGGTTACCAGGAAGAGTTGCACAGCCTCGAACGGGCGCTCGCCAACCGCGACTGGTTCGAGGTGCAGGCCATCCTCGAGCGCGGCCGGGCCTACCGCGACCAGTTCCGGCCGATCCCTTGAGATTTTTCATCGTTCAACGTCCATTGTTCAATGTTCCTCGGCCCGACCGACCAACGAACGGTGAAAATTGAAAATTGAACAATGTCCGCTCCTTATCCTTCCGCTCTCCCGATCCAGCCCTTTACCAAACCGGTGCGCGGCACGGTCACGCTGCCCGGCTCCAAGAGCATCACCAACCGCGCGCTCATCCTCGCGGCGCTGAGTCCCAAAACGATCACCCTGCACGGGGCGCTTTTCAGCCGCGACACGTGCATCATGGTCGCAGCGCTGCGTGCCCTCGGTTTCGTGGTCGTGACGGATGAAAACGCGCTGACGATCACCCTCGCCGGCCGCGGTGGCGAGATTCCTGTGCGCGAAGCGAAGCTCGATGTCGGCAACGCCGGCACCGCCGCGCGCTTTCTCACCGCCTTTGTCTGCCTGCGGCCCGATGGCGTCTATCACTTCGATGGCGACGAGGCCATGCATCGCCGGCCTATCGGGGCGTTGCTCGCGGCCATCGAATCGCAGGGCGCCCAAGCCACCGCCCGCAATTTTCCCTTCACACTCAAGACCGCCGGATTGCGCGGCGGCCAGGTGGACCTCGACGCCTCCGAGAGCAGCCAGCTGCTTTCCGCCCTGCTCATGGTCGCGCCCCAGGCCCGTTCGCCGCTCACTGTGAAACTGAAGGGTGAGACCGTTTCGCAGCCGTTCGTTGAGATGACCGAACGGATGGTGCAGAAATTCGCCGCCCAGCCCGCGGACTACGCCATCGAGGGCGACGCCACGGCTGCCAGTTATTTTGCCGAACTCGCCATCATCACAGGTGGCACCGTGGAGGTGAAGGGCCTCAACCTCACCCGCGCTGCCCTGCAGGGTGACGCCGGGTTCTACCGACTGCTCGCCGCCCAAGGCCTGATCACCAGCTCTGGGCTCACGGTCAGCCCGGGCCGGGCGCGGACCGGAATTACCGCGGACTTTAACGACTTCTCCGACACCTTCCTCTCACTCGCGGCTCTCGCTCCCCTGCTCGACGGCCCGACGAAGATCTCCGGCATCGCCCACACCCGCAAGCAGGAGACCGACCGCGTCGCCGGCATGGCCCGCGAGTTGAAAAAACTCGGCCAGCAGGTCATCGAGACGGAGGATGCGCTGGAAATCCATCCGCGACCGCTCACGCCGGGCGTGGAGATCGAGACCTATCACGACCACCGCTTCGCCATGAGCTTCGGCATCCTCGGGTGCCACGATTCGCTGAAGAATGGCCAGCCGTGGCTCACGATCAAGGATCCCGGCTGCTGCGCGAAGACCTTCCCGGCATTCTTTGACTTGCTCGAAACCCTGCGTCGGGAATCCTGTGTCTGAACACCCACGCTTTCCTGTCATTCTGAGCGAAGCGAAGAATCCATGAGCATGTCCGCCCGCAGCCATTATACTGGATCCTTCGCTTCACTCAGGATGACTGGCGAATAAATCCTGCCTTTCCTCGCATCCATCCTAGTGCCCGCATCTCCCTTCATCATCATCGCGATCGACGGCGGCGCCGCCTCCGGCAAGTCGTCTTCGTCCAGGATTCTCGCGGAGAAGTTCAACCTCCTGCACGTGGATACCGGTTCCTTCTACCGGCACATCACCTACGAATTGCTGCGCCGCGGCGTGTCGCATGCCGATCTGCCGGCGCTCAAGGCCGCCCTAGACGCCCTGCAATTTACCACCCGGCTGCACGGCCGCTCGGCGCAGATGCTCATCGGTGGCGAACCCGCCAGCAGCGAGATCCGCGGCCAGAACGTCAACGACCACGTCTCGCACTACGCCGCCATCCCCGAGGTGCGCCACACCCTGCTGGGTTACCAGCGTGGCCAGGTGGACGTCGCGAAGAAGCATGGTTTTCGCGGCCTCGTCATGGAGGGCCGCGACATCGGCTCAGTGATCTTCCCCTCGGCCGATTTCCGCTTCTTCCTGCACGCCGACCCGGCCGAACGCGCCAAGCGCCGGGCGAAGGAGGGCGGGCAGGACTCCATCGCCGAGCGCGACCGGCTTGATTCCTCCCGCAAGGCCTCGCCCCTCACTTGTCCCGCCGGCGCCATCGACATTGACTCGACGTTCATCTCGCTCGACCAGGTCGTGGAAAAGATGGCCGCGCTCATCGCGGCGAAACTCACATGATGTCCGCTTACCCCTCCTTACGGTGTTTGTCATCCTGAGCGCAGCGAAGGATCCAGCCGGATGCCCGCCCGCGTATATCGCTCCAGATTCTTCACTTCGTTCAGAATGACAGGTTTCATTTGTCTGTCCTTTGACCTCTGATATCTGTCCTCTGATTTTATGCCTCGCACCCCCGACCACGCGAAAATGAGGCCGTTCTATGGCTTTTTTCATTATCTTGCCGGCACCATCTACGGCATGTGGTTCCGCGGCGAAGTCGTCGGCACGGAGAATTTTCCCGCCGAGGGACCGTTTCTGATCGCCTCCAACCACGCCAGCCACCTCGATCCGCCGCTGGTGGGCGGGCAGATCGCGAAGCAGATGCGGTTCTTCGCCCGCAAGAGTCTCTGGGATAACCGCGTGATGTCCTGGTGGCTCGACCGGGTGGAAACCATCCCGGTCGAACGCGACAGCGGCGACATCGGTGCCATCAAACGCGTGCTGCAGGCGCTCAAGGAGGACCGTGCCGTCGTGCTTTTTCCCGAAGGCACCCGTTCGCCTGACGGCCACCTGCAGAAACCCAAGGCCGGCGTCGGTCTCATGGCGTGCAAAACCGGCGTGCCCGTCGTGCCATGCCGCGTTTACGGCTCATTCGCCGCGTTTGGCAAGGGCCGGTTGATCCCGAAGTTCGGCACCCCGGTGACCATTGTATTCGGCCGGCCGATCCCCGCGGCGGACTATGACGATCCAGCCGCCGGCAAGGCACGCTACGAACTGGCCGCCCAGCGCATCATGGACCGGATCGCTGCGCTGCCCGAGCCGCGCTACGCGGTGATTTGAAAGGGTGGGCGCGGACTCCGATCCGCGCCTCGGCGGCGAAGGGACTCGCCGCCCTCCCCAGCTTCACTTCTCGAGCAGCTTCTTAAGGTTCGCCAAGCCGCGCTCAAAATCCGGGCCGATGATCGACTTGTCGAGGAACAGGCCGACCCAGCGCATCATGGGATTCATGCCGAGGTCGCCGCCATCCGTCCAAATCACCTTCACGCCACCGGTCTGAGTCTGCAGTTCCATCGCGCCGTCGGACTGTGTGCCCATGTCGGGAAATTCCAGGTGGTAGCTGACCTTGGTGGGCGTTTGACCCGTGATGGTCATCTTGCCGCTGCCCTCCTTCCGGCTCTCCCAGGCGGACCAGGCGCCGACGCCGGTCGCGGGCGCGGAGTAGGAAAGTTTCATCCCGGGATCGCGCTCCTGCCAGGCGCCCCAATTCTTCCAGGCGCTGAGATCGGCCACCTGGGCCAGCCACCGCCTCGGGCCGGGCATTGATCACCACCGTGCGCTCGACGCGGTAGTGGCGGGGAAACGCGAAAGAGACCAGCACCAGCACGAGGACCAGCACCGCCAGTCCGCCGACAATTTTGATCAGGATTTTCATTGGGAAGTGGGAATCAGTTAGGGCAAGGGCGCAGGTGGCGCAGGCCAAATCTCAGGGCCACACCCCGAGGATTGCGCCCATCAGGGTGAAGGCCACACCGTGGTAGCCGGCGTTGATGAAGAACAGCCGGAGCGACTTGCGCTCGAACAGGAAGGTCACTCCAAAAGACAAAGCCACCCAGCCGAAACCCGCCGCGGCACCGGCGAACGCCCCGAAGCCCACCGAAGCCTTGGCGCCGATGAAAGCCGACAGGTTAAACGCCATGACCAGCTCCAGCAGGAAGGAGACACCCATGATCAGGCCGACGTTGCCCTTCGCCTTGAGTGACTCGTCCGTGAAGCTCATCTCCTGCATCCAGGCACGGCCGAATAGCACCGGGGAATACCAGAGGCCGCCAAGCATGCAGCGCCGGCGCTCGTCGCCGGGCCGCGGTCCGCCGGCAAGCGGCAACCCTACATTCGATTCAGGGCAGCGTGAGTGATCTCACGCACGCTCGTGCAGCCCCCCAGCCCGAGCGTCAGGTCGAACTCGGCGAGCACGTTGCCGATGACTTCCTCGACGCCACGCTGGCCGGCAACCGCGAGACCGTAAACGTAGGGCCGGCCCAGGCAAACCGCGGTTGCGCCCAACGCGAGGGCCTTGAAAACGTCGGCGCCGCCACGCACCCCGCTGTCGAACAGAACCGGGATTCTACCGTTCACCGCCTCGACCACCGCCGGCAGCGCGTCGAGCGAGGCAATCCCGCCGTCGATCTGCCGCCCGCCGTGGTTGGACACGATCAGCCCGTCGATGCCAGTTTCAACGGCTTTCCTCGCGTCGTCGGGATGCAGCACGCCCTTGAGCAACACCGGCAGTTTCGTGTGCTGTCGCAGGAACTTGAGGTCGTCCCACTGCAGCGACGGCCGCGAATAAGTCGCAAGGAAACGCTGCACCGCCGCACGCGGGTCACCCGAGGAAAGGTTTTTCAGCAATCCACCCGGAAAATTCGCCTTCTGTGCCAGCGCGGTGGCGATGGTCTGCAGGTTGAACGGCGGTTTTGGGAGGTCGGTAGGGGCCGTTGCCCCCAACGGCCCTTCTTCGAGGTCGCGCCGGAAAACCGGATCACTCGTATACTGCGCGATGCCCTGCCCCGCCATGAATGGCAGCGAACCGAGGTCGAGGTCGCGCGGGCGCCAGCCGAGCATCGTCGTGTCGAGCGTCAGCACGATGGCCGAGCAGCCGCAGGCCTCGGCGCGCCTCACAAACGAAGCCACCAGTTCGTTCGACCGGCTCCAATAGAGTTGGAACCAGCGCGGGCTGTCGCCCATGGCCGCCGCACAGGTTTCCATCGGCACCGAAGCCTGGTTGGAGAAAATATATGGCACGCGCAGCGCGGCTGCGGCCTTCGCCACGGCGAGGTCGGCGTCGCGATGCACCATCTCCAGCACGCCGACCGGCGATAGCAGCAGCGGCGACGGCAGTTTCTGCCCAAACAGTTCGATGGAAAGGTCGCGCCTTTCGACGTCACGCAGGACGCGCGGAACGATTCGCCACTTCCCGAAGGCCGCGCGGTTGGCGTCCATCGTCGCTTCGCGCCCCGCCCCGCCGGCCACATAGGCCCACGCCTCGGGTGACATCGCCGCCTGCGCAGCCTTTTCGAGTTCCGCCTGTGCCACCGGCACCGCCGGGCGATGCCCGCCGACGCCGGCGACATAGATCTCCCGCTGTCGTTTGCGCCCGATGTGGCTGTGGTCGCTCACGACAAAAGCCCGCCGGCTAACGCAGGCCGCAATTCTGGCGGACGCGGGCCATGGTCTTCGCCGCCACGGCGCGCGCGCGCTCGGCGCCGTCGCGCAGGACCTTCTCCACGTAATCGGGATTGGCCGCGAGTTCGGCGCGCTTGGCGCGATACGGGGCGAAGAAATTCCAGTAATGTTCGAACAGCGCTTTCTTGAGGTCGCCGTAACCGAGGCCACCGGCGCGGAGGCGGTGCTCGAAATCGGCCGCCACGTCCTTCGGCGCAAATAGCTTCAGGAGCTGGGCGGCGAGGTTCTTGTCGGCGTCGGGCTTGGGCTCGGCGGGCGTGCGCGAGTCCATGACGATGCCCATGATCTTTTTGCGGAGCGCCTTCTCATCGCCGAAGATCTCGATCGTGTTGCCGTAACTCTTGGACATCTTCTGGCCGTCGAGGCCGGGGATGACGGCGAGCGATTCGCTGATGCGCTCCTCGGGGATGACGAAGGTCTCGCCGTAGGTGTGGTTAAACTTGATGGCGATGTCGCGCGTCATCTCGAGGTGCTGCTTCTGGTCCTTGCCGACGGGCACGACGTTCGTGTCGTAGAGGAGGATGTCGGCCGCCATGAGCACCGGGTAGGCGAAGAGGCCGAAGTTGGCGTCGATGCCCTTCGCGGTCTTGTCCTTGTAGCTGTGGGCGCGCTCGAGCAGGCCCATCGGCGTGAGCGAACCGATCAGCCAGGTGAGTTCGCAGACCTCCGGGCTGTCGCTCTGGCGCCAGAACACGGCCTTGGCGGGATCGAGCCCGCAGGCCAGCCAGTCGAGGGCGATGCCCTGCGTGTAGGCGCGGCGCTCCTTGGCGTCGGTCAGGACGGTCATTGAGTGGTAGTCCGCGATGAAATAGTAGGCATCGCCGCCGGCCTGCAACTCGATGGCCGGGCGCATGGCGCCGAAATAATTGCCGATGTGCAGGGTGCCGGAAGGCGTGATGCCGGTGAGGATGCGGGGCATGGTGTGGGTCTTTCTCGTTCTCTTAATCCCTTCGCGGCATCGTCGCGATGGCGTGGCGGGTGCGGGCGACCATGCTGGCGGCCACATAGCCGCCGAAGGCCGTGCAAGGCATCACCAGCGCCCGCGGGCCGATCAGCGAGCCGGGGTTGAGCACCGCGTTGCAACCGATCTCGGCCTTATCACCGATCACCGCGCCGAATTTCTTGAGCCCGGTGCCCACGGTGCCGTCCGGCAGCCGCACCATCACCTCGCCCTGGTCAAGCCGCAGGTTGGAGCAGATCACCCCCGCGCCGAGGTGGGCCCCGTTGCCGAGGATGGAATCGCCGACGTAGTTGAAATGCGCGGCCTGCACGCCATCGAGCAGCAGGCAGTTCTTAAACTCGCAGGAATTGCCGAGCAGGCAGTTCTCACCGGCGATGACATTGCCACGGATGAACGCGCCCGGGCGGATCTGGGTGTGGGCGCCTATGTAGGCGGGCCCTTGGATGACCGCGAAAGGCGGCAGCTTGACCGACGGGTGCAGCCAGACCTTCCCCTCGATATGCACACCCGGCGGGATTTTCGGCCCCACGTCGTTGGCCTCGATCCCTTCCAGCGCTGCGCCGATCTGCTTGAGCCAGTCCCACGGGGTGGCCGCAGCGGGAAAAAAAGTGGCGAATCGGGCCAGCGACAGGGGCAGGGCGAAGAATTCGGAGGCTTTCACGTCAACTGGGATAACAAAAAAACCGCTGAGGGACAGCGGTTTTTAAGATTACCTGCAGGGTCGTCGCTCGTCGGCGGACCATGGCTGCCCACGTAGAACGGCCAGGTTGGGACCCTCAGGTTTCAGGTTTTCCACTCACTTCTTCTCCTCGATCCGGTATTCCTTGTGGCCGGCCCGTTGCTGGGTGTTGAGCTCCGCCACGATTTTGGCGGCTTCCTCGTTCTGGCCGGCCTTGAACGCGGCTTCCAGTTTGTCGATGTTGGCGAGCAGCTCACTCATCTTGGCCCGGTAGTCCGCGACCCATTTCTTGCGATCGGCCTCGGGGATCGTCGTCGCCTTGGCCGGCTCGAGCTTGGTGGATGCGGTGGCGAATTCGCGCACGATCGCGACCTGCGCGAGCGAGTCGGCGTTCTTCGTCGCATCGCCTGCCTGGCGGCGAAGCTTGCGGAAGGCACCGTTCATCTTGTCCATCTGCTTCGTGAGTTCCGTCTCGGGCTTCTTCTCCTTCGGCGCGGCGGGGGCAACCGGGGCTTCGTCAGCGGCAAAGGCGACCGCACTGGCGAAAAGAATCACGAGGGTGGTCAGGAGGCGGGATACGGATTTCATGAATGCGGAAACAGGGAGACGGATGGCGGGGATGCGGGTTACGGGGAAACGACGGGAAGATTCAGCGGGACTCGATCTCGTCGGCCAGATCCTCGGCCCAAGCGGTCACGAGCGCGACATCGGCCTCGGTCAATTTCGCCTCCCCGTGCATGCGCAGGTAGGACTTCAACGGCATGTGGCGCTCGTGCACCTCGTCGGCCACGGCCTCCAGTTTGCGGACGGCGCGCTTGGCGTCGTAGGCGGCAAACTCCGAGAAATTAAGCTTCGCCTTGCCCTCGCGCACATGCTTGCCCAGCCACCACGCCACCGGTTGCACGGCTGCATACCACGGATATCGGGTGCTGTTCGAATGGCAGTCATAACAGGAACGCTGCAGGATTTTCTGCACCCCGGACGGAACGTCGTGACGCGCGAAGATCGACTGCGCCCCGTCCGCCGCGCCGGTATTCCGGGGCGTGCGGACGAATTGCCCGGCAACCAGCAGCAGCAGGAGTCCGAAAGCTGTAAATCGCAGGGCTTTTTTCATCGGGCGAGCAGAGCCAAAGCGTCAGGCGACCTTGGCGGAAGCCCAAAATCCCCGACCAGTCAGATACCGGCGACTGGTGCAACCTCATGCTGGAAAGCAAAAAGCCGCCGACCAAGCGCGCCATCTGATTTCCCTGATGTCCATCGAGGCCTTCAACGGCCACCGGCCGCAGATAATCGGGACCGGAGGTTGGAACCCGAGAGTCCTGCTCCGCGCTCCACCAAAGCTGTGTTAACGGCGCTACCCGGTAAAGCTCCAGGAACGAGATTGTCTAGACAAGCCGTGCGAAATCTGGGCGCTCAATTCTGTTGGTAGATTCCAACCGGACCAGGCTCGGAACGATTCGCTCTGCCCCGCTCGTCGGCTGCGCTAATGCGCGATAAGTGATCGGTGCCTGCACTTTGATTCCGTGTTATGGCGAAGTCGGTCGAGGTGCGCTGGCCGCGATAATTCACCGCGCTCCGCATGTTGCGGATTCCGTAACCATTTAAGCAGTCAGTTGAACTTCGTTGGCAAGAACTTGTTTCAATGCTGCGGCTAGTTCCGACTCCAGGAATGGCTTGTCGAGAATCGCGTGCACGTTCAACCGCTTGAGCTCATCCAGATCCTTGTTCTCCAGGCGTCCACTGGTAACAATAATCGGGATGTCCGGCAGCGTCTCTCGGATCGCCCGGACGAATGCAAGGCCGCCCATGTTCGGCATATGAACGTCCGTAATAATCGCGCGCATACTGGTCTGGTGTAGGGCCGCATAAGTAAGTCCCTCCACGCCGTCGCTTGCCGTCACCAACTTTAGGTTCAATCGTCCGAAAACGGCGCGGGCGACCTCCCGGACCGCAACTTCATCATCCACGAACAGGATGGTCTCACCGCGTCCATGGAATTTGACCGCCGCTTTGCTGGTGGGTGAGACAATGTTTTTTGTGCAGTCGGTCGGCAGATAAACGGTAAACGTTGAACCCTGTCTAGGCTGGGAATATACCTTCAAGCATCCGCCGTGGCTTTTAACAATACCCATCACGGTGGACAGCCCCAACCCGGTGCCCTTGTCCGGGCCTTTAGTGGTGAAAAATGGATCGAATATCTGGTCGAGTATATCCGGCGCAATACCCGCGCCGGTATCGCACACCCGGAGCATGACGTAGTTTCCTGGCCTGGCACCTGGCGTCGCCTGGGCAAAGGCCTCGTCTACTTCGACCGATCGCGCTTCCAGCTCAAGTGTGCCGCCATCGGGCATAGCATCGCGCGCGTTAACGCACAGGTTCAAAAGAACCTGGCTAATTTGGGTGGCGTCGCCGGATACCGTCGGGAGATTCGCGTCCCACTTCTCAAGCAAATTGATATTTTTTGGGAAGGTGCTGTGGATGATGTTCGCCATGTCACGCAGCATATGACTTGGCTGAATGGAAACACGCTTGCCGTCTGCCCCTCGGGCAAAAGTCAGGAGTTGCCGGGCCATGGCCGCGCCCCGCTGCGCGCTGGATTGACACATATCCAGAATACCCGCCGCGTTCGGGTATTGCGACCTCAGCAGATCCACGCCCATCAGGATCGGAGCCAGCGCGTTATTGAGATCGTGCGCGATGCCGCCGGCCAGCGTGCCAAGAGACTCCAGGCGTTGGGACCGCTGGGCCGCACGCTCGGTTTTCGTGCGCTCGGTGATGTCGCGGGCAAGGGCGATGAAGCGCGGGCGTTCTCCGGCAATCGTGACATATTGTAGGTTGATCTCGACGGGAACTTCGTGCCCATTTTTATGGCGGTGGACGGTGGTAAACTGCAGGGCGTGTGTCTCGCCCTGCATCATAGGCGCGATGATCTGGCGAAACTTCACCTCGTCCAAATTAGGTTCGATGTGCAAGAGCGTCTTCATGAGAAGCTCCGCGCGCGCATAACCGAGCTGTCGCGTGGCACCTTGGTTCACGTAGCTGAATCGGAGCGTTTCCGGCTCGAAGATGAATGCGGCATCCTCCGTGGCATCGAGGGTGGCCAAGGCCTGCCGCACCTCGGCCGTCCGTTCCGTGACCCGTTGCTCCAGCTGCTCATTGAGTAGGCGCAGTTCGGTCTCGGTTTTGCGCTGTTGGGTCACATCGCGCGCGGCGGCGTAAATTGTTCCATCGGGCTGTAGCACGGCTTTCCAGGATAGCACCCGCCAGGAACCGTCCCGGCAAAGACAGCGGTTCTCAAACTGAGCGTGGCTTACGCCACCCGCGAGATTTGCAAAATGTCGAATGGTGGCGGCACGGTCGTCGGGATAGACAAATGAGAGACATCGCCGCCCCAGCAGTTCTTCAATGCTCCAACCCAAGTTTTGCGTGAAAGCGGGGTTGAGCCGCCGGAAATAGCCGTTCCTGCCGGCGATGCACAGCAGATCAAGCGAAAGGGTGAAGAAACGGTCGCGCTCTTCCGCTGCCCGCTTTGATTCGTAGCTCAGCTCCCGCACTCGTTGATCGGCGAGGCGGCGGCGCGATCGGGCAACCCAAACCAATGCAAACAGAAAGAGAAAACCTGCGATAAGGACGATCTCGCGATAGGGTGGGATGGTCGCGAATTCAAAATCGTCGGCATCCCTAGGGATCAGGCGAAAATCCAAACTTTGCGTCGCCGCCTCTTTGGCTTGACCAGCGATTCCAACGACCTGGACCTGACCACCTTGCTGGAAGCGTTCCAGGAATTCTGAGCTAGTAAAAAGGCGGGCGGAAACAAGGACCGGGATCTGTCCGGAAGAGTCTTGTAGAATTACCGGCTCCTTCTTGGTTAAAAAGCCAGGGCCTACCTTTAAAGTTCCCGTGACTCGCACAAGTTCGCCAGAGTAACGATGCCCCACCAGATCGACCGCCCGGACCACCCGGGGCGTTGGCAATACTCCCGCGCCTTCTTTCGACACGCCACTGAGCACCAGTTCACGATTGCCCTTGTAGAGCGTTACTTCACCTGACGCCCTGATCCGGTCTCCTCGGCGCACCTTGCCCAACAGCAGGCCCTGCTGCCGCGTGAACAATATCACTCCGCCGGAATCGTCCTGCAGGTTTACGAGGGAAGACCCATTCAAGGAAATCGGGTCCGAAATAAGCACTCCACGAACCGTCACGGCTTCGCCCAGATGATCGGGAATCCCGTCGGCGTTCGCGTCCGCAAACGCCTCGTTGATAAGGCTGATCATGCCCGTCTGGGCACGCGCCTCCCCCAGGCAGGTCAATAGCAATACCAACCCCCACACGAGTCGTTGCGGCCTAAACCAGCGTCCACGCTCCAACCGGAAGCCAAGTAGCAGTGGGTTAATCGGTGTGCCGCGAATTCCTAATACCGGTCTTGGCATACCCCAGAGTAACAGCGGGCCGGCTTGAACAACATCCGTAGACATACGCGATTCGGCCTACGAGAATGCGCCGGGAAGGGGATGCCAGGCGGTGTTTTTCGGCGTGCAGGGTTTCACGAGCGGAATCGTCTGCATCCGTCTCGAATGCAATTTTGACCTCCGGCGGATATCGTTCCGGCCGCAGGTAACGGGGCGAATCCCGCTCATGCGAGGTGTCGCCAAACTCTTTGGCCTCTCCACTGGAAACGCCCGAAAGCGCTCACAAAGAGACGCACCAAGGTCTACAAAAACCGACCTCCTCGTCTCATTTTAGATCAGTCGGACCGGGTTGGAAATCGTGAAGTTTACCTCGACGACGCGGACGGCATGGAAGCCCCAAGCGGCTGTCAGTGTCATGCAATGATCCTGATTCCGAAACGGCGGATTTTGGCAGACCAACATCGCGGCTCCATTTCACTGCCCCGTCGCGATCAAATCATCAGGAAGCTACGCGAAATTTTTGAGCTGTAAGTAACGCCCTGCTTTGCAGCGCTGCGTTTTCAGTTGGCAGCACCACCTTCGGAAGGTGGATTTCACCGCGCGGTAGAAAAATGTGGGGCTGTGTGAGGCTAAGTTTAGATGTTGTCCCGAATTAGGTAACATCGCGCATGCTGGTGCAAAACTATCGGGATACAAATATGCTAACTCATCCGCATCAACGAGAAAGCCACCGGCGTTAACCAGTGGCTTTCCTGAAATGGAGCGGGAGAAGAGACTCGAACTCTCGACGTCCACCTTGGCAAGGTGGTGCTCTACCAACTGAGCTACTCCCGCGTGAGAGAGGCGGAGTATTCAACTCCGGATTTGCCCGTCAACCAGATTATTTATTCCACGATTTCACCGGCCCACGATGCATTTCCAGCTTTTCCCCAGCGGGTTGCGCTGCTCATGCTGGCCCCTCCCATGACCGGCCGCGCCACGCCTTCCGCCCGCCCGCTTCCCGCTTTCACGAGCGAAAGCTCGCCCGCGGAACGCCTGGCCGCTTGCAAGGCCTACCTGACGGCTGAGAGCGAGCGCATCTATCAGCGCCACCGCGCCGGCGGCCCCGGCCACAAGATCGCCCAAGCTCTCGCCAGCCACATGGACCGGCTGCTCCAGCCGCTGTTCACCGCTGCCCTCGACCACTGGCGGAAGATTCACGGCGAACCGCCCGCCCCGGTCTGCCTCATCGCGCTGGGCGGCTACGGCCGCGGTGAACTCAGCCCGCTGAGTGACGTGGACGTGATGTTCCTCTACCCTTCCAACGTGAAGGACCTCGGCAAATTCCAGGAACACCTTTCCAACAGCGTCCTCTACCCCCTCTGGGACCTGCGGTTGAAAATCGGCCACTCCACCCGCACCCTCAACGAGGTGTTCTCGGAAGCCGCGCGCGACATCCGCACCAAGACCTCGCTGCTCGAGTCGCGGCTCATCGCCGGCGCCGAGCCGCTTTACGAGAATTTCGCCGAGACCTACCGCAAGCATTACCTCACCGACAACCCGAAGGCCTACATCGCCGCGCGTCTCGCCGACCAGGGCAGCCGGCGCGCGCAGCACGGCGACACCGTCTTCATGCAGGAGCCCGACATCAAGAATGGCGTCGGCGGACTGCGCGACTACCAGAACGCCCTCTGGATGGCCCGCGTCCGTCTCGGCATCTCGCGCATGGACGAGCTGGAAAAGCAGCGCTACCTGCAACCCGCCGAGCTGCGCGCCTTCCAGCGCGGTTACCACTTCCTCCTGCGCGTGCGCAACGAACTCCATTACATGAGCAAGCACCCGACGGATGTGCTCAACCTCGAGACGCAGCCCCGGCTCGCCGCCAACCTCGGCTATCCACAGAAGGTCCTGCTCGAGCGCGTCGAGGCGTTCATGCAGGATTACTACGGGCATGCGCAGGCCATCTACCGCATCTCAAAAATCATCGAGCAACGCCTGGCGCTGACCATCGCCGCCGGCCCTGGCATTGTCGGTTCACTTAAAAACCTGTTGCTCGCCCGCCGTGCGGACCGCACCAAGCGCCTCGACGGCTTCCTGCTGCGCGGCCGTGAGCTCGCCGCCGAAAATCCCCACGTCTTCAAGGAGGACCCCGTCCGCCTCATCCGCGTCTTCCGCCACTGCCAGCAGCTGGGCTGCACTCCGGACGTGGATCTCGCCGCGCTCATCCGCGGCTCGCTCAAGTTGATCAACAAAAAGGTCGTCAATTCGCTCGATGCCAACCTGAGCTTCCGCACCATGCTTGAGGAAGCCGGCCAAGTTTATACCCCGCTGGCGCTGATGCACGAACTGGGGGTGCTCGGCAAATTTGTGCCCGAGTTCGCCCCGCTGACCTGCCTGGTGCAGCACGAGTATTACCACCGCTACACCGCCGACATTCACACGCTGAGCGCCATCCGCGAACTCGATGCCATCTTTACCGCCGCCGAACCCATTGCGGAGAGCTATCGCACCGAACTGCACAAGACCGCCAGCCCTGCCCTGCTCTACCTCATCCTTCTCCTGCACGACATCGGCAAGGGCGAGGGCATCCAAGGCCACGCCGAGGCCGGCGTGACGATGGCCGCACCCGTCCTCAACCGCCTCCAGATCGATCCAGACAGCCGTGAAACCGTATCTTTTATCATCAAAAATCACCTGGTGATGGCACGATTCTGGCAGAAGCACGACCTCGATGACCCCCAGACATCAGCCACCTTTGCCGAGATGGTCGTGGAGCCGGACCGGCTCCGCTATCTTTACGTGCACACGTATTGCGACGCCCGCGGCACCTCGGCCGGCCTCTGGAACGGCTACAAGAACTCGCTCCACCGGCGCCTGTTCGACACCACGCTCGAACGCCTGACCCTGGGTGACAAAGTCGAAACCCGCCTCCGTGAGCGCATTGAAATGACCCGGCAGACCCTCATCGCCCAGACCATCCCCGGCATCAGCCCGGATGAGATCACCGCGCACTTCAATCTCCTGCCCGAGCGCTATTTCATCCAGACCGACGCCCCGGAGATCACGCTGCACATCCAAATGGTCAACCGGCTGCTGCACTCCATCTCGGCGGCCGACTCCCTTGGTTCGCTGCGACCGGTGATCGAGTGGAAGGACGACATCAACCGCAGCTACACCACCGTGCACGTCGTCACGTGGGACCGGGCGGGGCTGTTCTACAAGCTCGCCGGCGCCTTCAGCGTGGCCGGCCTGAGCATCCTCTCCGCCAAGATCACCACCCGCTCCGACCACATCGCCATTGACACTTTCCACGTCGTCGAGCCCGGCCGCGGCGTCGTGCAGAACCAGAAGGCCATGGACACGCTCGCCCGCACGGTCGAGGAAGCCCTCGTCAACAACCGGGACCTGCTGCCCGACATCACCGCGCAGGCCAAGAAATTTGCCGAGGCCTCGCGCTACACTACCACGACCTCGGAACTGCCCGCTTCCTTCCCGCCTACCGTCGAGGTCTATCACGAGCTGTCGCTTAACCGCATCATCGTCGAGGTGCAGGCTCACGATCAGATCGGCCTGCTCTATCGCCTCGTGAAAACGATTTCGGACCACGACTTTGACACCACTTTCGCCCGCATCAACACCGAGCGCAGCGTCGCCATTGACACTTTCTATATCGAACCGAACAAGCCTGAGGGCGGTCCGGTCGATCCCGCCAAGCTGCCTACGCTGCGTGACGCCCTCCGCGCGATCATCACGCCGCCAGCGGCGGCAGCTCCGGTTTGATTGAGGGTGGAACCCGGCCTCCGGACGGGTTGAGCAATGCGCGAATCCTGAAAACCCGCCCAGAGGTCGGGTTCCACCTGCAGCCGCCTAATTTTCTCTCCCCAAGCCGTCCCATTCCTGTTCATCTGAACTGGATGAGCTCTGCCGAGACGAAAGATGCGACGGTCCTTTACGCCATCGCGTCGCTGGCTTCCAGCGCCGCCGATGCGGCATCGGCGCAGGGCCAGGTTCTCACGGCCATCATGGCGGCTTTCCCCGCCGACAGCGGTTCGCTCGCGCTGCTCAGCCCGGAAACCGGCGGCCTCGAGATCTGCGTGCAGCAGGGCCTGCCCCCGGACGTCGGTGACTTCGCCCTCAAGCCCGGCCAGGGCATCACCGGTTGGGTGGCGCTGCACGGCAAGCCGCTGCTCGTCGCGGATGTCGCCACCGAACCACGCTACATTTCCGTTCGGGCCGGGGTGCGCTGCGAGATGGCCGCGCCTCTCATCGTCGACGGCCGCACGATCGGGGTCGTCAATCTCGACGCCGACCACCTCGGGACTTTCACCGCGGCCGACCTGGCGCGGCTGGCCCGTTATGCCGCCGAGGCCGGGATCGTGCTGCACCGCCTCTGGCAATACGAGCGGCTCCGCGCCAATTCCAAACAGCTCACCACCTTGGTCGAGCTGGGTCATGCGCTCGTCGCCCAGCTCGCACCCGAGGAGTTGCAGTCCACCCTCACGCAGAGCGGCCGCGCGCTCTTCAACGCCCGGCTCTGCCTGTTGCACGACTACGATGCCGAAAGGCGCGAACTAAGGCTGCACGCCTGGTCGGCTGACGGCGACCTGTCGGCGGCGGGCCTCACCCTGCAGCAGCAGACCGTTTCCGCCGACCTGTCCCTCCTCGCGGCGGCGATCCGCTCGGGACGTGCCACCGAATTCCAGAACATTGACGGTCCGGGCTTCAGCGAGGCCGCCGACCTGCCGCGCGACCGCTCTCTCTGCTCGGCCCTGGCCGCACCCCTCATCCTCGAGGGCCAGCCGGCCGGCGTGCTGTCGGTCTTTCACGGTGAAATGCACCGCTTCAGTGACGACGAGAAGCGCCTGTTCACCGCCCTCGCCAGCTTCGCGGCCGTCGCCCTCCAGAATGCCCGGCTCTATGCCCGGGTGTTCCAGTCCGAGGAGGTGCTGCGCAAAAACGAAACCCTCACCACCCTCGGCCTGCTCGCCGCCGAGATCGCCCACGAGATCCGCAATCCTCTCCTCGTCATCAAGCTTCTGCACGGCACCCTCGGCATTGACTTCACCGGCGAGGACCCGCGCCGGCGCGACCTCCAGGTCATCACCGAAAAAATCGACCAACTCGAGGGCATCGTCTCCCGCGTGCTTTCCTTCGGCCGGGCGCCGGCCGCGCTGCATTCGCGGTGGGCCCTGGCGGAAATCCTCGATGACACGCTGGTTCTGCTGCGCGCCAAGCTCGCGCAGGCCGCGGTCGAGCTGCACTACACGGCCCCGGCGCGCTCCCTGCTGGTCGAGGGCCACAAGGGCCAGTTGCAGCAGGTCATCCTTAACCTCGCGCTGAATTCCCTCCACGCGATGCCGCGCGGTGGCGCGCTCACCGTAAACTGCACCGAGGAAACTTCCCCTCTTGGCCGCGTCGTGCAGCTCGACCTCACCGACACCGGCGGCGGCATCCCGGAGTCCATCCGGCCGTGCATTTTCGAGTCCTTTCTCTCCGGCCGCGCCGACGGCACGGGTCTGGGCCTGGCCATCGCCCGCCGCATCATGAAGGACCACCACGGCGAACTCACCCTGCTCAACTCCAGCCCGCGCGGAACGACAATGCGGGTGACGCTGCCGCTGTCAGCGGCCTGACTTTTCAAATCGGTAGGGGCCGTTGCCCCCAACGGCCCGGGCGCTTGAGGGCAAGCGCCCCTACCCGCAACCATCCCAATCCATACCAACCCATGAGCTTCACCACCCTCACCTCCCTGCCCGCCAAGGAAATCTTCGGTGGCGCCGTCCGCGGCCATTACGCTCACCTCGCGCGCATCACTATCGGCGAAATCACGCTGCAGCCCAACACCATCATCCCGCTGCACCAGCATCCGCACGAACAGGTCACCTATGTGATCGCGGGCCGTTTCGAGTTCACCGTCGGCGCCGAAACCACCGTGCTTGAACCCGGCATGGCCGCGCTCATTCCCGGCGGCGTGATGCACGGCGGCACGACGCTCACCGCGTGCCGCGTGATCGACCTGTTCTCGCCGGTGCGCGAGGATTACCGGCAGTAAGGTGGAACCCGGCCTCCGGACGGGTTAGTTGCCATTTGCATATCCTGAAAACGCGTCCGGAGGCCGCGTTCCACCTTAAGGCAAACCTCACTCCTCGAGCTCGACGTTCCAGTAGGCGACATCGAGAAAATCCTTCCACTTTTCGTGGTTGTGATTGCCGAGCACGAGCGAGATCACCGGCCGCCATTTCGGACGCACCGGCTTGCGAATAAGCCGCATGTGCGCCTCGTGCGGGAGGCGGTTCGCCTTGCGCGAATTGCACTTGATGCACGAGCACACGATGTTCTCCCACGTCGTCTTCCCGCCGTAGTGGCGCGGGATGACGTGATCGAGGTTCAGCTGCTCCCGCTTAAAGGTGTGGCCGCAATACTGGCACTTCTCCCCGTCGCGCTCGAAGACGTTGTTGCGCGTCAGCTTCAGTTCCTTGCAGGGGAGCTTGTCGAAGAAGGTCAGCAGGATGACGCGCGGCAGACGGATGTTGCGATTGATGGTGCGCACCGTCTCGAGCGCGTCCAGCGGCGGATTGTAGACCGAGAAGTCGATCCAATCCATCAGCGAGTAGGTGTGGAATGCATCTTCCGTCTGGTGGACGACCTGCGCATGTTCGCGGGCCAGCAACGCGAAGGCTCGGCGGGCGCCAATCACATTGACCGCCTGCCAGAGGCGGTTCAGCACGAGCACCGGCTGATCAAGTGCGGCTTCCATGGGCAACGGGTCTTGGAGATACGGATCGCCCTTCCACCTGTCAAGTCACGCGCCGGGAGCGGGTTGTAGGGCGGGATCACCGTATCCCGCCTCGTCCGTGGTATCGTCGGCGAACGAAAGCGGGATACGGCGCTCCCGCCCTACAGCAAACCTTTCGGCGGGTGTTCCCGCGTAAGCATCCCGATGCCGTCCACAAAGCCCGCATAGGTCGCGATCAGCACCTCACGCGGGGCGAGCTCAAAGTCGCTCCACACGAATTCCGGCGCCACGACGCAAGACACCAACGCCCAGCGGCCACCCGCCACAAGACGCGTGCCCTGCCAGGTCTGCGCGGCCACGACGTCCTGCGGCCGTTCGCCGGCGGCGAGGTTCAAGCCGAGCTTCACCCATTCACCGCCGCCATCGGGTCGCAGGCGCAGAGACTCCAGCGGATCGCCCGCGTGAAAACACCAGACCTCGTCGGTCGCCAGCCGGTGCAGCGCGGAAAATCCCTCCGGCGTGATCAGGGAATAGATCATCGACCAGGCGCGTTTGCCGCCGGGCAGGATCGTCGCCGACTCGCCCGTCCGCCGGAAATAACCGCCCTCCTGCTCGAGCGGTTCGAGCTTGAGCAGCCGCACGACCTCCCACGCCGTCAGATGATCGGGTGTCAGCGGGCGATTCGCCATGGTCTCACTCCGCGCCGGGCGGCACGATCGCCGGCTTCAGCGACTGGTTCTTGATCCGGATGCCCGCGAGCTTCGCGATCACCACCCCGGCGTGCTCGGTGACGACGTCGACGTTCGTGTGCTCCTCGTGAATATCGATCGCCCCGACGATATTGGCGGGCAGGCGCGTGACGCCGGCGATCTTGCCGACGAGGTCGGCCGGCGTGACGAGCTGAGCCCGGCCGACATTGAAGGTGATCGTGGTGAAACCCGGCTCGCGACCGGTGCGGGCCTTGCGGTCGAAGGTGCGCTTCTGGGCGGCGAACTTGTCACCGGTAGGTTTTTCGTAAGAAGGCTTCTCGTAGGTAGGTTTGGGAGTGGAGCGCGCTGGGGATGCCTTCGCGGGAAACGCGCTGGGGTCAGCGCGTTCCACCTTGGGGGCCGCCGCCTTGGGGGCCTCGTTGGCCGCAATGCGCTCCGCCTTCGTGCCGGCCCCTTTGGGCGGCGGCTCGCCGACTGCGCCTTGCAGCAGATGAATCAGCGCCGACGCGATGTCGGTGCTCGTGTGACCCTGCTCGAGCAACCGCTCGATCATCTGGTCGTGCGACTTGAATTTCTTCTCCTCCAGCGTGACCCGGAGTTTCTCGAGGAACACGTTGCCCTTGGCCTCCTCGACCTCGTCCATCGAGGGCACGCGCTCGCGGCGGATCTTGAGCCGGCCATAATGGATCATGTTCTGCATCTTGTAGAGCTCGCGGCCGGCCACGAAGGTGAAGGCCATGCCCTTCTTGCCGGCACGACCGGTGCGGCCGATGCGGTGCGTGTAGTCCTCGGCGTCATTCGGCAGGTCGAAATTAAACACGACCTCGAGGTCGTCCACATCAAGCCCGCGCGCCGCCACGTCGGTCGCGACCAGGAACTCGAAGCCCCGGCGGCGGAACTTGTCCATCACGCGGGTGCGTTGCGCCTGGGTGATGTCGCCGTGCAGTCGGTCCGTGGAGTAGCCGCGGGCGTGCAGGTGCTCATCGAGTTCATCCACCATGATCTTCGTGCTGCAAAAGATGATGCCGAACCGGAAGTCGTGCAGGTCGATCAGGCGCGTGAGCAGTTCGATTTTCGAGCGGCGATCCACCTCGAAGTAGATCTGCTCCACCTGCGGCGCGTTTTGCGCGTGGGCCTCGATCCGCACCCAGACCGGGTCGCGGGTGTAACGCTTGATCAGGTCCTGGATCATGCGCGGCATCGTGGCTGAGAAAAACAGACACTGCCGCTCCACCGGCACCGACTTGAGGATGTGCTCGATGTCGTCGCGAAAACCCATGTCGAGCATCCGGTCGGCCTCGTCAAGGACGATGACCTTCAAGGCATCGAGCTTCATCGTGCCGCGGGCCATGTGGTCCATCACGCGGCCGGGCGTGCCGATGACGACCTGGGCGCCGGCATGGAGCGCGCGGAACTGCCGCTCGTAGCTCTGGCCACCGTAAATCGGCACCTCCATCAGGCCCTTCTTGAAGAACGCCAGTTTGCCGAACTCCTCGGCTACCTGGACCGCGAGTTCGCGCGTCGGACAAAGCACGAGCACCTGCACCTGCCGCATCCGCACGTCTACTTTTTCGATGGCCGGGATGGCGAACGCCGCGGTCTTGCCCGAGCCGGTGGCGGACTGGCCGACGACATCCTTCCCCGCCAGGCCGTGCGGAATGACCGCGGTCTGAATGGGCGAGGCTTCCTCGAAGCCCATCTTGTCCACGGCTTTCAGAATCTCGGGGGACAGACCGAGTTCGTTGAACGGGCGTTTTTCCATGGCGACAGGCTGAAACCGTCCGCGGGAAAAATGGAGCTTATTCCTTCTCCGAAGATTTTTAGCCAACCACAAAGACACGCAGGCACAAAGAATGGTCGATTCATGGCGTTTTCTTCGTGCCTGCGTGCCTTCGTGGTTAAATTCAGCCATTCTCGGCTTTTGCCTCGCCTTGTGTCCCAATTAACCGGCTAATTGCCCTCTATGCCATTTTCCAAGCTCGGGCTTCCGCCCGCCCTGCTCAACGGTGTCAAGGCCATGGGCTACGTTGACCCGACGCCCATCCAGCTGCGTGCCATCCCCGTCGTCCTCGGCGGCGGCGACCTCATCGGGTCGGCCCAGACCGGCACCGGCAAGACCGCCGCCTTCGCCCTCCCCGTCCTCGCCCGCCTCGGCAAACACGAGGCCCGCGGCCCACGCGTGCTCGTCCTCGAGCCCACCCGCGAACTGGCCGCCCAGGTTGAGACCGCTTTCCGCGATTTCGGACGCTTCACCGACCTCCGCGCCACCGTGGTCCACGGCGGCGTCGGCTACGGCCGTCAGCGCAGCGAGATCCAGGCCGGCACCGACATCGTCATCGCGACGCCCGGCCGTCTGATGGATTTTCTCCAGGAGAAAACCCTGCGGCTCGACAACCTCAAGATTCTCATCCTCGACGAAGTCGACCGGATGCTCGACATGGGTTTCGTGAAGGACGTGAAGAAGATCATCGGCATGTGCCCGCGCGAGCGGCAGACGCTCTTTTTCTCGGCCACCATCCCGCCCGAGATCGAGGACGTTGCCCGCTTCGCCCTGCGCAACCCGGCGCGCGTCGAGATCGGCGTCGCTCGCACCGTCAACCAGTCGGTCAGCCACGCGTTTTATCCCGTCTCACAACTGAAGAAGTTCGACCTGCTCGTGGCTCTCCTCGAGAAGACCGACTTCCACAGCTGCCTGATCTTCTCCCGCACCAAGCACGGCGCCGACAAGATCGCCCGCAAGCTCAAGACCGCCAATCATTCGGTCGCCGTCCTCCACGCCAACCGCTCGCAATCGCAGCGCGTCGAGGCCCTCGAGGGTTTCAAGTCCGGCAAATACGAGGTGATGGTCGCCACCGACATCGCCGCCCGTGGCATCGACGTCGCCGGCGTCTCGCACGTCATCAATTACGACATCCCCGCCAACCCCGAGGATTATGTCCACCGCATCGGCCGCACCGGCCGCGCGCAGGCGGTCGGTGACGCCTTCACGCTCACCACGCCCGAGCAGGCCGGCGACATCCGCAACATCGAGCGCTTCATCGGCCAGAAGGTGCCGCAGCTGAAACTCGAGGGTTTTGATTATCACTCCGCCCGGACCGATGGTCGGGGCGGAG
>JBKJRX010000290.1:0-12515 GCA_046593155.1 Lacunisphaera sp.
GGCCTCGACCGCCTGGTGCAGGCCGTCGGACCAGCGGCGGCCCGACATGATGCGGCCGGTGTTCTCGTCGACGATGACGACTTTGCCGTCCTGCACGACGTATTCGACGTCGCGCTCATAGAGTGAATAGGCGCGGAGCAACTGCGAGAGAGCGTGGATGTCTTCGGAGACGACCTCGTAGCGCTGCTGGGCCTCACGCTTGGCGGCCTCCTTCTCCTCGGGGGTTTTGGCGGTTTCCTTCTCGATGTCGATGAAGGCGGTCGCCAGATCCGGCAGCACGAAGGCGTCCGGGTCGTCGGGGCGGAGCTGCTTGCGGCCCACTTCGGTGAGATCGGCCTGGTGGTTCTTCTCGTCGATGACGAAGTAGAGCTCCTCCTTCCACTTGTAGAGCTCCTCCTTGTTGAAGTCGGAATGCATCTCGACGTCGGTCTTGTCGAGGAGCTTGCGCCACTCCGGGGTCTCCTGGAGGCGGAGCAGCAACTTGTTCTTCGGCATGCCCAGCTTGACCTGGAGCATCTTCATCGCGGCGGTGTGCTTATCGTCGGGGGCGGCGTCCTTCTTTTCGAGCAGGTCGGAAGCCTCCTTGACCAGCCGGTTGATAAAGCGGAGCTGGGCGCTGACGAGCGCCTCGACGCCCGGCTTGAGCCGGGTGAAGGGCTGCTCGCGCTCGATGGGCGCCGGGCCGGAAATAATGAGCGGCGTGCGCGCCTCGTCGACGAGGATGGAGTCGATCTCGTCCACGATGCAGTAGAAATGGTCGCGCTGGACCTGGTCCTCCTTACGCGTGGCCATGCCGTTGTCGCGCAGGTAGTCGAAGCCGAACTCGGAGGCGGTGCCATAGGTGATGTCGCGGCCATACATCTCGCGGCGGATCTCAGAGTGCATCTGCTGTTGAATGCAACCGACGGTGAGGCCGAGGTAATTATAGAGATGGCCCATCCACTCGGAGTCGCGGCGGGCGAGGTAGTCGTTGACCGTGACGAGCTGAGCGTTCTTGCCGGTGAGGGCGTTAAGGTAGAGCGGAAGCGTGGCGACAAGGGTCTTGCCCTCGCCCGTCGCCATTTCGGAAATGCGCCCCTCGTGGAGACAGATGCCACCGATGAGCTGGACATCGAAATGCACCATGTCCCAGGTCAGCTCGTGATCACACACGATGACCGGACGGCCCACCATGCGGCGGGCGGCATTTTTGACGGCGGCAAAGGCTTCGGGCAGGATCTGGTCGAGCGTCTCGCCCTTTTGGATGCGCGCGCGGAACTCCCCGGTCTTGGCGCGGAGCTGATCCTCGGTGAGCGCCTGGTAGGACTGCTCGAATTCGTTGATGCGTGCGACGATGGGGCGGCATTTCTCGACGTATTTACGGTGGTGCCGGCCGGCGAATTTCTGAAGGAGGAAGCTGAACATTGAAAGGGGGGAATGAAAACTACGCCCGGGGGCTTGGCAAATGGCAAAATTACGCCCGAACTACCCGCAAAGATAGCTGTAGGAGCTTGTTTACAAGCGATTAAGACCCGCCCAAAGGACAACTTACCGAATCGCCTGTAAGCAAGCCCCTACAAAGAATCCCGTGGCAATGACCGCCTGGCTGCAGGTGATCAGCGCAATCGTGGCCACATCCCGCTTCGCTCAGTGTGGGGCGCATGGTTTTCAATCCCCGCAGAGGTCACGCTGCCTTGCGCCGGGGTCGCGTCTCCCAGCCGGATGCGATGTATTTTCTGACGGTTTGCGCCGATGAGAAGCAAACTGGCCTTACGGCCGGACAATTGGCCAAAGCAATTTTGCACGAATCCAAGGCCATGGACGCCGACGGATCATGGACATTGCATTGCGCTACGGTAATGCCTGATCACGTCCATCTGCTGATGACGCTGGGGAGCCGCTTGCTGCTTGGCCAAACCGTCAAAAGGTTAAAAGCGAAGACCGCCCCAACTCTGCAAAGCGCGAGCCTTCGATGGGAACACGACTTCTTCGACCGGCACCTGCGCGCTGGCGATAACTCTTTGGGCGTATTCCTCCACATCTACCTCAATCCTTATCGCGCCGGGTTCTGCCCTCGAAACAAAACATGGCCTTGGTTTTATTGCCGGCCGGAGGACTGGACGTGGTTTAAGAATTACCTTGATCGCGATTTGCCGATGCCCGAGTGGCTGCGCGACGAGTAAGTGCGTTTTCTTGTAGGAGCTTGTTTACAAGCGATGCCAACGCACGCCAACGGAGAGTATGTCGAATCGCTTGCAAGCAAGCTCCTACAACCAGTTCCGATCCAAGAAAATTTCGTGGTTTGCATGGGGCCTGCTGCCCGTAAGGTCTTTCCACCGCATGGCCACCTCCCGCCCCTCCCCTGCTACCGCCCTGCCCGAAGCTTTCCGGCAGTATGTCACGGACGGGTTTTTTGACGAGATGATGGGGCCTGATGGCAAGGTGCGGCCGCATTACCGGCATTTCCTGAAACACTTCGGTGCGGTCAGCCAGGCCGACTTCGAGGCCAAGCGCCGCGCGGTGGACCTGGCGTTCCTGCGGCAGGGCGTGACCTTCAACGTCTACGGCGACTCGCAGGGGGCCGAGCGTATCTTCCCGTTCGACCTCGTGCCGCGCATCATCCCCGCCGGCGAGTGGGAGAAGATCGAGGCCGGCCTCGTGCAGCGCATCACCGCGCTCAATCTCTTTCTCCACGACATCTACCACGAGCAGCACATCCTGAACGACGGCACCATCCCGCCCCACTATGTGATGTCGGCGAAACATTTCCGCCGCGAGTTCGTGAACGTCAAGGTGCCCGGTGACATCTACATCCACATCTGCGGCACGGACATCATCCGCGACGACCAGGGCAATTACCTCGTCCTCGAGGACAACGCCCGCTGCCCGTCCGGCGTCAGCTACGTGCTGGAGAACCGCCGCGCCCTGAAACGCACTTTCCCCGAGATCTTCGAGGCCGGCGGCGTCCGCCCGGTCGAGAATTACGCGGCCGAGCTCCTCAAGGTGCTTAACTTCTCCGCGCCCGCCGGCGTGGCCGAGCCGACCGTCGTGCTGTTGACGCCCGGCGCCTGCAATTCCGCCTACTTCGAGCACACCTACTTGGCCCGCCAGATGGGCATCGAGATCGTCGAGGGCCGCGACCTGCTCGTCCGCGACCAGCACGTTTACATGCGCACCACGAAGGGCCTGCAACCGGTGCACGTCATCTATCGCCGCATCGACGATGACTTTCTCGACCCGACCGTCTTCCGCAAGGACTCCGCCCTGGGTGTCCCCGGCCTCATCAACGCCTACCGCGCCGGCAATGTCTCGCTGGCCAACTCCATCGGCACCGGCGTGGCGGACGACAAGGTCATGTATTATTTCGTCCCGCGCATCATCAAATACTACCTCGACCAGGAGCCGCTCCTCCCGAATGTCGAGACCTACCTGGCCAGCGAGGAGCAGGACAAGCAATACATCGTCGAGAACCTCGACAAGCTGGTGATCAAGGCCGCCAACGAGGCCGGCGGCTACGGCATGCTCATGGGCCCGCACGCCACGCAGGCCGAGCGCGACGATTTCCGCCAGCGCATCCTGGCCGACCCGCGTAACTACATCGGCCAGCCGATGATCTCCCTCTCGCGCCACCCGACCCACTGCGAGGGGGAAGGCTTCGCCGGCCGGCACATCGACCTGCGCCCTTTCATCCTCTACGGCGAGAAGACCGTCATCATCCCCGGCGGCCTCACGCGCGTCGCCCTTCGCAAGGGCTCGCTCGTCGTCAACTCCTCCCAAGGCGGCGGCAGCAAGGAAACCTGGGTGCTGTATGGAAACCATTAAGCCGCTACGCGGCTTAAAAACTCCAAGCTCCAACCTCCAAGCTCCAGTGAATCTTCAAGCCCCCAACATCATTTTTCCCCGATTGGATCGGATTAAAGCTTCTCTGGAGCTTGGAGGTTGGAGCTTGGAGCTTTTCCTATGCTAAGCCGCGTTGCCAACAGCCTCTACTGGATGAGCCGCTACATCGAGCGCGCCGAGAGCATCGCGCGCCTCGTGGACGTGAACCTCCAGCTCCTGCTCGACTTCCGCAGCCTCGATGACGCCGGCCTCGACGCGCACTGGCTGCCGATCGTGCAGAGTTCCGGTGACGAGGACCTGTTCCGCAAGCTGCATCCCCGCGCCACCGGCCAGAGCGTGACGGAGTTCCTGGTCTTCTCGGCGTCGAACCCCAACTCCATCGTTTCCTCCATCGGCCAGGCCCGCGAGAACGCCCGCATGGTGCGCGACCAGGTCACCGCCGAGCTCTGGGAGGAACTCAACCGCCTCTACCTGTTCCTGCACTCGCCCCGCGCGCGTGATCTCTGGCGGGAAAATCCGTCCGACTTCTTTCTCACCATCCGCAATGGCTCGCTGCTTCTCCAGGGGCTGACCGACGCCACCGTCGTGCGCAACGAGGGGTGGTCCTTCAACCAGGCCGGCCGCTACCTTGAGCGCGCGGACAAGACCTCGCGCATCCTCGACGTCCGTCATGCCTCCCTGCCCGCGCGCGGCCTGCCGACGGCCGCGCCCAGCCAGGCCGACGCGCTCGGCTGGTCGGCCGTGCTCCGCTCCTGCAGCGCTTGGGACGCTTACAAGGCCATGCACGGCGCCGAGGTGCAACCGGCGCTCGTCGCCGAGTTCCTGCTCCTCTCCGACGAGTTCCCCCGCTCCGTCCGTTTCTGCGTCCGCCGGCTCGACGGCGCGCTGCGCAGCATCTCCGGCGTGGCCGAGGGCCGCTTCTGCAACGATGCCGAGAAGCTCGCCGGCCGCCTGCTCGCCGAGTTGCAGTTCAGCACGGCCGACGACATTTTCGGCATTGGCCTCCACACCTACATCGACATCACCCAGGCGAAACTGAACGCCATCGGCGACGCCCTCTTCCAGGCCTACATCTACCAGCCCTTCCAAACCCCCGAGGAACACGAACTCCGCCAGCAGGAGGAACAGCAGCAACAGCTGGCCGGCTCCGCATTCCTCCCTGTGATTCCATACAGTCATCCGGTCATTCTGAACGGAGTGAAGAATCCCTCAGCATGAACGCCAGCGAGCATCACGATGGATCCTTCGCTGCGCTCAGGATGACAGGTCAGGTTGTAAGGCCCCTTTGATTCCGCCCTTCAGAACGCGCGCATGAAACTCCACATTTTGCACCGCACCCGCTTCAAGTATGCGGCCAGCGTGCGGGAAAGCTTCAACGAGGCCCGCCTGCAACCCGTCACCACCGACGGGCAGACCTGCCACAGCTTCCTCCTCAAGGTCCTGCCGACCTCGAAGCTCTCACACTACCTCGATTTCTACCTGAACTACGTGCACCTGTTCGAGATCACGCAGGCGCACACCGAGCTGACGGTCGAGGCCAACTCGACCGTGACCACACCCGATGTCCCGGGGCTGGCCGCCGCCGCCACGCCTTCGCCGCTGGACCAGATCGGCGCGTGCGCCCGGCTGGACCGCTGCTACGACTTCCTCCAGTCCAGCACCTACGTCGAGGTCGGCGCCGACCTGTGGCGACTCGCCCTCGATGCCACCGACGGGCAGACCGACGCCTGGCAGGCCGCCCAGGCCATCATGCGTTATATCCACCGCGAGTTCCGTTACCAGCCCGCATCCACGCACGTGCACACGCACATGCGCGAAGTGCTGCAGGCGCGCGCCGGCGTCTGCCAGGATTTCGCCCACGTCATGCTCGGGCTCTGCCGGGCGATGAAGATGCCCGCGCGCTACGTCAGCGGCTACCTCTACAACGGCCCGGCCGAGCAGCTGAAGGGCGCTCAGGCCAGCCACGCCTGGGTCGAGGTCTACGTCCCCGGCCACGGCTGGTGGGGGCTCGACCCAACGAACAACCGGCAGCCCGACGGCCATTACGTGAAGGTCGCGGTCGGCCGCGACTACGCCGACGTCTCTCCACTGAAAGGCACCTATCGCGGCACCGCCAAACGGCAGCTGTCGGTCGAGGTGCTGGTCACGCGGCTGGAGGAACTTGAGCCGACGCGCACGGCGCCGCCCGCGGCGGTGCAGCGCGGCGGGTGAGGGTCTTTCGTTGGCTGACAAGCCGGTAGGGGCCGTTGCCCCCAACGGCCCTTTTGAAGGCGCTTGAGGGCAAGCGCCCCTACCGCCCCGGCGTCGCGACCGAGTATTTTGCCCAGTCCTTGACGAGGGCGTGCACCACCGGGCTGCCCACCCGGTAAGCTGCCTCGAGTGCCGGAATCATGCCGGCATATTCCGCGACCATGCTCTCCGCCGCGGTCTGGCCGGCGGGCGGCATCGAGAAATTGCTGCCGGTGCGCAGGAAAAGCACGCGCGAGAAATCGACCTTCTTGAGCGCCGCGAGCCGCGTGAGCGCGTTGGCGATGCCGTGGTCTTCCATGTTGGTCATGGCGCAGCTGCCGGCCCCCTTCGTGTAGAGTTTCGTCCAGTCGTCAGCCCACTGTTGCATCCGGGCGCCGTGCCAGTAGCGGCAGGAGGCGAAACTGTCGCCGATGAAAACCTTCGGTGCGGCGAGCGCCGCAGGAAATCCCACGAAGAGCGCGCGGTGCGCCTTGGCCTCAGCGTCGTCGTAGAGCTCGACGCTCTTGGTCAGATTGAAGGCCCAGTTGACCAGGGCCGGATTGAGCGTCCATGTCATCGGCTTGGGCGCCCAGTCGGGAATGACCGGTGGGGTAAGGGGTGTTTTGTTGCCCAGCGCCATGATGCCGTAGGGCCAGTCCTTGGGGGCCTCGCCCGTGTCGATTTCGTAGGCGATGTCGCCATCGATCACGTGCCGCGCCCAGGCTGCACTGCCCTCCGTGCCGACGTGCGGGCTGACGCCGGCGATGCCGTTGACGAGCCAGTAGGTCTGCGAAAGATCAAAGCGCGGATCGAGGCAGAGTGCCATGATCTGCAGGCCGCAACGCACTGTGGTGCCGGAAACGACACCGTAGACACCCTGGTCGTTGAAGCGCACCGGGTGGTCGAGTCCGGGCACCGTGAGCGTGCCGGTCAGTTTTTCGCGCTCGACCCAATATTGGAATTCACCCGGCTTGTCGCCGGTGTCCGCCCCGATCTCGAAAGTCGCGACGACAATCACCTTGGGGCGAATCACATCGGCGGCGGGGAGCGCGACGGCGGAAAGGGCGAGGAGCAGCAGGCGGCGGAAAAGAGAGGAAACCATAAGCGCATATTCAGCAATCAGTGTGCCATTGCAAGCGACGGACAGCGCATCCGAGGGTGGAGCGCGGCCTCCGGACGCGCTGGGTGCGCACACTAAGGAAGCCTGCCCGGAGGGCAGGCTCCACCCTCAGACCTTCGTCTTGAAGTAAGCGATGGTCTTCTTCAGGCCCTCGGCGAGCTGGACCTTCGGCTCCCACTTCAGGTATTTTTTGGCGAGCGTGATGTCGGGCCGGCGCTGCTTCGGGTCGTCGGCGGGGAGCGGTTTGTGAACGATCTTCGACTTGCTCTTCGTCTGCTTGAGCACCTGTTGGGCCAGCTCGAGCATGGTAAACTCGCCGGGGTTGCCGATGTTGATGGGCCCGACGGTCTCGGTCTGGTTCATCAGGCGCACAAAACCCTCGAGCAGGTCATCCACATAGCAGAACGAGCGCGTCTGGGTCCCGTCACCGTAGACGGTGAGATTTTCGCCCTTGAGCGCCTGCACGATGAAGTTTGAGACGACCCGTCCGTCGTTGGGGTGCATGCGCGGGCCGTAGGTGTTGAAGATGCGGACGATGCGGATATCGACCTTGTTTTCGCGATGGTAGTCGAAGAAAAGCGTCTCGGCCACGCGCTTGCCCTCGTCGTAACACGAGCGGCGGCCGATCGGGTTGACGTTGCCCCAGTAACTCTCGGGCTGCGGGTGGACGCTCGGGTCGCCGTAGACCTCGGATGTGCTGGCCTGAAGGACGCGCGCCTTGATGCGCTTGGCGAGGCCGAGGCAGTTGATCGCGCCCATCACCGACGTCTTCGTGGTCTTGATGGGGTTGTATTGGTAGTGCGGCGGCGAGGCCGGACAGGCGAGGTTGTAGATCTGGTCGACCTCATACTTGAACGGGTCGATGACGTCGTGTCGGACGAATTCGAAATTCGGGTGGTTAAGCAGGTGCGCGATATTGGCCTTGCTGCCGGTGAAAAGGTTGTCGAGGCACACGATCTCGTGGCCCTGGGCGAGAAGCTTGTCGCAAAGGTGACTGCCGAGGAATCCGGCACCGCCGGTTACAAGTATGCGCATGGGGAAAAAGTGGAAAAAGTGAAAGTGAGACGAGGCAGCTTGGCGAGCCTCCAGTGGCGCGTAGCTCCAGCCCGACGCACCAGACTGCCGCGGGGGTAATCGCTTACGCATTAATTTGGCCCCGGCACCCTGAGGTGCATGACCGTTGTTGGCATGGCTGTAAAATCAGGTGCCTGGTGTCTGCTCCGCCGGGCTGACTGCATGGCCAGTGAACATCACGCTCCTCACGTGGCGATTCACCCCCTCCCTGAAAACCCATACTCCCAGCCATGCTGCGCTCTGAAATCCAATTTCCTCCCCGTAACATTAAGCGTTGAGCGTCCTTCCGTTCCCTGCTTCTTTTTCGTCCCGGGTGTCCCTCCTCATTGCTGATTCTTCCACTTCTGACGTCGCGTCTTTCGATGACGACGCTTGGGAAGACTTGCTGAATTACATCGAGGAGAAGCGCGTCATTCCGATTGTCGGTCCCGAACTGTGCCTTATTCAGACTGACGCGGGACCGGAGAATCTCTACACGTGGCTCGCGCGTTCGTTAGCGGCGCGCCTCAATCATCCGGTCGACACCCACGCGCCCCCGCCGACGCTCAATGACGTGGTGGTGCGCCATCTTTCCGGCCGCGGTCGCCGCGAGGATCTGTATGCGCGCATCCGCACCATCATGCGCGAGTCAACCTTTGCCCCGCCCGCCGCGCTGGTAAAACTCGCCGAGATCACCGACTTCGATCTCTACCTCAGCACGACCTTCGATTCACTGCTGGAGGAGGCGCTCAACGTCGCCCGTTTCGCCGGCGCGCGCTCCACCGACGTCATCGCCTACACCCCGAGCAAGCTTGTCGACTTGCCGTCCACCCGCGAAAAATTGCCGCGGCCGCTCGTCTATCACCTCATGGGCCGGCTCTCAGCGTCTCCGACCTACGTGATTTCCGACGAAGACGTGCTGGAGTGCGTCTGCGCGCTCCAGACCGCCCACTATACACCGCAGAAACTGTTCAACGAACTGGAGCAGAACCATCTGCTCTTCATCGGCGGGGGCTTCTCGGACTGGCTGACGCGTCTCTTCCTGCGTCTGGCCAAGCGCCGACGGCTTTCCGATCCGCGCGATGTCGGTGAGGTGCTGGCCTACTCGCGGGCGGCCGACGAACCGGGACTGGTGTTCTTCCTCCAGCAGGTCAGCAGCCGCACGCGGCTCTTCGCCGGTGGCGCGGCCGCCTTTGTCGATGAGCTGCACCGTCGCTGGATGGTGCGGCGCGGACCCGCCGCGGCCGCCGTCATGAGCCGGCCAGCCGTCGCCGGTGAGGAACCCGGCCGTTTCCTGCCGCCAGAAGGTGAGATGGCGGATCGTGCGATCTTCATCAGCTACGCGCGCGAAGACCTCGCCGCGGTGCAGCAATTGAAGGCCGGGCTGGATGCCGCCGGCCTCAACGCATGGTTCGACCTGCAGCAACTGGAGAGCGGCGACGACTTCGCGCGCAAGATCCGCGGTAATATTGCCCGATGCAGCTATTTCATCCCGGTCATCTCCGCCACCACGCAAAGCCGGTTCGAAGGCTGGTTCCGCCGCGAGTGGAACTGGGCGGTGGACCGCACCGAAGGCATGGTGGCCGGCGCGCGCTTCATCTTGCCCGTGTGCATCGACGATACGCCGGAAAAGCAAGCGCTCGTGCCCGAGCAGTTTTTGAAAGCGCATTGGACCCGGCTGCCGGGCGGAGCGGTCACGCCGGAAGTGGCCGCGAAGCTCAAGGAACTCGTGATCGTCCAGCGGCCCTAGCGGGTCCCGGTGGAAATCGCTCAACACTCAAATGATGAAACAACCACTTGAACTCCGGAGATGCGCCACTTGAGCGTTGAGCGTTCAGCGTTGAATGTTGAATGTTCCGGCGACGCCGGTCAGGCGATCGACGCGGACAATCCCTGGCCGGGCCTGGCCACGTTCACCGAGGATCAGGGCGCGTATTTTCACGGGCGGGATGACGAGATCGACGACCTCACGCAGCTCGCCCGGCTGCGCCCGCTCGTGGTCCTCTTCGGCCAGTCAGGGCTCGGGAAATCCTCGCTCTTGCAGGCCGGCGTTTTTCCCCGGCTCCGCGCGAATGGATACTGTCCCATCTATATCCGCCTCGACCACGCCGAATCCGCGCCCTCACCCACGGATCAGATCAAGACCCTGCTCCTCACCGAGACGGCCAAAGTCGGCACGTGGACGAGATCGGGCTCGGCGAAGCCCGGTGAAACCTTGTGGGAATTATTTCACCATCGCGATGACCGGCTGATTGACGCCAGCGGGCGCGCAATCATTCCGGTGCTCGTCTTCGATCAGTTCGAGGAGCTCTTCACGCTGGGGGCCGCCGCGGGCGCCCGTCGCGACCGCGCGGTCGCGTTCATGAGCGAGCTCGCGGAGCTGGTCGAAAACCGGCCCTCTGAGCAGTTGGTGGCGCGCCTCGAGGGCTCGGCTGATGAACTGGAAACCTTCGATTTCAGCCGTGCCGACTACCGCGTGGTCATCACGCTGCGCGAGGATTTCCTGCCGGAACTCGAAGGCCTCAAAACGATCATGCCGGCGATGATGGCGAACCGCATGCGGCTCGCGCGCATGACCGGCACCCAGGCGCTCCAGGCCGTCGTCCAACCCGGCGCGGGACTCGTGACCGAGGAGGTGGCGTGCAAGATCGTTGAGTTTGTCGCCGGGGCGCGCGGCGGCTCGATTGAGCGGCTGGCCGAGCTCAACGTCGAACCCGCCCTGCTGTCCGTCGTCTGCCGCGAGCTCAACGAGCGCCGCCGCACGCTCGGCCAGGCGCAGATCACCGCCGACCTCGTCTCCGGCAACCGCCGCGAGATCCTCACCGATTTCTACGACCGCAGCGTGAACGACCTCCCGGCGGGCATGCGCTCGTTCGTCGAGGATCACCTGCTCACGAAATCCGGCTTCCGCGACAATCTCGCGCTCGAGACCGCGCTCGAATTCCCCGAAGTCACGCCACCGCTCATCGACACGCTCGTCGCCCGCCGGCTTCTCCGCCTCGAGGACCGCGCCGGCATCCAGCGCGTGGAGCTGACGCACGACGTGTTGGCCGAGGTCGTCCGCAATGCCCGCGACGCACGCCTGCAGCGTTCCGCCGTCGAGAAAGCCCAGCAGCTCGAGCGGCTCGCCCTTGCCACCGCCATCCGCCAGACGCGCCGCCAGCGCTGGATGATCGCCGGATTAACCCTTGCGGTCGCCGGTTTGTGCGTCGGTGCATTCTTCGGCATCCGTGCGCAACGCCGCGCGGCGGAGCTGGCCGGTCAGGCCGAGCTGGCGACCGGTTCTCGCCTGCTCGACGAGGGCCAGACCGGCGACGGCCTCGCCTACCTCGTCGCCGCCGCCCGGCGCGACCAAGGCCACAGCGTGGCCGCCACGCGCATCGTCTCCTCGCTGGCCGCGCACAATTTCCTGCTGCCCGTCGGCGCGACGCTCAAGCTGCCCTCGCCCGCCACCCAAGTGCTCATCCTCGCCGACGGCCGCTCCGCGTTGGTCCTCGGTGATGACAGCCGCGTGCGCGTGCTCGACCTCGTGGAGTGGAAGGTCGCCCGCGAATTTTCGTTCGAGCAAAAAATCCAGCAACAGGGCCTCCGCATCGCCGCGAAAAATCCCGCGGTGTTCGCCGTCGCGCTCGTCGACGGCACCGTGCAGGTCTGCGACACCGCCACCGGCCACCCGCGGGGGAAACCCCTCACCCCGCCCAACCTCGCGAAGGCGAGCCAAACTCCCTGGGGTCAGCTGGGCCCGTGGCGGACGTGGTTCGCATTCAGCCCGGACGGCCGCTGGTTGGCAACGAATCGAGGAACGACCGCCGTGTTCGACGCCGCCACCGGAGAGGAGCGCTTCCACGGTGAACATTTTAACCTCGCCATGGCGGGTAACCGGACGACCTGGAATCCTTTCAGCCCCGACAGCAGTCGCATCGGCATTCCTTTCTGGGATTTTCCAGAGCTTTCGGAAGACATCAAATACCTAAGTTCTGCTTCGATGCTACTGTCAGTCCCCGATGGAAAGGAACTGGCCGCTCGGCGATTTGAAACCCCGTCCGATGTCAACGGTGCGAATAACTTCAGCGCCGACGGCACGCGCGTCCTCATGCTCGGGTGGGGTCCCGGAAAGGCAGCCGGTGATGCCGCCCGACTTCCTCGGGCCGTGGTCTGCGATGCCACCACGCTCCTGCCGATCGGGCCGGAGATTCTGTTTCCTCAGACCAACGGATCGAACGAGTTCCTGCTGACACCGGACGGTAACCGGGTCGTTTTCAATCTGGCGGGCGACCGCGGCGCGCGGGTTTAC
>JBKJRX010000337.1:0-2604 GCA_046593155.1 Lacunisphaera sp.
CCTGCTTGCGCACGCTGCCTTCGACGACGTAGGCCACGCCCAACTGCTTCGCGATTTCCGGCACCGGCACTTCCTTGCCCTTGAAATAAAACGCCGAAGTCCGCGCCGAGACCTTCAGGCCCGGCACCTTGGCCAGCACATTGAGGAGCTCCTCGCTGATACCGTCGGAGAAATACTCGTTGTTTTTGTCGTCCGAGAGATTCGCGAAGGCCAGCACGGCGACGGATTTGTCATCCGCCGCGGGCCGGCTGGCGACCGGGCCGGCCCGGTCGCGCTCGATCGCGGCGGTGTGCTCGGCGATCAGGCTTTGGATCCGCGGATCCGACCGGATCGCGGCCAGCCACGGGGCATACATGAGGTCGCCGCGGATGTCGCTGCGCAGGTTGAAATTCGCCTTGGGCCAGCCTTCCAGCAGGCCGAGGATCGCCTGTTCATTGTCGCCGAGGGCGACGAGCAGGATCGCGTCGAACCAGGCATCGGGCTTGGCCTCCAGTTCGCGGAAGAGCTTGCGAGTCTCGATCGCCGCGGCCTTCTGGCCGGTCAGGGCCTGCAGGAGCGCGTGCCAATACAGAAGGAGCGGCTGGTTGGGATTCATGGCCAGACGTTTTTCCATGACCACCAGCGCCTGCCGCCACTCCGCCAGTGCCGCGGTGGGCCGGCCGGCCAGCTGCAGCGCGTGGCCCGCGACATAACCTTTTGGTCGGATCTCGAAGCCTTCCTCCAAAAAGTCGCGCGGCGATTTCTGCAACACTTTGAGCGCCTTGTCGCCCTCGCCGAGCCTCAGCCAGATTTCCGCCGCCAGGTTGATCATGGCGTCCTCCTGCATCAACCCGGGCGGGATCTGATCCAGAAACCGCCTCGCCGCCGGCAGGTCGGAGTGGTAAAAACCCAGTAGCACCAGTTGCCAGGAGTAGGCCGCCTTGGTCGGCGACTGCTGCAGCACCCGCCCCAACACCGCCTCGGCCTCGCGATAGCGTCCCACGCGGATGAGCAGGGAGCCCCGGAGCGTCTCGCAGCGGGGATCCCCGTCGAGCAAACCGGCGGCCTGCCGAAAGAGCCCCAGTGCGTCGTCGAAGCGCTCGGCCTGCAGCAGGATGGTGCCCAGGTGCCACCAAAGACGTTTGTCGATCGGGGCGCGCTGGATCAGCTGGCGGAACATGCGTTCGGCCTGCGGGACCTCGCCGATCACGCCCAGGTAGGCGGCTTGGGCGAGGCCCGTCTCGATCGAGGCGGGCGCCAGTCGGTTGGCGCGCTCCACCTGGGTCTTCGCCAGCTCCTTGCGGTCGGGCGTCATCTCAAACTTGAGCTGGAGGATGAGGGCGGAAACCCGGCCCGCCGTGGCCCAGGCCTCGCCATCGGTGGCATCCAAGGCCACGGCCCGGCGGCAGAATTCATCGGCGAGGCGATAATTTTCCCGCACCGCCATCAAATCGTCATCAATCAGGGCGCGCGCCTGCGCACTGAGCTGGCGGGCTTCAGACAATTTGCCCGGCGAACTCGCGGCCGGCGCAGCGGCGGCCGCAGAACCGGCCCGGGGCTTCAACATGAACCAGCTGCCCACCGCCGCCGCCAACACGGCGGCCGCCGCCAGCGCATAAATGACGGCCCGCGATCTCGCGGGCGGTTCCGGCCGGGGCTCAAAGCCGCGGCGGCGCTCCGTCTGGTGGTTCAGAACGCCCGTGCGGTGCGACCAGAGCTTGAGAAAGCGCGCCTTGACGTCTGGTGGCACGGTCCCGCCCGGCAGGCGCGTCCATTGCACCTTGCGGAAACGGTCGGGCACCAGCGCATCAGGCTCGCGCGTATCGTCGATCACGATGGGCAGGATGAAGGCGACGCCCGAGGCGATGCCGCGGGCGCGCTCGGCGGCAAGATCCCACTCGATGCGGAAATAGCCCTCCTCCCGCGCCTGCGTGTGGGCCGAAATGACGGCGATGAAAAGCACGCACTCCTTGATCTGGCGGTGGATTTTCTGGTCCCACTCATCGCCATGCTCCAGCCCGCCCTCGGCATCGAACCACACCTCCACGCCCGAAGCGCGCAGTGCTTCACAGATACGCTTGGCCGCCTCCGAATCTTGCGACGCATACGAGAGAAATACCGCCTTGCTGTTATCGCTCATCGAACATCTCCCCCGGGGGGATGGCATCCTACCTGCCGGCCGCTAGCCTTGGCGAAGGCTGGCGAGGCGTAGAAGAGGAAGACGACTTTGCCGGACTCGGGCATAATCAAAATAGCGGTTCGTTATTCCGCGGATCGGCGAGAAGCGCCTGGAAATGCGGATCGTCCCACAGCGGCTTGAACGAAACCTCCACGTTGAGGCTGTTGGATCCGCGCGCGGCCGTGAATACGTTCGTGCCGTGCGGTATTTTTAGGAGCCGGGCGAACTCGGCCAAGGCAAGGTCCTTCTCGCCCACCCACGCGTAAACGGACGCGAGCACGACGGCGTTTTCGACGCCGAAGACGGCATCGCGCGATTCCGGCAGAATCTCCAGTGCGTGTCGCGCATTTGCGATGGCCTCTTCCTTCTGGCCGAGCAGGGCCTGCGCGATGCCCATCCAGGCGAACAACCACGAACTCGCCGGCTGCTGGGGCCGCACCGCCTGC
>JBKJRX010000185.1:0-24950 GCA_046593155.1 Lacunisphaera sp.
CTCCGCCAGCCCTTCCCCGCTCTTTCGGAGCAAGGAAATAACCACGTAAAACTTCTCTTTTTTAAAAAAACCTCCACGCCGCTATCTGGGCCAAGCGCGCCCTGTCCGCCCTTGCAAACCATCATCCAGTTCATCGAAGCCTTCGTGACGCTCTATCCCGAGTTGTTCGTTGGGGCGGCGCTTGGGCTGCTCGCATATTGGCTGACGCCAAGAATCGTCTACCGCTCCAAGCGGGCAGAGCTCCAGGCGGAACGCGACGACATGATTGAACATCCGGAGCCCAAAGCCCGGAAACGGCAATCTCCTGCCCCGTCGGGCAGCCTTGCGTTCGCTGCGCAGACCCGCGCGCGCGACCTTGGGACGCACAAGGTTGTCGCGGAACAGCGGGCGGCGCTTGCGGGAGTAGTGGCGAGCGCGCGGGCGCCTTTGTGCCCGCACCGGAGTGCCCTCCTATTTTGGCTCATTCTACCCGGTCAACCCTCCGTCTGCTCCGCGACTATCTCGCCAGCTTCACCACGAATGCTAGGAAACGCTAAGTAGGGGGGACCTGGATGTCTATTGCACTTGGTGCCGCACCTTGGCTAGCTGGCGCATGAACCCGCGGCGGCTGCACGCTCGGCTAAGTTTCTTCAAGTATGTCTCGGCGCCTACCTGCCTGGCGATCCTCCGTCACAAACGGCTTCGCTGGAGTGCCCCGAAGTTGTTCAATGATCCCTTCGATGTGCCGGAGACAATTTGCGACGGCATTGATGATGTCGCCCTGCACAATGCGGCGGTGGATGCGATGAATCGTTTGATCCGGAATCCAGACCTTCCCCACCCCGAACACCACAACATGATGACGAGGGCACTGATCGCGGGGATGCGGCGAGCTGATGAGAAAATGAAGGAGGAAATGATCAGGGGTAACGAGGAGCACCGGCGAACCCATCCGGTGGACGGGGGTGGACTGCGGGAACTGCGGGCGTTTTGGAAGGAGCAGTATCCGGCACACCGGATCCTGTGCATGACCGAGAAGTGGGATTCGGCGTCGATGTGGGATCGGTATGCCGGTGGGCATGGCGGAGCGGTGCTCGAGTTCACGTGCTCCGATGAACACGACAGCGCCTGGCTGATGGCCAAACCGGTGAAATATTCCAATGCACCGCTGAAGACCAATACCGCTAACGGGCTCGCCGAGTTGCTCTTTTACACCCCGGAGTATGCGGTAGGTAAACTGCTGGAGGAATACACGCATACCAAGACGACCGACTGGGAATATGAACAGGAGTGGCGGATGGCCTCGTGGAAGCGGCCGAACGAGGAAGGCCATCATACGGACTACCTGTTTCTGCCCGAGGAATTGAAATCGGTCATACTGGGGGCTCGCATGTCCGATGCGGACGAGGAGGCGGTGCGCGCGGAGATCGCGAACGGGTATGGCCACGTCGAGATGTGGCAATCGGCCATTGAGGGCGGTCGGCAGGTCAAACGCTCGCTGGCCAAATAGTCTGCTGGGAAGGCCGGAGGAGGTCAGGCTTTGTGGTTTGTGGTGACACCGAGGCAAACGGACAGAGGTCAGGCCTTGGGGCGTGGGGTTCTGTAGCCTGACTTCGATGACTGGGACTTAAGGCGGTCCAAGGCCGTTTTGATCGCCTGCAGATAATTGGGGTGCCAGAGCTCGTGCTCCGCGCCGGGGACGACCGTGTAGGGAAATCGGAGATCGCAGATCGGAGTTTGGAGATCGGGGCGTCTTGGCACTGGAATTCGGCGTTCAGCCCTCAGCATCGATGGTCCGGGATAACCCGACGGCGGGCAGGCCTTGGAGTATGGAGTTTAGCAGACGGAAGGGCAGGCTAAGCTTGGAGCCGGTCCAGGGCGGTCTTGATCGGCCTGCAAATAGTTCGGGTGCCAGAGCTCGTGCTCGACGTCGGGGACGACCGTGTAGGTGGGCGGGATCGGAGTTCGCAGGTCGGAGTTCGGAGATCGGGGCGGTAATCCTTGGTCCGTAGCCCGTGGTCGGTGCCCAGCGCGGTAGAAATCATAGACGGCGGTGGCGCGGCGGTGCATCTGGGCGTCTTCCTTGGCTCCTACGAGGATGTCCGGCCGGGGTGGCCGGGTTGCCGGCGCGGTAGGAGATCTGCCAGCGCTCGGGCTCGTCGTCATCCTCGAGAAAGAACGGCGCGACCGAGCCGAGGATCAGGTGCCGGGCGCGCAACGCGCCCAAATGCGCGTAGAGCGCGCCGATGGAAAAGCCCATCACGACCTTGCCCGCCGTCTGCGCGCCGACTTGGGGGAAGAGCGCGGTCGATTCGAAGTTCGGCTGGCTGGCTGCCGGTCCATTCCAGGCTGACAAACTCGGTCTCCCAACCACCAGCGTGCACGAAATCGACAAACGGCTTGAAGCGACGCTCGGCGCCAGGCATCGGCGGGACAATGGTAAGCAGCGGCATGCGTGCAGATATGGCGCGGCCAAAAAAACGTCAACCGAGTGCCCGGGTTTGGCCACGCGTTGCGCGTAATGCCATATTCAAGGCGCGGCTCACAGGGACGTGAGCCCTCCATAGGAACCCGGTAGGGGCCGTTGCCCTCAACGGCCCGGGCGGTTGGGGGCAACCGCCCCTACCCTGCTTTAGAGCAGCTTCAGCTGCTTGCGGGCCTGTGTAGCCAGCTCGTTGAAACGCGCCGCATTCTCTGGCTTACGATAATCTGTCCCGTAGGTGGGGATGATGGCCTCGATGCGCTTTTTTTCCTCTTCGCCGGAGACGAGGTGCGGGAAGCTGGTTTTGAGGACTTCCATTGTGATGTTCACGCAGACCGAGGCGCCGGGGCTGACGCCTAAGAGGGCTAACATGATTTGTCGGCGCTGGTGAGGATTTCCGTGCTGTCGTGCACGGATATTCAAGCTCTTGGCAATGAGTGGGGTTGAACGAAGCCAGCGTCCTGCAGAATCGCGCTTGTTTTAGATAAACCGTTACGTATTGTCTTATCCATGCCTTATGAGGCCCTCAATTCCAGCCGTCTGCGCCGGGCGCTCCGCCGCTTGGGAGAGCTGGCTGTGGCCGAAGGGATCACGCTGGAGATTTCGCTTTATGGCGGGGCGGTTTTCACGCTGGTCTATGGTTCGCGGGATGCGACCAAGGACGTCGATGCCCTGGTGCGGCCGGCGGCGGCGGGCCAGAGGCTGGCCGCGGTGGTGGCCCGGGAACAGGGTTTGGCCGGGGACTGGCTCAATGACCAGGTGCGTCAGTTTGTGGCCGAAAAGGAGGAGAAGCGAAAGCTGGTGGACGAGGATTTGGGCCCGGGTTTGAAGGTGTCGGCGCCCACGGCCGCTTACCTGCTCGCCCTGAAGTTGCGCGCCAACCGGCCGAGATTGCCCGGCTATGCGGGCGACGAAACGGACATTGAATTCCTGCTGAAGAAAATCCGTCCGAAATCGCTGGCCGCGGTGGAGAAGATTTTTGCCCGGTTTTTTCCCGATGATGACCTGGGCGAACGCGCCCGCTTGCTGGTGGCGCGGGTGTTGAAGGAGGCGGTATCGTGAACGCCCGCCCCCATTCATTGGCCCAGGTGGCGGAACAGTCGGATTCCCTGGAGGAATTCGGGCGGCATTTCCAGGACTGGTTGCACACAATCCGGAGCCATACGTCGCGGCCGCAGCTCGTGGCCGCGGTGTGGGCAGCCCCAGCCCGGTTGTCGCGAAAATTCAAGGGGGGAAAGATCGCGGATGCGTGGCTGGCGGCCTCCGCGGAGCATTTGCTCGCGCGGATCGGACGGCGCCGGCCGGCATGGACCGCGGGACGCGTCCTAACGGAACCGTGGTTTGCGATAGGCGGCACGGACACTCCTTCACGAGTGCTCGCGTTGCGTGATTCGCCCGCGCCATTCAAGACCCGGAATATTTTCACGCCGGGGGTTGATCTGCCGCTGCAACTATCGGCGGGTCGGCCGGCCAAGACCGCGGAAGAGCGCCGGAAAAATAATGCAGAACGACAAAAACGATTCCGGGAAAGGCGGCACCGCGAATTGCAGGAGCTTCGGAAACTGGCCCGCGCTTGAGCGAGGGGCCGAACCAGGCCCGGCAGCTCCAACTTCCAATGCAAAGCACGGCACGCCGGCCAGCGGCGGCCCTACATTGGCGAATCAACCCGTCCGGAGGCCGGGTTCCACCTTTCTGCGACGACCTTCGCGCCCTTCGCGTGAGGCCTTAGATCAGCTGAAGCAGCTTGCGGGCTTGGATCGCCAGATCGTTGAAACGTCCGGCGAGTTCCGGTTTCCGGTAGTCTGTTCCGTAAGTCGGAATGATAGCCTCGATGCGCTTCATGCCGTCGGGGCCGGACAGGAGATGCGGGAAGGAGGTCTTGATCACCTCCATCACTATGTTGACGCAGACCGAGGCGCCGGGGGAGGCGCCGAGGAGGGCGGACATGGACTTGTCGGCGCTGGTGAGGACTTCCGTGCCGTAGTGGACGATGCCGGCTTCGCCGTCGGTTTTCTTGATGGCTTGGACGCGGATGCCGCCGTCCATGAGCTTCCAGTCCTTCTCCTGGGCGTTGGGATAGAAGATGCGAAGAACTTCCAGGCGACCGGCCATGCTTTGCGTGCCTTGCTGCACGAGGTAACGCACGAGCGGGATGTTGGTGGCGCCGATCTTGAGCAGCGTGAGGAGATTGTGGGGCTTCACCGAACGCGGGAGGTCGGTCCAGCTGCCCGTGCGGTGCAGGAAACGGGTCGTCCACGCGGCGAAGGGTCCGAAGAGGAGCGTCTTCTTGCCGTCGAGGATGCGGGTGTCCAAGTGCGGCACGGCCATCGTGGGCGCGGCGTCGAGCGCCTGTCCGTAAACCTTGGCCTGGTGCCGCGCGACGATCGCGGGATCGTCGCACACGAGCCAGTTCCCGCCGATGGGAAAGCCGCCGAGACCCTTGGCCTCGGGCAGGCCGGCCATCTGCAGCAGCGGCAGGCTGCCGCCGCCAGCGCCGACAAAGACGAACTTCGCGCGCACCGTGCGCTCCGTGCCGGTCTTGTTGTCGCGGGTGGTGACGTCCCAGCCCGCGCCAGCCTTGGACAGGCCGACAACCTTGTTGCCCGCAGCCACAGCACAGCCTTCCTGCGAACCGAGCCAGTTGAGGAGCTTGCGGGAGACCACGCCGAAGTTCACGTCGGTGCCGCCGTCCATCTTGGTCGCGGCGATCGGCACGTTGGGATCACGCCCCTCGGTGAGCAACGGCGCCCACGAGCCGATCTTCCCCCGGTCGGTGGAATATTCCATCGAGGCGAAGAAATGATGCGCCGCCATGCCAGCATGGCGGGCCTTCAGGAACTCCACCTGTTCCGAGCCATGCACAAAACTGATGTGCTGGACCGGGTTGATGAACTCCTTCGGCGAATCGATCATGCCGCTCGCGACCGCCTGCCCCCAGAACTGGAGCGAGTGCTCGAACTCCTGGAAGATATCGATGACCTTCTGGACCTTGACCGTCCCGTCGACCTCGCGCTTCGGCGTGTAGCTCAGCTCGCAAATGCCCGCGTGGCCCGTGCCGGCGTTGTTCCAGCCGTTGGAGCTCTCATAGGCCAGCTCGTTCGCCGCCTCGTAAACCTGGATGCGGAGCTTCGGGTCGAGCCGCCGTAACAGCGCTCCTAGATTTGCGGACATGACACCGCTGCCGATGAGGATGACGTCGGGATTGTCGATGTGAGAAGTCATGACTGCAGATTTTTTAACCACTAATGCACACTAATGAGACACTAATTCGGAAAGAGGTTTGGTTCTGAATTGTAGGTCGGGGTTTATCCCCGACATCGGGAGTTTGAATGTCGGGCATAAAGCCCGACCTACAGATTAGTGGGTTATTAGTGTGGATTAGTGGTGACCTTACTTCCGCTTGGATTGGACGGCTTTTTCGTAGCGGGCGACGTCCGCGAGCCACTTGGCTGCCGGCGGGACACCGTCGCGTTCGCAGAGTTCGTTCCACACGGCTCCCCACGGCAAGGCGCGGGCGTTTTCCATCAACGCCAGACGCTCGTGGCCGCGGCCGGCGGCCTCGGCCGCCTTGATCCCGGCCGACGGATCGAGCAACCCGCAGAGGATCGCCTGGCGCGTGGCGCGGGCGCCGATGACGTAGGCAGCGACGCGATTGATCGAGGCATCGAAGAAATCGAGGGCCACATACATGCGGCCCCAGGCATCGCCACGGGCGATCTCGAGGAAGAGGTTGCGCACAGCGTCATCGAGTATCACGACGTGGTCGCTGTCCCAGCGGATCGGGCGAGACGTGTGCAGCAGCAGCTTCTTGTGGAAGGCCAGGTGGGCGGAGACCTTGTCGGCCACCGACTCGGTCGGGTGGTAGTGCCCGAGATCGAGGCAAAGCACGAGGTCGCGGCTGAGCGCGTAATTGGAATAGAACTCCTGCGAGCCGACGACGTATTCCTCGGAGCCGATGCCGAAGAGCTTCCCCTCGACGGCGTCGACGCAGAGTTTCCGGTTGATGGACTTGTCGGCGAAGATGGCGTCGTAGGAGTCGGCGAGGCGTTCGCGCGGGGCCCAGCGGTCGGCAAGGGCGTCCTTGGCGCCGTCCGGCACCCAGTGGTTGTTTACGCAGGGCGTGCCGAGGGTCTTCGCGAACTTTTCGGCGATCTTGCGGCAGGCCTTGGCATGGCGGATCCAGAACTTGCGGACAGCCGGATCGGCGTTGGACAGCGTGAAACCCGAGTTGGCCATCTCGTGGGCGAAGTAGGTCGGGTTGAAATCGAGGCCGATGCGGCGGGACTTGGCCCAGCTCATCCAGCGGGCGAAGTGCTCGGGTTGGAGTTCGTCGCGGTCCACGACCTTGCTGCCGGTCTCGGCGTAGAAAGCGTGGAGGTTGAGGCGTTGCTTGCCCGGCAGGAGTTTCAGGGCCTGGTCGAGGTCGGCGCGCATCTCATCGCCATTGCGGGCGCGGCCGGGATAACCGCCGGTGGCGAGGGTGCCGCTGCCGGTGAGGCCGGCCTTGGGCGTCTCGAGACCGCGGACATCGTCGGCCTGCCAGCAGTGCAGGGAAATCGGGATGCGGAGAGCGTGCCGGATGGCGGCTTCGGTATCGACGCCGTGGGCGGCGTAAGCGGCATGGGCGAGGCGGTAAGCGGGAGAAGTGGATTTGGAGGACATAAGAAAAGTTTTTTAACCACGGATTACACAGATTAACACGGATAAAGGCAGGAAGGCTTGGTCACCACTAATCTTCACTAATTGGCCACTAATGATTAGTGAGGGGTTAGTGTCCATTAGTGGTTAAAAACGCATTGGTATGATCCGTGATAATCCGTGAAATCCGTGGTCAAACCTTGGGTTGGTAAATGGTGGCTTTGATTTGTTTGGCGAAGTGTCCGCGGAATTCCGCGATGTTTTTCACGGCTCGCAGGCCGATGAGCTGGCTGGCGATGTTGCCCACCGCGGTGCCTTCGAGGGTGAAGGCGTGGACGGGCAGGCCGCTCGCGTCGGCCGTGGCCTGGCAGAGGAGGCGGTTCTTGGAGCCGCCGCCGACGATGAGAATGCGCGCGAACTTGCGGCCGGCGAGACGCTCGAAGGCGCGGAGGGCATCGGCGTGCCCCTGCCCCAGCGAGTCGCAGATCAGGCGGACGTAGCCCGCGAGGGTCTTCGGGAGAGAGAGTTTGCGCTTCTTGAGCTGGGCGTCGATGACGGCGCGCATGGAGGGCGGGTTCACGAAGGCGGGGTCGGTGACGTCTAGCTGAGAGCTGAGAGCTGAGAGCTGAGAGCTAAGTTTGATCAGCCTCCCCCACTCCTGGTCGTTCTTCGGGCGGGCGGCGAATTCCTTGAGGGTCTGCTCGATCAGCCAGAGGCCGATGACATTTGTCAGGGGGCGGTAACGGCCGTCGCCGATGCGTTCGTTGGAGATGCGGGCGGCAAGCGCCTCGGCGCCGAGGACGGGCGTGTCGCTCTCGAAGCCGACCAGCGACCAGGTGCCGGAGCTGATGTAGAGGTCGCCGCCGACCGGGTTGGCGGGCATGGCGTCGTAGGCCGCGGCGGTGTCGTGGCCGGGGACGGCAATAACCTTGGTGTCACGGAGCTCCGGAATGCCCACCACCGGGCCGAGCACGGTGTTGGCGAGGACGGGCGTCGTGAACCAGTTGGCCGGGATATGGAAATGATCGAGCGTGGCGCGTGACCAGTCGCGGCCGTGGACGGACAACAGCTGCGTGGTGCTGGCGAACGAGATCTCGTTCTCCTGGCGGCCCGAAAGCAGGTAGTTGAAGTAGTCCGGGAGGAAAAGGCAGCGCGTGGCGAGGTCCGTCACCGCCGGGCAGCTCGCGACCGTCTCGGCCAGCTGGAGGCTGGAGTTATAGAAGACGTTCGGGATACCGGTGGCCGCGTAGATGCGCTCGAGGGCGGCCCGGGTGTTGGCGAGCTTCCGCAAGCCGGCCTGGGTGCGGTGGTCGCGGTAGGCATGTGTAGGGAAAACGATGCGGCCGGCGTCGTTGAGCAGCACGTAATCCACGCCCCAGGTGTCCACGCCCACGGAGGCCAGCGCCGGGAAGCGCTTCTTCGCGGCGCGCAGGCCCGTGACGATCTCGGTCCAGAGGCCCGGGATATCCCAGTAGTCATGGCCGCCGGCGGACTTGAACTCATTGGGGAAGCGGTGGACTTCCGTCAGGGTGAGGCGGTTCTTCGCCCACCTGCCGACGATGACGCGACCGCTGGTGGCACCCAAATCTACCGCGGCACAATGAATGGTTGGGGAGGTTTTGCTCACAGGGAATTCGGGGTGAAGCTCCAAGCTCCAACATCCAAGCTCCAGAGAATATTAAAACCCTGAAAGCTAAGAAACACGGAGCGCATGTTTGGATGCTGGTTGTTGAAGTTTCTTTGGAGGTTGGAGCTTGGTCCTTGGAGCTTTAGTTTCTGCGCATCAGCGCAGAAACGCCTCGTGCAGGCCGCCATCCACGGTGATTACCTGGCCGGTGGTTTTGCTGAGGCGCTGGCTTACCAGGAGGAAGTAGGCCTCGGCCTGGTCGGCGGGGGTGATCGGGGCCTTCGTCAGCGTGCGGTCGGCGTAGAACTGCGCCAGCTTGTTGACCAGCGAGTCGGTCGCCTCGTCGTCCTTGTAGGGAATGTTGTATTTCGCGAGCGAGCCGATGACGCGGTCGCGCGGGAACATCGCGCTCCCCTGCACCACCGTGGCCGGGGCCACGCCGTTCACGCGGACCAGTGGCGCGAGCTCGATGGCCATCTCGCGGACGAGGTGGTTGGCGGCGGCCTTGGAGGTGTCGTAGGCCAAGGACCCCTTCTTCGCGACGGCGGCGTTGGCCGAGGTCGTGAGCACGAGGTTGCCGCGCAGACCCTGTTCCTTCCAGGTCTTGAACGCCTCGTCGCCGACGATGTAGCTGCCGGTGACGTTGACGCCGAAGGTGAAGGCCCACTTGTCGTCGGGGATGTGGCCGGTGGTATCACTCGGCCAGAAGACGCCGGCGGTGACGCAGATGGAATCGAAGCCGCCGTAGGCCAGCGCGACCTGGTCGAGCATGGCGCGGACACTGGCGCGGTCAGTGATGTTGCAGGCGAGGCCGACGGCCGGGCCGCAGCTGGAAATGCCGGTGCCGGCGACGCCGATGCCCTGGCCGAGCTTGGCGGTGATCTCGTTGGCGGTGGCCTGCGCGGTCTCGAGCTTCATGTCCACGCTGACGATGTGCGCGCCGTCCTTCACGAGGCGGTGGGCGGTCTCCTTGCCGATGCCGGAGCCGGCGCCGATGACGATGATGACCTGACGGGCGAGTTCCTTCTCGGCGGGCATGCGCTTGAGCTTCGCTTCCTCGAGGAGCCAATACTCGATGTCGAACGCCTCCTGCTGCGGCAGGGCGATGTATTTGTCGATCGCCTCGGCGCCGCGCATGACCTCGACGGCGCAGTTGTAGAACTCGGCGGTGACGCGGCTCTCGGACTTGTCCTTGCCCCACGCGACCATACCGACGCCGGGGATGAGCACGACGGTCGGGTTCGGGTCGCGCATGGCCGGCGAGTTGGCGTGTTTGCACTTCGCGTAGTAGGAAGCGTAGTCCTTGCGGTAGGCCTCGAGGCCGGCAGCGAGCTTCTTCTTGAGCGCCGCGGTATCCTCCGCTTGCGGGTTCCAGTCCACGTAGAGCGGCTTGATTTTGGTGCGCAGGAAATGGTCGGGGCAGCTCGTGCCGAGCTCGGCGAGGCGCGCGGCGTCCTTCGAGTTGACGAAGCGCAGGATCTTTTCGTCGTCCTGCACCGTGCCGATGAAACGCTTCTGCTGGGACACCTGGCCGCGGAGCCAGGGGAGGATCGCGGCGAAGACCTCGGCGCGCTTCGCGGCGTCGAGCGTTTGATACTTCGCGCCGCCGAAGGCCTTGGCGTCGCCGCCCTTGGCCTGGTATTTTTCCTCGATGTAGGCCGCGGCGCGCTCGATGAAGTTAAGGGTGAGCGTGTAGCAGGCCTTGTCGTCGTTGTCCCACGAGATGAAACCGTGCTGGCCCATCATGATGGCCTGCATCTTCGGGTTTTCCTTCGCGATCTTCTGCATCGCCAGGCCGAGTTCGAAGCCCGGGCGCATCCACGGCACGTAGGCCATCTCGCCGCCGAAGATCTCCTTGGTCAGCTTCTCGCAGTTCTGCGACGCGGCGATTGCGATGATCGCGTTCGGGTGCATGTGGTCGACGTGCTTGCCCGGCAGGAAGGAGTGCAGCGGGGTGTCGATCGACGACGGGCGCGGGTTCAGGTTGAAGGTGGTGTGGTTATACATGCCCACCATGTCGTCCTCGGCCGGGGCCTTGAGGCCCTTGTCGGTGCGGGCGCCGTAGAGCGTCTGGAGGTCGAGCAGCTTCTGCTGGTAGAGGGACGAGAAATTATCGCGCGTGCTCGTGCGGAGGTCGCCGCCGGAGCCCTTGACCCAGAGGACCTCGGTCGGATGGGTGTTGAGCGGATCCTTCTCGGTGATCTTCGCCGACGTGTTGCCGCCGCCCGTGTTGGTGATGCGCTGGTCGCTGCCGAGCAGGTTCGAGCGGTAGATGAGCCGGGCGACCGGGTCGAGTGTCGCGGCCTTGGCGTCGTCCCAGGCGAAGTTGACGTATTTGTAGGAGGGCATGGAGTTTTGAGTTAAGAGTTGGAAGTTGAGAGGGGGAAACCTGAGACCTGAAACCTGAACCGTCAGAGGCCGACACTTTGGTCACCACTAATCTTCACTAAAGCCTCACTAAATTAGTGCCCTATTAGTGTGGACTAGTGGTGAACCTGTCTTGGATTCATTTGTGGTAATTCGTGCTATCAGTGGTCAAGAGTTTGGGGTTGGTTTGTTGAACGTTGAACGTTGAACGTTGCACATTGGAAAATGAACGTTCGGTCAAAGACCGAGGGCCTGCTGGCGGTAATGTTCGTCCGGGCGGCCGGCGATGCGGGCGGCGACGGCGGCGGAGAGGAAACGCGCCCCGCCGATGGTCACAGCGCCCTCGAAGATTTCGGCGGCCTTGTTGGCCATGAGGGTCGCGGCGAGGACGGCTTCCGGCGTGGCGCCGAGCGCGATCAGGCCGTGGTTTTCGAGGAGGATGATCCGGGGCGGGCGGGCGAGGCGCTTGATGTAGGCGACGACGGCCTTGCGGATGCCCTGGGCGAGCTTCAGGCCCGGGTCGATGTAGGGCACGAGCACGAACTCGGCGCCGCAGCACACGATTTCGTCGGGACACCCGCGCCGGGTGGCGAAGGTCCGCGCATGTTTCGTGCAGAGGATCTTGTTCACCGCGACGGGGTGCGTGTGGCCGACGAAGTTCACGCCCGGCAGCGTGAGAAGCCACGCATGGAACATCGCCTCGACAGAGGGCTTGCGCGACGAAGGATCGACGCGAGCGGCGAAGAGCGCCTCGTCGATCGCGGCATCGGTCATCGCCTTGCGGTCGAGGAGCGGCAGCAGCGCGTCGAAGCGGCAGGTCGCGGTGCCCTTTTCGGCGAGGCTGCCGAGATTCGAGCCGCTCGCCTTCACGACAAACGTGTCGGCCGAAAGACGCGCGGAGGTGTTCCCCTCCCCCAAGATGGCAAGTTTACGATCCTCGCGGCCGAGCTGGTGCGAGAGGTCGAGCAGGCGGGAGATCACGTCAGGCTGGGCGGCGGTGCTCATTTGTTCGGGATGTAGGAGCCTGCTTGCAGGCAATTGGAAATCGAAATCCAAGGGCCGTTGAGGGCAGCAGCCTTCGCCGAGCCTATGGCTGCCAAGACGGCCCCTACCGATAAACCGCCCCACTGGGAATCAACCGGTAGGGGCGGTTGCCCCCAACCGCCCGGCTGGGAATCGCCTGCAAGCAGGCTCCTACAAGAAAAGACAGGATGCATCGTCTTCATCATGCGCGCAGGAGTTTGGACGTTGGAAGCTTGATGCCTTGCGCCAGCAGCCGCTTGGGCGGGGTATCGGTAATCAAAGCGGAGAGTTGGGACCAGTCGGCGACGCGGTGCGGGGTGGCGCGGCCGAGCTTGGACGCGTCCAGGCAGAAGTAAACCCGCTTGGCGTGGCTGAGGACGGATTGCTGGAAGGCGGCGACGCTTTCGTGGGAATTGCTGATGCCCGCGGCATCCATGCCCTCGCCGCCGAGGAAGGCCGCGTCGAAGGACCAATCGCCCAGCGACTTGATGGCGCGCGATCCCATCAGGGCCGCCTGCCGGTTGAGAAACTCCCCACCCACGACGTGCAGTTCCACACCTACCGCGCTGCCGAGCACGGAGGCAGCCGCGAGGCTGTTGGTGACGACCACGAGGCCGGTCAGGTTGCCACGCTGGGCCAGCACGCGTGCGGTGGCCTGGATGGTCGTGCCCGCATCGAGGAAAATCGTGCCGGCGCGCGGGACCTGCGCCACCGCCAGCTCGGCGATGCGGGCCTTGGCCGGACGCGCCCGGCCCGAGCGCTCGTCGTGCGAAGCGAAGACGCTGTTGTAATCCGCCAGGGCGCCGCCGTAGGTGCGGGTGATGTGGCCGTTGGCCTCGACCGCCACCAGGTCGCGGCGGGCGGTGGCCTCGGAAACGCCCAGCCGCTTGCAAATCTCGTTCACCGGCAGGAAACCATCGCGGCGGATCAGGCTGCGAAGTTCCTCCCGACGGAGGTCGACGATGTGCTGGGGCACGCGCATGGAAGGACAGTGAGGAAATTTATATGATTGAGGTCAATCATATAAAAACGAGTAGAATCCTGATGATTTTTAACGCAAAGGCGCAGAGCCGCTAAGGAAAGAGTGGAAGTGATCGGGCTTTTTGCAGGAGCCTGCTTGCAGGCGATTTAGGAATGTGGGCCAGCGACCTTGGTCGCGCACGGGGAGGCGCGAGCAAGCTCGCTGGCCCACAGTTGGGAACCCGGTGGAGGTTCGGGCTTAGTTCGGAGTCTGAAACGGCGCGGCAGGCAAGCCGGCGGCGTTGAACAGGTTGCTGCCTTCCGGCCAGTTGGCCCAGGCGTAGCGGGCCGCGGTGGGAGCCACTACCGCCGGGCTGCGCACGAGCACGGTGTCGCCTTCGATGACCGCGTCGGCCGGCACAAATTTGCCGTCGGCACCCGCGACTTCAAAGGTTTTGAGCGGACCATCCTTCGCGACCAATCCGCCGCCGAGATGCGTGAATTTCAGCCGCACCGCCCCACCCTCGATCGCACTCGCGGCCAACACCGGGCCGGAGAACTCGATCTTGCGGCCATAAACGTTCGCCAGCGCGATGCGGGCCAGCCGGTCGCCGACCGGAGCCTTGTTGTGCGGATGGACGTCCTTCTTGTCGCCGACGTCGAGGGTCACGACCATGCCCGTGTTCGGCAGCTTCAACGCCTCGGCCTGCCACGCGCGGACCTGCGGGCTGTTGCTGTTGTTGTCGAGGGCGGCGAGCTGCACGAAATAGAATGGCAGGGGTTCGACTCCGCTCACCCCGGGCTCACGGCCCCACAGCTTCCGCCAGTCCGTGATCAACATCTCATTCCAGCGCGGGAAGAGCTCGCGCGGCGCGGTGATCGACTCGCCCTGATACCAGAGCACACCGCGAATGGCATAGCCGACCACCGGCGCGATCATGCCGTTGAACATTACCGTCGGGTTGTGCTGGTCCTGCACCGGGTCGGGACGCGGGCGGCGCGGGGCGCGTTTACCCTCGGCCTTCGCCTGGTCCGCCGCCTCCTGCCAGACCTTCATCTCTTCCGCATCCGGCGGCACGTAAGCCTTCACCTGCTCATCAAAACGGTCGAGCACGGCCTTGAACGCCGGATCGCCGAGCATCGCGTCGCGCCGGATCCAGGCGTGCGCGCAACTCGCGCCGAAGGACAGGGTGATGATGCCGACCGGCACCTTGAGTTCCTTCTGCAGCTCGCGGGCAAAGAAGTAACCGACCGCGGAAAAGCCCGGCACGGTCTCCGGCGAGCAGACCAGCCATTCGCCCGCCACGCGTTCCTGCGGCGTATTGGCCTTGGCTGACTTGCCCGTGAACATGCGGATCAGCGGGTGATGCGCCGCCGCGATCTCGGCGTCCTCATTATCCACGCCCGCGAAATACTGGCGCTTCTTCGAGATCACGAAATCCATGTTCGACTGGCCCGAGCCAAGCCAGACTTCGCCGATCAGAATGTCGGTCAGGACAACCGGTGCGTCGGTGGCGCTGCCCCGCACCTTCATGACGCGACCCTCGGCCGAGGCCGCGCGGGGCGCCAATGTCACCCGCCAGCGGCCGGCGGCATCCGCCAAAGTATTTTCCTCCTGTCCCGCGAATTCGACGGTGACTTTCTCACCCGGCGCTGCGGTGCCCCAGACCGGCAAAGGAAGGTCGCGCTGCAGGACCATATGGTCGGTGAACGGGCTGGCGAGCTGGACCTCGGCCAAGAGCAAGGCAGGTATGGCCACAAAAAGGCACAAAAACACCCGCGAGCAGATGAAGCTCCAAAGGCGCCCATCAGCCTTCGCCAAGGCTATGGCCGACAGGTAGGCGCGCGGAAGATCAGGGAAGGCAGGATGGATCATTTTCGTGACTCTTTGTGGCCATCAAGGTGACTTGATCGCCGCGGCGACCGCGTCCTGGTAGGCGCGGCGCATCGGGGAGTTGTCGGGATTGTTGGGGATCTTGTCGCGTTGGATCATGAACACATAGACCAAGCCGGTCGCAGGATCAGCCCAGCTCTGGGTGCCGAACGCACCCCCGTGGCCGAAGGTGCCCGGGTTGAAATGCCGGTTCCCTTCCATCTGGGACGGGTCTTCGATCACGCAGAACGCCAGCCCCCACGGCATGCCCGGGCGGGCCTTGAGATCGCCGGTCTGGTTGCGGGTCAGCTCTGCGACAGTCCCCGGCTGCAAAAACTGCCGCCCGCCGGCCGAGCCACGTTGCAGCATCATTTGGTAGAACCTCGCGACATCCTCCGCCGTGGAGAAGAGCCCCGCCCCGCCCATCGCCGGACGGGCCCGGTCGGTCACGGCTCCGCCATACATGTAGAAGATCGGGGCCGGCTGGAGCTTGCCGGCTGCATCCAACAAATAAGTGCGGGCGCGTCGGGCGTCCTGCTCCGTCGAGATCCAGAAGGTCGTGTCCTTCATGCCCAGCGGCGTGAACAGCCGTTGCTGCATGAATTCCGCGAAGGGTTGCCCGCTCACGACCTCGACCACGCGACACAGCAAATCCGTCCCGGCGGTCGAATAGCCCCAGCGCGTGCCGGGCTGGAAGCGGAGCGGCTCGCGCGCCAACGCCCGGCTCAGCTCCGCCAGCGTCCAATGCGGCCCCGTGACCTGGTATTCGCCCAGGCCGCTGGTATGGGTGAGCAGGTCGCGCAGGGTGATCGGGCGCCCCGCCTTCACCAGCACGCGCCGGTCGGCCCCCTGCTCCGCCAGCACCCAGCGATCACGGAATTCCGGCACATGTTTCTCGACCGCGTCGTCGAAGCCGAGCTTGCCGTCATCCACCAGCATGGCCACCGCCACCGCGGCCATGGGCTTGGTCATCGAGGCGATCCAGAAAATGTCGTCCGTTTGCTGCTTACGGCCGGTCACGAGATCGCTCACCCCGATGGCGGACAGATGCAGCACCTGGTCCTTGTCCGCCACCAGCAGCACGGCACCCGCGATCTCGCCGCGATCGACGAACGGCTGCACGGCGGCAGGCACGCCGGCGAAACGGTCGGCGGCGGACGTCGCTGGCAAAACCAGCAACGCGAGGAGCATAATCCATGGAGGCGGGGCCATCCGCCCCGCATAGCGCGCTCCGCGGAAACGATAACCCGCGGGGCTGATGGCCCCGCCTCCAGATGGAAATGTCTTCATGGTGGTGCTTTTGTCACCGGGCGGGCGCGACGCCCTCCTCGGTGGGAACGATGCGCTGGATCGTGCCGTCGGGGTTGTAGTTGAGGTAGTCGATGCAGACGGAGCGTCGGAAGCTTCCGCCCTTCAGCAGGCCGCCGTCGTGGTAGATGAAATAATCGCGGCCCTTGAAGGAGATGATCGCCTGGTGGTTCGTGTTGCAGTTGCCCGCGAGGCCCATGATGACGCCGCGGAAGGTCCACGGGCCGGTGATCTTGTCCGCCGTCGCGTAAGCGGTCCGCTCGGGAAAGCCGTAGGCATAGGTCAGGTAATACCGGCCCTTGCGTTGGTGAATCCACGGCGCCTCGACGAAGCGCGGCAGGCCGGTGATCTGTTCGATCGGACCGTCGAGCTCGGTCATGTTCGCCTTCAGTTTCGCGTAATAAAGGTTGGTGTTCCCCCAAAAAAGCCAGGCTTGGCCAGCGTCATCGATGAACACCGCCGGATCGATGTCGTCCCACGTGACCTTCACGCCCTCGGGATTGGTCGGATCGGGCGTGCGGTCGCTCGTGATGAGCGGCCTATCGAGCGCGTCCTTGAACGGACCAGTCGGACTGTCCGCCACCGCCACGCCGAGCGCGAAGCCCTTGCCGTTGCCCAGCCAGACGGGGACATACCAGTAGAATTTTCCGCCGCGCTCGACGACGTGTCCTGCCCAGGCGTTGGCCGTCGCCCACGGGAAATCCTTCAGGGCGAGTGGCGAGGGATGGGCCTTCCAATTCACCATGTCGGTCGAGGAGAACACCAGCCACTCCTTCATCAGGTAGGTGGGATGCTTCTCCGGCGCCTCGTCGTGGCCCGTGTAGATATAGACGGTGCCCTGGTGCACGAGGGCCGCCGGGTCGGCGGTGAAGACCTCGGTGATGACCGGGTTGGCGGCGCGGACCAGCGACGCCAATGTGACGAGCAGGAACAGGTGGCAGAATTTCATGGGAGGGAGAGCTGCGGTCCAAGGGTGCGGCTTTCGCCGGGTTGCAAGCCAAGTTCCACCGCCCGATCGCCGAGGCGAACCTTCCCGCCCTTGCCCGAAATGCTGCGCACCGTGGCGGAAGTCAGCTGACCACCCGCCCACGCCAGGTCGACTTCGAAACCACCCCGCGCGCGCAATCCCTTCACCGCACCTTCCGGCCAGACCGCAGGCAACGCTGGCAGCAGGTGGATTTCACCCAGGTGGCTTTGCAGCAACATCTCGGACACCCCGGCGGTGAACGCGAAGTTGCCGTCGATCTGGAACGGCGGGTGCGCGTCGAAGAGGTTCGGGTAGACGCCCCCACCCGGCCCGTAACTGGTGCCGCTGGTGCCGCCGACGGGACGCAGCAGGTTTTTCACGAGCACGTAGGCGCGGTCGCCATCGCGGAAGCGGGCCCAGAAATTGATCTTCCAGCCGAGGGACCAGCCCGTGCCGTCATCACCCCGGATCTCAAGTGCCTTGCGCGCCGCGGCGAAGAACTCCGGCGTGGCCGGCGTGATCTGCCGGCCCGGGTAGACGCCGAACAGGTGCGAGACGTGCCGGTGGTGGACGTCGGTCTCCAGGAAGTCCTGGAACCACTCCTGCAGCTGGCCGCGCGCGCCGATCTTCAGCGGGTAAAGTTTTGCCCGCGCCGCCTCAACGCGCGCGGCGAACTCCGGCTCGAGGCCAAGGATCTTCGACGTCTCGATAATATTGGTGAACAGGTCCCAGATGATGGACATGTCCATGGTCGTCGCCATCGAGACCGTGCCTTTCTTGCCGTCGGCCGTGGTAAAGCCGATTTCCGGCGAGGCCGATGGCGCCGTGACGAGGTGGCCCTTCCCGTCGTCGATCAGCCAGTCTAGGCAAAACTCGGCCGAGCCCTTCATGATGGGCCAGGCGGTCTCGCGGAGGAATTTCTGGTCGCCGCTGAAGGCGTAGTGCTCCCAGAGATGCTGACAGAGCCACGGGCCGCTCATGGAATAGTTGGCCCAGACGGGGTCGCCATCGCCCCAGTTGCCGACCGGCGCGCTCTGGCGCCAGAGATCGGCGTTGTGGTGGGAGACCCAGCCGCGGGCGCCGTAGTTGACGGCCGCGGTCTTCGCGCCATTGGCGGCGAGCTCGGCGATAAACGGAAACAGCGGTTGATGGCACTCGGCGAGGTTGGCGACCTCGGCGGGCCAGTAGTTCATCTCCGTATTGATGTTGATGGTCCAGTTGGAGCTCCAGGGCGGACGCATCGAATCGTTCCAGATACCCTGCAGGTTCGCCGGCTGGCCGCCCGGGCGGGAACTGGCGATCAGGAGGTAACGTCCGTATTGGTAGAGCAGCGTGGCCAGGCCGGGGTCAGCCGCACCCCTTACGAATCGCTCCAGACGCGCCTCCGTGGTCAGGGCCTCGGCCTCCGGCACGTTGCCCAGATCGAGCGCGACCCGGCGGTAAAGTGCCTGGTGGTCGGCGGTGTGCCGGGCTAACAGGTCGGCAACGGGGAGCTTTTGCGCTGCCTCAAGCGGACGCCGCGCCTCGGCGGTGGCATCGCGACCTTCGCGACCGGGGGACTTGTTGTAGCCGTTGAAGCTGGTGCCGGCGGAAATAAGCACCGTCACGGCATTGGCCCGCTCGACGAGGAGCGTGGAGCCGCCGGAGGTCACGCGCCCGCCCTCGGCGAGGATCCGGACGCGCAGGTCAAAGGTCATGCCCTCGGGATTCGGGCCGTCGTCGTAGCGGATCGGCTCGGGTTTGTTGCGGACGTAACTTGGCTCGACATGCACCGGGGCGCGGCCCCGCAGGACCAGGGTGTCGTTGCCCTCGGTTTGCACCGCATAGCGCAGCAGGCTGTCGGCGCCGGTCGTGAAGCTGATCTTGCCCGGCTGGTCGCAGGTCAGGCGCACCACGATCACCTGGTCGGGAAAGCTACTGAAAACCTCGCGCGTGAACACGGCCCCGTCCGCCGTGTAGCGCACGGTCGCCACGGCACGATCAAGGTCAAGTGAGCGTTCGTAGCCGGTGGCTCCTTTGGTGCCGTGGAAGTTCAGACGCAGGTCGCCCAGCGGCTGGTAGGACTGGTTGTAAGGACCCTGCATTTTTTTGCAGAGCTGGTTGGCCTTCGCGTAATCACCGGCGAAGATCGCGGTGCGCACCTCCTGGAGAATTTCCGGCCCGGCCGGGTTGTTCCAGTCGGTCGGCGCACCGGACCAGAGCGTAGCTTCGTTCAGTTGCAGGTGCTCGTCGGCGATGCCACCAAAGACCATGGCGCCGAGCCGGCCGTTGCCGACCGGCAGGGCCTCGGTCCAGCGCCCAGCCGGCTGGGTGTAGCGCAGGGTGAGATCCCGAGCAAAGGCAGGGATGGCCACAAAGAGCGCAAAAAGCAAAAATACCGGAGATAAATGTGAACGATTGTTCATGATATTTTTTGCCTCGTCATGCTGAACAAAGTGAAGAATCCAGCACGATAATCGCCGGCGGTCGTAATACTGGCTAAACTGAGACAAAACCTACGATCCCCAGAATTTTTAGCCACGAAAGAACACAAGGCGCTTCCGTCCGGCGCGCGGGAAATTTCCGCGCGCTTATAAGCGCCTTGAGAGTTTCGCCAGCCGTGGTTTTTTTGTGATTCTTTGTGGCCAAAAATTCTGTGGTTCTGAGATGGATCAGTTCTTCAGTTGCACGTCCCAGATCTTTGAGCGGCGGGACGTGCCGTCGGGACCGGCGACATCGAGGATGACGACATAATTGCCCGCCTTGGCGTAGGTATGCTGCGGGTGTTGGTCCGTCGAGGTGGTGCCGTCGCCGAAATCCCATTTCCAAGCCGTCACGGTGCCGATCGACCGGTCCTTGAACGCCACCAGCCGGCGGTCCATATCCAGGACCAACCAGGTCCACTGCGCGGCTAGTTTGGGGAGCAGTGCCGGCTCGACCGGCATGAGCCGGAAGGCGCACAAGGCCGAGGCATGACCCAGCGCCGGGCGCTTGGGTGAAAGCATCCAGAAGCCGCGCGGCGATTTGCCGTCATAGTCGAGCACGATCCACGACAGGCCAATGATCTTGTTTTCGGACAGAACCGATTCGACGGCGCGCGCCGCGCCTTCGGGACCGGCGTAATCGAAGGGAGTGATCCAGAATTCGAGGACGTATTTGCCCGATTCGCCGTGCTTGAAATTGAAAGACTGCGCCGAGTTCGCCCACGGCATCTCCTTGGTCCAGGTGCCGGAACCCCAGGCCATGGTCCAGTCCTTGTCCACGGCGGGCGTCATGATGTGGTAGTTCTGGGCATGGACGCCGTGCAGCGCCCATTTGAGCTCGCTGTCGGTGACGCGGGCTTCCGGTGTGGCCATCGCCCCGACGTATTCGGAAGTCCAATAGCGGTTGTTGTCCCGGCCAACAAAGGGCCCGCCGGAGGCGTCGCCGTCCACCATGAGTTCAAGGGTGTCGTTGCGCAGCCCGGGCTCCGCGAAGTCCCAGAAATCATCCTCCGCCTCATAGAGAAAATACAGGCGGTTGAGGCCCTTCACCCAGCCGACCTTCACGCGCACAGCGAGCGACTTGTCGCCGGCGGCCGGCGGGGTTTTCACGTCATTGATGAGCTGATCCTTCCCGACGACGTAGCTCTCGGGGACCATGGCCCAGTCAACGGTGTCGCCGTCGATGCGGGGGATTTTGTCCGCGGGAAACTGGAAGACCTGATAGGTGACATCGGGTTTTTCCAAGGCACGGACCGCCGGCGACAACGCCAGCGCGGCCAGCAATGGGACAAGCAGAAGCGCTGCGGTGGAAACTTTCATAAGCAATCTCCCGGCAAAATGCCCTCAGTTGGGTTGCAGTGGGCCAGCGAGCTTGCTCGCGCGATATCCGCGCCCGCGAGCAGGCTGCTTACCGCAGCCCACTTGGACCAAGAGAACATTTTGCGAACACTCACTAGAAGCGCGAGGGTGACGGCGCGAACTGGACGGAGCTGTCGTTGATGTTGGCGGCGGCCCCTTTGCCCTGGCGGAGCGTGAGCACCTCGGCGCCGGCAAGGAGCACGGGGCCGTAGCCGTGGGCGGCGTAGACGCTCACGGGCCGGAAATAATAAAACATCGGGTCGAACGCCATGCCGGTGCCCACGCAGGTGTTCTCGACCTGGCCCTTCTCGTTGACCTGTTTCGCGATGGCGTTCCAACCGAGCGAAGTCATCGGACCATAGGCCAGCGGATCGAGCCAGCCGCGGTTGATGCCGCGCGCGATCGAATAGACGAACATGGCGGAAGCGGAGGTCTCGAGATAGGAGTCGTTGCGGTCGAGCAGCTGGTGCCACAGGCCGGTGCGGCCCTGCGTGGCGGCCAGGCCGGCGGCATGCGCGCGGTATTGGGCGAGCACGGCGGCGCGCCCCGGATGATTTTCCGGCAGCACCGAAAGCAATTCCGTCATGGCCACGATGGCCCACCCGTTCGCGCGGCCCCAATGGAACGAGGGATGCGGGTCCATCGCCTCCACCCAGCCGTGCCGGTAAAGATTGTTTTCTCTGAGGAACATCCGGCTGGAGAACTGCAGGATCTGCTTCACGGCGTCGTCGAAGTATTTCTGCTCGCCCGTGAGCGCGCCCATCTGGGCCAGCGCCGGGACGCTCATGTAGAGATCGTCCAGCCAGAGCGTGTTGTGCAGCGGTCGGCTGCGGGAGAGCGTCCCGTCGGCGAGCCGCTCCTGACCGGTGTGGATCCACTTCAGGTAATTGTCGATCCAGGGACGGAGAGTGGCGGGCTCGATGCCGGCGCGGGCGGCCTTGATGAAGGCTGCGGCCATGGACCCCGAGTCGTCGAGGCTGCGCGGGGCGATTACCGAGCGAAGCGCCATCGCGCGCTGCGGGCCGGTCGCATCCGCGGGCGGCGGCGGCAGGGTCTTCACGTGCGCGGCGACCGTCGCAATGGCGAGCAGCCGCGTCGCCGCGTAGTCGCGGTAGCGGGTGTCACCCGTCGCCTCGGCGGCGAGCAGCATGCCCGCGTAGGTGACGCCCCATTCGTAGCTGGTGATGAGGAAATCCGTGCGATCGAACGCCACCGGGCCGGACAGTTTCGTCAGGTCCGTGACGGGCTCGCGGGTGTTGCGATCCACGATCTTGACAACCTTGAGCGGGCTCGCGGTTTCCAAGTAGCCGATGATGCGACCGAGAACCGACTTGATTTCATCCGCGATGGCGGGCGCGTAAGGCGTCGGATAAGCCGGCGCGACCCGGCCCGCGAATATCTGCTGCGCCTGGGCGGGCGACACCGAGGTCGGCGCCACCGTGGGCGGAGGCGGCTCGGTGGCGGCCGACGCCGCGGCTGGCGGCGTTTGGGCGAGCAAGGGGGCGGCGAACAACAGGCCGAGACTAAGAAGGCGGGGATGGTTCATGGGGATTGGGGCGTAAAAGGGGGTTGACCGTCGCGCGCAGCTCATTTCCCGACTGTTTCAGGATAGCGGATGCCCGGCCGCGGGGGCAGCGGAGCGGACTCGTCGAGGTAAAAGCTCGGGTGCGGCGGCTGGTTGTAGGCGGTGTTCTGCCAGGCAACGGCCACGCGGTATTGGGCGTCGTGCATGAACGTGACGAGCCGGTGCCTGGTCGGGATGGTGGAGGTGTAGATGCGCAGTTCCTTTTTGTCGCGTGAGGTCCAGACAACCTCTTCGCGCCAGTCGCCCCAGAGATCGGCGCTGACCGCGGGCGTGGACTTGGTGCCGTTGCCGGAGATAGAGGCATGGGCGACGAGCAACGGATCGATGGCGCCCGTCTCCCAGTTCCATTTCAGGATGCGGTTGCCATCGAGCAGCTCCCGGAGCAGGTCACCATCCCAATAAATGCCGAAGTTGATGGGCATGCCGCGCGGGCGCTTCTCGATGAATTTCTTGCCCGTGGCATCGTGGATGCCGTCCATCTCCGCCCCGGCGGCCCACGACTCGGCGCCGGGGAAGCGGGGATCGATGTTGAAGGTGTTGCCGCGGCCCGGGCCCTCACCGGCGTCGCCGCCCTCGGTGGCCGCCTTGACGGACGGAATCGTGAAGATCGGTTTGCCCGTGCGGGCGTCGCGCAGGCTCAGCCCCTCCGCGCCGAAACGTTCCTGGATGTCGCCGATCTCCAGGCCGGGATTGCCGGGCACGAAGTCGCCGACATGCAGCGCGTCGCCGTGGCCCCAGCCGGTGGAATAGAGGCCGGTGCCGTTATCGTCGACGACCATGGCACCGTAGATGATCTCGTCCCGCCCGTCGCCATCGACGTCGGCGACGGAAAGGTTGTGGTTCCCCTGCCCGCGCCAAAGGTTCGTTTTGTCGGGCGGCCCGAGCTTGTCGCTGTCGAAGACCCAGCGCGAGGTGAGCTTGCCGTCGCGCCAATCCCAGGCCGCGATGACGGTGCGCGTGTAGTAACCGCGGCACATGAGAAGGCTCGGCCGCTCGCCGTCGAGATAAGCCACGCCCGCGAGGAAACGGTCGGAGCGGTTGGCGTAGGCATCGCCCCAGATTTCCTTCAACTGGTCGCCGGTCGGATTGTCGGTGTCGGGATGGCGGCCGGGCAGGTATTTGGTCGAGGCCAGGGCGGCGCCGGTGAGTCCGTCGAAGATCGTGAGGTATTCCGGGCCGCGCACGATGCGTCCCTCCAGTCGCGCGACCACCCCGCCGGCGGTGTTGGTGGATCCACTGCGATCGCCCGTCGGCACGGCGGTCTCACCTTTCTCGCGCCAGTCAGCCGCGGGATCGCCGATGACCTTGCCGGTGCCGTCCACGGTGCCGTCGGCGGTCTTGCAGGCGACCTCGGCGCGACCGTCGCCATCAAAATCCATCACCATGAACATGGTGTAGTGCGCGCCCTCGCGGATGTTTTTGCCGAGGTTGATCGTCCAGAGGAGTTTTCCCTCCAGCGTGTAGGCTTGCAGCAACGTTTCACCGGTCAGGCCGGCTTGGGAATTGTCGCGTGGGCGCTGTTCCTGCTTGAGGATGATCTCGTAGCGGCCATCGCCATCGAGGTCGCCGAGCGAGGCATCGTTGGGCGTGTAGCCGTCCGGCGTGGTGATCGGCACGGCGTGATAAGGCAGGGGCAGCGCGCCGGCCGTCAGGGCGAAGGCGGGACCCGGGGCCTCCTCGGTGCCGTTGACGACGGCACGGACAAAATACCTGGTCGCGCGTTCAAGCCGGGCACCCGCGTCGAGGAACCAGGTGGGGCCCGCGAGCGGTTCGGCGTTGAGTCGCACCACCGGCTCCTCGCGCTGCCGGGGCGTGTTGCCGAAGGCTACGCTGACCGCTGGCGCCGTTTCCCGGTAGAGATTGAAGGCCGTGCCGTCGGGATCGGAAGCGAGCAGCCGCCAGCTTACGAAGACCTTGCCATCGGGTTGATGGACGGCCACGAGGCCACGGTCGAGGCGTTCCATGATCCGGGTGGTGGCCGCCGAAGCGGCACCAAACAGGGACACGGCGAGGATGACCAGGCGGGAGAAACGGGCGGGATAAAACATAGTGTGCGTGGGGTCACTGGCTGACGGCGGTGAGCAAGCCGCGGTTACGTAGCCAGTCGGCGGCGCGCGCCGGCCAGTCCGAGGCCGTGCCGAACTCGGGTTTCAGGCCCATGCCGTGCGAACCGTGCTCGAAGAGATACATTTCGGCCGGGACCTTCGCCTTCGTGAGTGCCTGGTAGAACAGGATGCTGTTCTCGACCGGCACGGACTGGTCCGCCTGGGTGTGGATGAGCAAGGTCGGCGGCGTGGCCGGCGACACCTGTTTTTCCAAC
>JBKJRX010000218.1:0-3868 GCA_046593155.1 Lacunisphaera sp.
CTTCTTTGGAGACGACGAAATCCACAGCGTAGCCGGCCTTCCGCCAGGCGGCGACTTTTTCCAGAAACTGCCGGCGGGCATCCTCCTCGGCAGAGAGACGCTCATGGGCGAGGAGACGTTCCTCAGGATAGGAGCGATGGTGGGAGAGGGATTCCGTGTCCCAGGTCTCCTCGTGCGCAGCGTCATCGAACAGATGGCTGGCGAGATCGAGGTCGCTGATGCCGAAGAGGCGGGTGCACGCGGCGCCGAGCGCCTCTTCAAAAGGTAGGGCGCGGACTCCGATCCGTGCCGCTCCGGCGGGCAACGGAGTGCCCGCCCTACCATCGTCTAGCGCGAGCGTCTCGAAGAGCTCCTCAAGCGACTTGGGCTCGAGCAGCGCGGCGTGCGTGGCCGGGTTCAGGTAGTCCAGCAGCGAGGATTGCAAACTTGAGGTATGCAGCTTGGGGGCGGCCGTGAGAGTGAGGCGTTCGACCGATTCGCCCGAACGTTGGGTGACGGGATCAAGCGCGCGGATTTCCTCGAGCGTGTCGCCGAAGAAATCCAGGCGGTAGGGCTGGTGAGCCGTGATGGGATAGACGTCCACGATGCCGCCCCGCACCGCGTATTGTCCGGGAGCCTCGCAGACCGCCTCACTGTCGTAGTCGAACGACCGGATCAGATCCAGCAGGCCTTGGAACGAGCGGCCTTCGCCGCGCACCAACTCGGCCTCACGCATGGCGAAGTCCGCCAGCGGGGGCACGGGCTGCAGCAGCGCGGCGGGGGTGGTCAGGATCAGAAGTTGAGGGTTGCGCCGTTGCTGGCTGCTGCCAGCCCGGTGTTTGTCCGGGCCGTCGCCAGGCAAAAGAGTTGAGGGTTGGGAGGCGGTGCGCGCTGCGCGGAGCCGGGACAACACGGCCAGCCGGTCGCTGGCGGCATTGAAGGCTTCGCGCATCTCGCCGGTCTGCGCCTCGGGGAAAGGGAGGATCTCAAGTTTCGCCTTGCCGCCGTTGGCCGCGTGAAAGAGGGCGAGGTCCTCGGCGAGAGCGTCGGTCTTCTGGGCTTCCTCGTGAATTACGAGCCAGACGGGGGCGGGATTTCGGGCGAGCAGTTCCGCCAGGGCATGGGTTTGCGCTGCCGGGCAAATGCCGGTGAGTTTCGAGAATTTACTTGCCGTGGATTCGGACAGGGAGGGCAACAAAGTGCATGCTCCCGGCCGGCGAGCAACTGATTAGGGCGTGTCTTCAAACCCGGTCTGTCATTCTGAACGCAGTGAAGAATCTATCAGGACTTAGGCCGCCTCCCCTCGGACGCGAGCATCCAACTGGATTTTTCGCTAAGCTCAGAATGACAGGTTTCGAATATTTAAGGGGTTTGAATACACGCCCTAGAAGTTCCACCCTCCAAGCTCCAGAGAAACATCAGTCTAATACCCGGAGCTTCAGCCGTCGCCGGGCCTATGGCTGACAGGTGCTCCGGGGATCTTTACTTGGAGGTTGGAGGTGGGAGGTTGGAGCTTTCCACGCGCAGCGTGGTCAGGGCGGCCTGGGCGGCGACTTCTTCCGCGACCTTCTTGGATGGGCCGGTGCCGGTGCCGAGCTGTCGGTCGTTCAGGAAAACGGCGATCTCGTATTCCCGGGCGTGGCGTGGGCCGTTTGTGGACACCACCTCGTAGCGCAGGGCGGTGTTGCCATGTTCCGGCTGGATGAGTTCCTGCAGGCGACCCTTGGGATTCTCGGCATCCTCTGAGGAGGCGAGCCGGTCGGCGAGCGGACCATACCAAGCCAGCACGCGTTCGCGCGTCGTGGCGAGGTCGCTGTCGAGATAAAGGGCTCCCACGAGTGCCTCGAACGCATCCTCCAGGGTCGAGGCCCGCGTGCGGCCCCCGGTGTCCTCCTCGCTTTTGCTGAGACGCAGGGCCGCATCAAGTCCGAGGTCGCGGGCCATCTGGGTCAGGAAGCCTCCCTTGGACAGCACCGCGCGGCGGCGGCTGAGCACGCCTTCGCGCTCGGTGGTGAATTCGCCAAACAGGGCTTCGGTCAGGATGAACTGCAGCACGGAGTCGCCGAGAAACTCGAGGCGCTGGTTGTGCGGGCCGGCCTTCGGGCGGTCCTGGAGATAGGACGGGTGGGTCAACGCTTCATGCAACAACGCCTGGCTGCGAAAGCGGTAGCCGAGGCGGGTTTCGAGGGATTTGAGTTTTTCAGGCACGGGGGAGATTGCTTTGGGAATACCGCGTAGTCATTCCGAGACTCAAGCGCAGGTCGGGTCACTTGGGGTGCGCGACACCCATAAGCAGCCGTCACCGGTCATCCTGAGCCCTGCGAAGGATCCATCAGCACGACCGCTGGCGGGTATCATGCTGGATTTTTCACTTCGTTCAGAATGACAATGCATGGTCAAATTCCGTTCAGCTGCTCGCGCTCGTGTAGCGGCGCAAGCCGCGGTGGAAGACGACGATGGCGAGCGTGAACCAGATCACGGTGATCGCCAACAGCCAGCCGACCACCTTGAGATCGAAGCCATGCAGGAGGGTGCTGGCGGGGGCGTTGCTCACCACCACCACGGGCAGGACCCAGACGAAGGCGATGTTGGCGATGCCCTTAAAGGCCTGGCGCGGCAGCCGGGAGAATTCACTGAGGGTGAAATAACTGCCCTCGATGCCCTGGGCGCTGGTGATCCAGAATGCCGGGGCGATGCACAGCACGAGCATGCTGTAGTGGATGATCACGCCGCAGCCGACGAGCAGGGCATAGAGCGCGATGTCCACCACGCCGGGGTGCAGGCCGAGTTTGCCGGCGGAGTAGATGACCACGCCGGCGGCGACGAAGGAGTTCATCAGGCCGTCGGGATCGAGTTTCCGCGTCGTGGCCATGAACATGACGTTGCCCGGCTGCGCGAGGAAGAAGTCGAAGTTGCCGCTGCGGATGTTGCGGCCCATCTCGAAGATGCTGCTCCAGAAAAAGCCCATCAGGAAGCGCTGGATGAGGAGCGAGGTGCCGACCAGCAGCATCATCTCGTATTTGGTCCAGCCGGCGACAGTCTCGGTGTGCTGGTAAATGACCGATACCATCAGCAGGTTCACGGTCATCCAGAACAGCTCCACCAGGGCCCAGATGAAGAAATCGCCGCGGAACATCAGGGTCCGCACGATCGAGTAGCGGGCGGAGGTCAGCCAGATGCGGGTGTAATGCGCGAGATTCATTGAGCGGGAGAATTCAGAGTTAACCACTAATCCACAGTGATCAGCACTAATTGACGCAGCTCAAGATCAGCGCCCTCACTTGCCCTGCATTCCATTAGTGCCCAATTAGTGTTCATTAGTGGTGAAAATCCGAGTTCAGCCCCCCACGGCGGTGTGCAGACGCAGGCCGCGGCGCCAGAGGAGCTGGCCGACCGCGAGGATGACGACCACCCAGCAGGCCTGGATGCCGAGCCCGGTCAGGGCCGCGGCCGGGTCGTTGAGCCGGCCCGTGAAGATCGCGACCGGGAAATACATCTGGTAATAATACGGGAGGTATTGCGACAGCCGGAACAGCCAGTCCGGCAGCAGGTCGAGGGGAAAGATCTGGCCGCCCAGCACGGACTCGATCGCCATCGAGAGGATCACGAGACCTTGGATCTCAAGGAACCAGAAGCTCATCATGCCGAAACAATAGGCGATGCCGAACTGGATGAGCGCGGACATTACCAGCGCCGGCAGGCCGATGCCGAGGCGCCAGCCATCGAGCGGAATGGTGAGGTGGTCCCTCATCAGCGGGAACAGCACAATCAACGGCAGGAGGATGAGCAGTCCGGTGACGAGTCGCGCCGACAGGTAGATGCTGAAGCGGTAGGCGAAGTAGTTGACCGGCTTGAGGAGGAACTGGTTGATGAGGCCGTTGCGGATTTC
>JBKJRX010000199.1:0-4555 GCA_046593155.1 Lacunisphaera sp.
GGCTGCTGCCCGACAGGGCGGGGTGCGTAGGATTTTTAACGTAGTAGTGCTAAGGTAGGGCGCGGACTCCGTTCCGCGCCGCGACGGCGCCGAAGAAACTCGCCGCCCTACCCGCTAAGCCGCGCGAACAGTTCCTTCCGCGTCGCCGCGTCACGCTTCCGGTCGGTCCTTACCTCAAGCACCCGCACTCCGCGCACGGGCCGCTGGCCGAGCAATTGCGCGAAATGCTTCCAATCCCGCACGAGCACGTGGCGGCAGCCGTAGGCGGCGCAAAGCCCCCGAAAGCCGGCTTGCTGCGGTGTGGCAAAAAACTCCTCGAACGGCGGCTCAAACTCCGCCACCGGCAGGTGCCCGAAAATCCCGCCCCCGGCATTGTTGATGAGCACGATCGTCAGGCTGCCCTTGAACTTGGGCACCGAAAGAAAACCGTTCGTGTCGTGCAGCAGCGCCAGGTCGCCGGTCAGCAGGACCGCCGGCTGGTTGCCGTGGGCGAGCCCCAGCGCCGTGGAGAGCGTGCCGTCGATGCCATTGGCGCCGCGATTGCAATGCACCACCAGGCCGCGGCTGTTCGCCGGGCAGAAATACTCGAGGTCCCGCACCGGCATGCTGTTCGCCACCATCAGGGGCGTGCCTTTCGGCAACAGACCCGGCAACAGCGCGCTCACCCGGCCCTCGAACATTCCCTCCGTCGCCACCAGCTGGCGGGCGAGACGACGGGTCAGCTTGCGATCTGTCGCCAGCCAACCGGCCAGCCAACCGCGCGGCTTCGCGCCGCCTTGCACCACCCGGGCCAGTGACTCGAGGTGGCAGCGCAGCAGCCGGGAGCGACTATGCAGTGCATCCGGGTTTTGCGGATGCGAGCTGACAAAGGTAACCGCAATGTCCTCCGTCCGGAGCCAGTGCCGCAAGGCCTTGCTCGTCGGCCAGTCGTGCAGGCACAGAACGTGCTCAGGCTGCAACTGCTTCGTCAGCACCACCGAGCGGGCAATGAGGTCGTAGGTCGTGACCAGATGCGGCACAAGGTTCGCCTGATGCCGCAAAGGCGACAGGGCGTCTGCCAGCACGGGCCAGCCAAGTTTACGGGCGATCTGCCCAACCGCCTTCGCGTAAGCGACCGGATCAGCCGGCCGGACCTGTCCCGCAATGATGACTCCGCGACCGCCCAGCCGCCACGGGCCGGCAGGATTCGCTTCCAGCAGAGCGGGCGGTTTGAGTGCGGCGAAGAATTTCGTTTCGTTGAGCTCCGCCCGCAACGCCCCGGTCTGGCCATCCTCGATCGGCGGCAGAGGGTCCCGGAAGGGTGCGTTCAGGTGCACGGGACCGGAGCATGGCCACTGCGTCCGCTCCCAAGCGTGAACCAGGGTCTGTCGCAGGTAGCGTAGCATCGGCCGCGAAGCCAGCGGCACGGAGAACTCGTGATAAAAATTCACATGACTGCCGTAAAGTTTCTGCTGGTCGATCGTCTGGCCGGAACGGCACTCGCGCATCTCCGGCGGCCGGTCGGCGGTGATGACGAGCAGGGGCACGCCGCTCTCCTGTGCCTCGATGATGGCGGGAAAATAATTGGCGCCCGCCGTCCCGCTCGTGCACAGCAACGCCACCGGGCGGTGATGCTGCCGGGCCAGTCCGATGGCGAAAAATGCCGCCGAACGCTCGTCCAGCACCGGGATGGCTGCGATGCCCGCATGGCGCACGAACGCCATGGTCAACGGGGTGGAACGTGACCCGGGTGAGATCACCACTTCGCGCAGGCCGAGCCGGTGCAGCGTCTCGACCAGCACACTGCCCCACAGGCTGTTCACATTCCGGTAATCCAAATTCGTGTCAGAATGATTTTTCATTTTAGCTGCCTGTCATTCTGAACGCAGTGAAGAATCCAGCAGCACAACCGCCGGCGCATATCATTCTGGATTCTTCGCTACGCTCAGAATGACGCAGGGCGGAAGTTATGAATTGTTCGCTCATGTGCTGGTCAGGGCTTCAATGAGAGCTTTGAACTTCAATTCGGTTTCGGCAAATTCCTTCTCCGGGGACGACCCGGCCACGATGCCAGCCCCGGCGTAGACCGTCGCCGTGCATCCATCGACCAGCGCCGAGCGGATGCCGACGAAGAACTCGCCGCCGCCGCGGTGATCGGTCCATCCCAGTGGTCCGGCATAAAGTCCGCGGGCAAACGGCTCGAGCCGGGCGATCGCGGCGCCCGCGGGGTCACGAGGCGTGCCGCCCACGGCCGGCGTCGGATGCAACCGCGCTACCAGGTCGAGGATGTGCACGCCCGCCGGCAGCGTGGCGCTGATCGGCAGGTGCAGGTGTTGCACGTTGGCCAGACCGAGCACGCGTGGCTGGCCGGCGTGCTCGAGCTTAAGGCCCAGGTCAGCGACGCGACGGGCAATCGATTCGAGCACCAGGCGATGCTCGCGCTGGTCCTTTTCGCTCTGCAGCAGCGACCGGGCAAAGGCGGCGTCCTCGCTCGCCGAGTCACCGCGCGGCGCCGAGCCGGCCAGCGCCTCGGTGTGCATCCGGCCGGCCGCCACGCGCACCAGGCGCTCGGGGCTGGCGCCGATGAAGCTCTGGCCGCGGCCGTTCGCGATCGAGAAGGCGTAGCACGCCGGATAGTGCTGGCGCAGGTGGTTGAGCACGCCCAGGGGATGGAATTCCTCGGTGGTCGTGAGCCGGCGCGCCCGGGCGAGCACCACCTTCTGGTAGTCTCCGCGGGTTATTTCCTGCAGCGCCTGCGCGACGGCCGGTTGATACGAACCCTCACCACCGATTTCCTTGGCCTGCTTCGGCGCGGACGGACGATCCTTGCGTTGAGCGCTGCGGTAGTCGAAGGCGCGAAATTTTGTGTGCGCCTTCCAGACCTTCGCGGCGATAAGATCCACCGGTGCATCGGCCGTGATGAGCAGGTTGGCGACGGCTACGGTGCTGTCGCCCATCCGCGCCACCTGCCAGCGCGGCAAAAACAGCCGCAGGGCTGCAAACACCGCGTCAACCGGCGTGTCGTGGGCAAAGCTGTTGGCAAAGAAGAAATGGGGACCGGCAAACGGTTCATCGAGCGGCCCAACCGCGATCGTGTCAGCCAGCACCCGGGCGATGTAGTCGCGCGCGGCAACAAACCGGGTCGGGCCCGACGCGGTGAAATCCAGCACCGCCTCCGCGCCCGCCACGGCGAAACCCTGCGCGGGGCGTTCGGCGTAGAAATGAAGCTCGGATGGTTCGAAGATGGATTCCAATACTGCCAACGGGTCCAGGTGATCGACCGCGAGGCTGATGCTGACGAGTTGCGGCCGGCCGGCCTCCCGGGCCAGGGCGCAACACCGGGCCAGGAACGCCCGGAGTGAATCGGGCGACATATTCTCCGTCGGGTTTAGCGGCAGAATCCTCATGCAATGTTTTGGTAGGGGCCGTTGCCCTCAACGGCCCAGGGCGCTTGGGGGCAAGCGCCCCTACCCCTTCTTCTCCGCGGTCGGTGGCTGGGGCCGCGGGAAAAGCACGAGCGCCGGGGCGACCTTCGCGCCAGTCAGCTTCGTGCCCCAGTTCAGCTCCTCGCGCCATACAGAACCCGGCTGATAACCGAGCACGGCATTGATTTTTTCGGTGGTGGCAGGCGTGACGTGCTGGATGAGGGCCACGGCGAGTCGCAGCGCCTCCGCCATTGTGGCCAGGGAAGTGCGGAGCAGCGCCTGGTCCTTCGCCTCGGTGGACTTGCCCAGTTTCCAGGGCGCGCGTTTCTCGATGTAGGCGTTGGTCTCGGTCAGGAACACCATCGCCCGCTCCAGCGCGGTGTGGAACTGGTAGCCTTCGCAGAGCGGAATGAATTCGTCGCGGGTTTTCGTCCAGAGGCCGTGGAGGTGTTTTTCGAGCTCCTCCGCACCCTCGGCCGCCGGCAGCACGCCACCAGCGAAGCGGGTGGTCATGTTGAGCGTGCGGTTCACGAGGTTGCCGAGGTTGTTCGCGAGCTCGCTGTTGTAGCGCACCATGAATTGCTCGAGGGTAAAATCGCTGTCCTGGCCGACGTTCATCTCGCGGATGAGAAAATAACGGAAGGCGTCCACCCCGAACTCCGTGACGAGATCGAGCGGGTTGAGGGCGTTGCCGGTGCTTTTTGACATCTTGGCGCCGCGCTGCAGCCACCAGCCGTGGGCGATGATGCCCTTGGGCAGCGGAAGGCCGGCCGCCTTCAGCATGATCGGCCAGTAGACGGCGTGCGGCGGCACCAGGATGTCCTTGCCGATGACGTGATGGGCCTCGCGCCAGATCTCCGGCCGGTCCACGACCGCCGAGTAATAATTGAGCAGCGCGTCAAACCAGACGTAGGTGACGTAACTCTCATCGAAAGGCAGCGGGATGCCCCACTCCAGCCGTTCCTTGGGGCGCGAGATACAAAGATCGTTGAGCGGGTCCTTGAGAAACTCGACCACTTGTTTCTGCCGGTGAGCCGGGAAAATAAAATTCGGGTTCTCGGTCAGGAATGGTTGGTGAAGTTCCTGACCGAGAACCCGAATTTTATTTTCCCGGCTCACCGGCAGAAACAAGTGGTCGAGTTTCTCAAGGA
>JBKJRX010000011.1:0-16435 GCA_046593155.1 Lacunisphaera sp.
GGGGTGGGTGGCCGGGCGGCCCCGGGGGGCGCCCCCCCGCCGTCACCTTGCGCGGGGCCGCCAGCATTCTTTGGACCTGCTCGACAAATTGCGGGGTCGGCAGCGCACCGGGCAGGCGCACCCATTGCACCCGCATGAACGGCTCGGGCACGAGGCCGGCGTTTTCGGCGGTGTCGTCGATTACCACCGGCATGAAAAACGGCACCCCCTCGGCCATCAGGTGGGAGCGCTCGACCGCGAGTTTCCACTCGAGGCGAAAGTAGCCCTCCCCGCGCTCCTGGGTCTGCGCGGAGATGAGCGGGACGAACAGGGTGCAGTCCTTGATCTGGCGGCGGATCTGCTGGTCCCACGCATCGCCACCCCGGAGCTCATTCAGGTCGAACCAGACCTCGACCCCCCGGCTGCGCAAGGCCTCGGCAATGCGCCGGGCGGCCTCGATATCCTCGCGGGCATAGCTCAGGAAAACAGCGCCGGAAGCGGTTGCGGTGGAGGGAGGTGTGGCCATTAACTGACTCATCACTGCCAAGAGCCCGACTCGCTGGCCAGTTAATTAGGACCCGTGTCAGACGCCGTTCAGCCCCGCGCCGCTCACCGCAACAGGGCGCATTTCTTTCCAGCTTAAAGCCGCCCGGGGCCGGTCAGCATTTTTATTGAGCGCTGCCGGCCTCGGGAGCTGTGCTCACTACCTGCCGGCACCCGCGGCCACCGGATTCATTTCGAGTGAATACCAGTTGATCCGCCGGGTGCAGAACATCACGAGCGCCAGCGCCGCGAACAGCGCGGCGGTGCCGGCGACGAGCGCGTAATCCTGCGACTTGAGGACGAAATAGAGATACCCATAGGTCGCGCCGAGCCCGCCGCCGATGATAAGCGTGCGCATCCCGGTCTTGAGGAAACTCCAGGCATAGAGCGAGACGAGGAGCGTGCACAGCGCGGCGGCCACCGTATAGGCGAGCCCCGTCGATAGGAATTCCGACAGCGCCAGGAAGCCAAGGAAGAACAACGCCAGCGCGGCGCCAACCATCGCGTATTGCAACGGGTGGATCTTCAGCGCCGGGGAAGTCACCTCAAACAGGAAGAACCCGGCAAAAACCAAAACGAAGAACAGCACGCCGTATTTCTGCGCCCGCTCGGCCAACCGGTAGCCGTCCACCGGCTGCGCGAACGTCACGCCAAAGCCCGCGGCATCGATTTTCTTCGCCAGCTCGGACAGGTCCGTGCCGCGTTTCGTCCAGCTCTGCGGAAACCCACGGCTGAAATGCGCGACCTCCCACTCCGCCGTGAAACCCGCCGGGCCGACTTCCCGCCAGACCGGCAGGTAGGCGCCGCCGAACGACGGATCCGCCCACGGCGCGGTGAGCTTCACCGTGGTGACCTTGCCGGCCGGAACGATTTGCAGTCGTTCACTGCCCTGCAGGGCCGCCTCGAATTCAAAATCAATCCTCGCCCCGGGCGTGAGCTCCGCGAGCTTGGCCTCCAGCGGCAGGAAACTGGCGACCGATGCCTCCGCCGCCTCGAACGCCGCCGCCTTGCCGCCCGCTGGCGAGAAGGCCGAGATCGTGCGAATGCCGCGCAGGTCCGCGACGCCGAACAACACCTTCGCCTGGGCCCAGTCGATCCGGTCATGCTCGATGCCAGCCGCGGCGAAGTCCGGTTGGAACGCACCCGCGAATTTCAGCTTGGTGGAATACACCACCGCATCGTAGATGCCGCGATGCCTCACCTCGGGCTCGACCGTTCCTTGCACCGCCAGCTTGTCCGGCAGGAAATACGCCATGGTCCACTGCAGGCCCGGCTCCTCCACCGGCACGACCTTTTCGCCCACGACCTTCTGCCGGACGAGCATCGTCTTGTAGGCATAGGGCACGGCCAGCACCGGACCGCTGACCTGCTGGGCCTTGCCCCACAACCCGGCGATTTCCTGGGCGGCCTGTTTCTGGTAACCCTGCCGCTCACGCAGCACCCCATTCGTCATGAACAGCGGGATGTGCAGGAACGGGATGAGCAGGCAGATGCTGGTGATCTTGAGGAAGGCGGCCAGCCGGCGCGAACCGGACGTGGGAATGACAGGAGGTGGTGCGCTATCCATGCCCCCATCCTGCCCGGCCCATGTGAAGCCCGTGTGAAGCGGCGATGAAATCGGGCGGAAAACCCTCTTTTAGTGGGCCTGCCTGCTTGCAGACGCCTGTCTTGCGCGAGCAAGCTCGCCGCCCACCCTATCAGCCCTCCGCTTGGGAGCTGATGTCAACTATTAGTTGACATCAGCGTCTCCCCACACGCCGGTTGTTTCCGCCGCGGCCTCAGGTTTCCTTCGCGGGAATCCACAAGACCGCCTGGGCGCCGCCCTCGGCGCGGTTGGCCAGCGTCACGTCGCCGCCGTGCAGGTGGGCGATCTCGCGCACCAAGGCGAGGCCCAGCCCGGTGCTTTTTCGTTCTGTGCCGGGACGCGGTAGCGAATAGAACCGCTCGAACACCCGCGGCAGCGCATAGTCCGGCACCCCCGGGCCGTTGTCCTCGACGGTGAAGCTCACCCGGCCGGCTTCCCCCGCGCAGCGCAATGTCACTTCACCGCCTACCGGCGAGAAATCCAGGGCGTTCTGCAGCAAGTTGACCATGGCCTCGCGCAGCAGCACGCGCTCGCCGCGCATGGTGCCGGCGGCGGTCTCCACCTTCAGATCCACCCGTGCCGCCTCGAAGGCGGGTCGCAGCGCCCGCGCCGCATCCGCCGCGAGTTCCGTCACCGCGACTTCCTCCGTTTGCCGGAGCGCCTTGCGGGCCTCCAGAGAGGACAGTTCAAGCAACCTTTCGACGATCTGCTGGATGCGCGCCGCCTCGCCGCGAATGTTGCCCAGGAATTTTGTCCGCTGCTCCGCCGGCATGTTCTCGTCCATCAGTTCGGCGGCGCCCCGGATCGCGGCCAGCGGCGCCTTCACCTCGTGCGCCAGCGCCTGCGTGTAACGTTCGACATGCTGCCGGCCCTCCAGGGCATCGCGCATCTCCTCGAAGGCCCGGCTGAGTTCCGCGATTTCCGTGGCCCGCGAGCTGACGGGGACCGCCGGCCGGCCATCACGCACATTCCGCGCGTAAGTCGTCAGCCGTTCGAGCGAGCGTGTCAGCCGCGCGGCGATCCACCAGCCGGCCACCACCATCGCGAGAGCGATCGCTCCGGCGGACCAGACCAGGCTCCAGCGCGCCGCCCGCACACCCTCGGTCACCGTCGCTAGCGGACGCCCGACCCCAACCCAGCCAAGCAATTCGTCGCCGCGCCGCACGCGGGCTGCCACCCGCAGTTCGTTGCCGACCTCGGCGACATTCGAGACGGTGTAGTTCTCCGAGGCCGCCGGCCCGCCGCCGCGGCCGGTCCAGGCGTATTCCTGTCCGACGTCACGGTCCGCCGAATCGAAGACCACCCGGCCTTCCCGGTCGCACGCGAACACCCGCAGCAGCCCGGCGTTCTTCGGCAACGTGGCGAGTTTTTCCGTCCAATCACCCGTAGGCGAAACGGGGGTCGCATAGGTGGCCAGGTAGACCGCGGTGTCCCCCAGCGTGCGCCGCATCGATTCGACATAGCGCAGGCGCACATCGCGCAAGACCAGGCCCATCAGGAAAACGAAGCCAATCGCCGAGGCTGCCACGTAGACGCCGAAGATCGCCGTGCGGATTCTCATGAAGGAAATACAACCAACCCTGTTTTACACCAAGGTCGCAGAGATCGCGAAGCATGCCTGCTGTTCATTGAGTGGACCCTTTGCTGCCTTTGCTTGCTTGGTGTTAAAGGTCTGGCTTCTGGTGCATGGCCTTACTCTTCACTGAGAGAATAACCCAGCCCGCGGTGCGTCACGATCGGGTCGGCATCCGGCGCGGCTTCGCGGAGCTTGGCGCGGAGCGTCTTGATGTGTGCATCCACCGTGCGGTCGAACGAGGCCCCGGGATCGTCCCACGCCGCGGTCATCAGCTGTTCGCGACTGAACACCCGGCCGGGGGCCGCCAGCAGCGCGCTCAGCAGGCGGTATTCGTTGCGCGTGAGGTCGAGCGCCTTCCCTTGGAAACTGATCCGGCATCGCGCCTCGTCGTGCGTCCAACCGGCCGGTGCCACCCCGGTAACCGGGGTGCCCCGGCTCCGCCGAAGCAGGGCGCGGATGCGGGCCGTGAGTTCACGCGGACTGAATGGCTTGGCGAGGTAGTCGTCCGCTCCAATTTCCAGCCCGACAATCTTGTCCACTTCACTGCTACGGGCGGTCAGGAAGATCACCGGCACGGCGTGCCGCTGGCGGAGTTCACGGCAAACGTCCAGCCCGCTCATATCGGGTAAGCCGACATCGAGCACAACCAGCGCAACGGGTTGCTGCGCCAGGGCCGTGAGCGCCTCGCGCCCGGTGGTCTTCCACAGCGGGGTAAAGCCCTCGGTCTGCAACGCATAGACGATCGTCTCGGCAATGGACGCTTCGTCTTCCACGACAAGAATGGTCTGGTGCGAAACGGACATGGCCAGTCTTCTGCCAGCCTTCACCCGGGCGTGGCAAGCCCGGTGGGTTGACAGGGGAAAATCCCGGCCACAACCCAGCCACTTTGCCGGGCACTTTGGCGGCTGCGGGATGTCCTTGGGGCGGGGTTGCCCACAAAACTTCGCGACAATCGGCGCGGGGACGGGGGCGGCGTCATCGCGTTCTTTTGACGCACCGCGGCCCCGGCCGCGTCAATCCAACCTGTCACCGGGCGGCTCAGCGCGCGAAGACCCAATTCCATCTGTTAAAAAATGTCCGTCCTCATTCCTGAGTCCTCGTTGCCACGCATCGCCATGGTTTCCGCGCATGGTTACGTCGCGGCCGATCCCCCGCTGGGGGCGGCCGACACCGGCGGCCAGGTCGTCTACGTCCTGGAACTTTCCAAAAAACTGGCCCAGCTCGGTTTCGAGGTCGACATCTGGACCCGCCGGTTCGAGGACCAGCCCGAAATCGACGTCATCAACGAGCGCGTGCGCGTGATTCGCGTGCCCTGTGGCGGGCGTAACTTCCTCGATAAGGAATACCTGATCCGCCACCTCGACGAATGGACCGAAAACGCCCTGCGCTTCATCAAGAAGCACGGGCTCAGCTACCAGTTCCTCAACAGCCACTACTGGGACGCCGGCTATGCCACCCAGCGGCTCGCCGAGAGCCTCAATGCCCCGCACGTGCACACGCCGCATTCGGTCGGCTTGTGGAAAAAACAACTGATGGAAAAGGATTTCCCGGACGACGCGGCGAATTTCGAGGAGAAATATAATTTCCAGCAGCGGATCCACGAGGAGACCCTGCTTTACCGCAACTGCACGGAGGTCATCGCCACCACCCCGATCCAGGTGGACATGATCGTCAGCGACTACGGCGCTTCCGCCGACCACGTGCACATGATTCCACCCGGTTATGATGACAACCGGTTCTTTCCGGTCAGTGGCTCCTCCCGCGACGCCGTCCGGCAGCGCCTCGGCTTCGAGGGCAAGGTCGTCCTCGCCATCGGGCGGCTGGCGCGCAACAAGGGCTATGATCTGCTGATCGACGCATTTTCCATCGTCGCGCCCCGGATTGAGGGTGCGGTGCTCCATCTCGCCGTCGGCGGCACCGAGATGAACGCCGGTGAACAAAAGCTGCTCAATGAACTCAAGGCCCAGGCACTCCAGCTCGGCCTGGCCGGACGCGTGAAATTCTCCGGTTTTGTGGCCGACACTGACCTCGCCGACCATTACCGGGCCGCGGACGTGTTCGTGCTGAGCAGCCGTTACGAACCCTTCGGCATGACGGCAATCGAAGCCATGGCCTGCGGCACGCCGACCGTCATCACGACCCACGGCGGCCTGTATCGCGCCGTGACGTTTGGCCGGCACGCCCTCTATGCCGATGCTTTCGACAAGGAGGATCTGGGCATCTCCATAGTCAAGGTGCTCCGGCACCCGCGCCTCTCCGCCCGGCTTTCCCGCATGGGCGCCCACAAGGCCCGCAGCCTCTTCACCTGGACGGGCATCGCGCAGCAGCTCACCAGCCTCATCGAGGAGCGCGCCACCGCGATGGCCTTCACCGACAACGAATGGGATGAACCCTGGAATGATGGAGACTAATCCACCCGCGCCCTGCGGTATTCACTTATGAGTCCGTCCAAGCCCATGAGCCGTTCCGTCCTCGGTGGCATCAAAACCTCCTATCCGCGGCTGACGGGCATCCTTGTGCCCCTGGATTTTTCGGGCAAGTCCCGCCAGGCCCTGCGCTATGCGATCCCGCTCGCCCAGAAGTTCGCCGCCAAGATCCACCTCGTCCACGTCATGCCGTCTCCGGCCAAGGCCGCCCAGGCCGATCTGCCCCGGCTGAAATACGCGGCCGTCAAGCGCCTGGGGGAGATGTCCGCCCTGCTGCCGCCCCGCCTGCGCGCGGGTAACGCCGTGCTGGTCGGCGATCCGGCGGACCAGATCCTCCAGCTCGTCCGGAAGAACACCATCGACTTGATCGTGCTGACCACGAAGGGCCGCTCCGGGCTCAAGCGCGCCCTGGTCGGCAGCACGGCCGAACACATCATGCGCCACGCCCTCTGCCCGGTGATGTCCATCCGCCGGCGCTGACCATGAGCACCGCGCCCGCCCCCATCCGCCTCTTCAGCACCGACCTCGACGGCACGTTGCTGGGCAACCCCGAATCCACGCAGCGTTTCAAAACCGCCTGGGAAGCCTTGTCGCCTGAGGCCCGCCCCCTGCTCGTGTATAATACCGGACGGCTGGTCGACGACCTGCGCCGTTTCGTGGATGACGGCACGCTGCCCGCCGCCGACTATTACCTCGGCGGGGTCGGCACGCAGATCTTCGACGTAAAGCCGGGCCGGATGCTCGACGAACTGCGCAACCACCTGGCCGCGGGCTGGGACCTGGCGCAGGTTCGGGAACTGACCGGAAAATTTCCGGCTATCCGTCCGCAGCCGGACGAATTTCAAAATGACTTCAAGTCGAGCTGGTTTCTGGAGCGGGCCTCGCCCGGCACCATCCGCCAGCTCCAGGGCCAGCTGACCGAAGCCGGCCTCCAGGTGAAAGTCGTCTATTCCAGCGCCCGCGATCTCGACATTCTGCCGCGCAACGCCACGAAGGGCGGCGCCCTACGCTGGCTGTGCGAGCGGCTGCAGATCCCCCTCGACCAGGTCCTCGTGGCCGGCGACACGGCGAACGATGCCAGCATGTTCCGCCTGCCGGGCGTGCGCGGCATCATCGTGGAGAATGCCCTGCCGGAGCTTTACGAGGCCACCGTGGATGTCCCGACCTACGGCTCCCGCCAGATCCTCGCCGACGGTGTGCTCGACGGGCTCTGCCACTACGGCATCGTCTGTGTGCTCCCCACGAAGGAAAATAGCCGCGTGACCCGCGCGAAAATGGCACCCGGCTTCCGGATGCTTTTCACCGATACCAAACTGGGGTCGCTCAACGAAAAGGAGAAAGCCTTCCTCGCGACTGCTTACGAAAAAGCCCTCGTCGCCCTCCGGAAAAACATCACCCCGATGGGTTTTTCGGCCTGTTCGCTCACCGACAACACCGTGACGGGCACCGATGCGAACTACCGCAGCGTGTGGGCGCGCGACGGGGCCATCACCGTCTGGAACACCCTGCATCTTGACGACGAGGACATCCGCGCCGCGCAGCTGGCCACCCTCGAGACCCTGCTCAACGCCACCACCCCCACCGGGCAGATCCCGGCCAACGTGCGCATCGACGACGGCCAGCCCGACTATTCCGGCGTCGGCAGCATCGCCTCCATCGACAGCGGGCTGTGGGTGATCATCGCCGTCTACCATTACGCCAACCGCACCGGCGACCACTCCCTGCTCTACCGGCACGCCGACCGGCTGCAGACGATCATGAACTGGCTGAGCGCCCAGGACTCCAACAACGACGGCCTCCTCGAGATCCCCGAAGCCGGCGACTGGACCGATCTTTTCGGCCGCAGCTACAACGTGCTCTACGACGAGGTGCTCTGGTTTCGCACCAACGTGTGTTATGGCCGCATGCTTGAGCTCATGGGCCAGTTCGACAAAGCCGCCGACTACCTGCGCTGGTCGCAGAAGATTCGCGGCCGCATCCTGGAAATTTTCTGGCCGACCACGAAGCCTGGCCAAGAAGCCTCGCAGCCCGACCAGAACCGCTTTGCCAACCGCCAGTCGGGCCTGGGCGACACGCAATACCTGCTGGCCGAGATCACGCCCTTCGCCTTCAACTGGCGCTGCGACACTTACGCCAACATCCTGGCCTTCCTCATGAACGTGCTCGACGTCGACCGGGCCCGGACCGCCTTCCGGTTCATGTGGGGCGTCGGCGTAAACCAGCCCTGGCCGGTGGCGAACCTTTATCCCGTCGTGCAGGCCGGCGATCCCGACTGGCGCGCCTACTATACCGTCAACCTGCTCAACCTGCCGCACCATTACCACAACGGCGGCATCTGGCCGTTCGTCGGTGGCATGTGGGTGCGTTTCATTCACCGTCTTGGTTTCCATGAGGTCGCCTGCCGCGAACTGCTCCGGCTCGCCGAGGTCAATCATCTCGGCCGCGATCAGGAATGGGAGTTCAATGAATGGGCCCACGGCCAGACCGGCCGGCCCATGGGCAAGGCGTTCCAAGCGTGGAGCGCGGCATCGTTCATTCGCGCGTGCCAAGAGGTCGAGGTGGACCCCAAGAGCCTCGGGGAGGCGTGATAATCAGGCCGCCTGCTTGCAGGCGCTGCTTCAGGCTGCGCGAGCAAGCTCGCTGCCCACCCAGGCACTCAAGCCGCCACACCCTGTCCGCTGCCCTGATTCTCGTATTCGCCCGCCACCAGTTGGAGCGTAGGGCGCAGGACGTTCCCAGACAAAAGATCCGGCAACGGCGACGGACGCCAAGCCAGCAGTTGGGCAACGGAGGGCAGCACCTCAAGCAACAGGAGATACCCCGTGCCAATCCCACCGATCACCCACCCCATGAACTGGAGCCAGAGCGCACTGGTGTTCGACCCATCCAGACTATTGGCCGGAAATTGGGCAGGCGCCATCAACGGCAACAGGTTCAAGACCGCGCCGAGTGTCAGAAAAACATAGGCCTGCAAATTCTTCATGCCCCATACGACCGGCCTTTCGGCGTGAAGATACGAAATCAGGAGCTTTACCGTAAAAACCCTTAGGTAATCAATTTCTGCCTGGGGAATTTTACACCTGACACTTTGCGTGGACTACAAGTCACCCATTTGCGGCCGGAGGACGATTTCCTCCACCACCGTGCGGCGGCTGAGCTGATAAACATTGAGGATCGCCCACGCGATATCCTCGGCTGGCATGATTCGGGCCGGTTTCACGCCGCTCTTCGCCCACGAAGGCGACCAGGTCGCGCCGGGGTGCACGCAGCACACGCGAATGCCCGCCTCCTTCGTCTCGGCACGCAGAACCTTCGCCAGCCCGGTCACGCCGAACTTCGCCGCACAATAGGCCGCGGCTTGCGGATAGGCGCCGAGCCCGGCGATGGAGCTCATGAAGAAGATGTCGCCGCGCTTGCGCTTCAGCATCGCGGGGAGAAAAGCCTGCGTAACCAGAAACGCACTGCGCAGGTTCGTGGCGATCATGTCGTCGAAGGCCGCCACGCTCGTTTTCGCGAACGGTGCCCTGGTGAAAGCGCCGGCGTTGTTGATCAGCACGTCCACCGGTCCGAAATGCTTGGTCACGGCCCGGGCCATGGCCCCGACCGCCTTCTCCTTGGTCACGTCACAGGGGAAAAGCTCCACCTCGGCCCCGAGCTTCAGGCACTCCCCCGCGGTCACGCGGAGGTTTTTCTCGTTGCGGGCGACGAGCGCTAGCCGGACGCCCGGCATCTCGGTGGCGAATACCTGCGCGATGGCCGCGCCGATGCCCTGCGAGGCGCCGCTGATGAGGATGACGGGGCTGGGGTTCATGCGGGAAAGCTCCAAGCTCCAACCTCCAAGCTCCAGAGAATTCTCATAGGCCAAACTTCAAAGATTCTAAGTTTCACTGGAGGTTGGAGCTTCCGCGCGTTTCGTGCGGTCAGCAGATCAGCACAGTAGCGAGCCGAAATCCATGAAGTCGGCCGTGAAGCCGCCCTTCACGCCCTTGCAGATCACGCTCACGGCATCGTGCGAATGCAGCGACTCCAGGTGCGAACACGCGATGCGGAAGTCGGCGATGCGTTTGTCTCCATCGAATTCCTTGTAGAGCAATCGCGCGGCGTCCTCGACGAACTTCAGGTAGGCGCCGTTGAGTTCGGCGAAGGCCTGCTCATCCTCGCGCTTCACCATCACCTGCGTCTCCGTCTGCAGGGCGCGCAGACACAAGGCATGGACGTCCTCTATCCAGATCTTCCTGCCCTCGACCTCCTCGATGGTCACGCGCGCCTTGCTGCGTTGCGAGTGAGGCACGCCGTAGGCCTGGCGCTTGTCGCGGGCATGCTCGGTCAGCTCCGCTGAGCACGGGCAGGCCGATGAATAAACGAAATCGAAATGGATGAACCGGCGATAGCGGCCATCGCACGTCATCACGCCCTCGAACGCCACATTGTAGAACTGATAACCCTTGAGTTTCGTCCGCAGGCTCGGCTGGAGCATCGGATAGGAAAAGGCGATCTTCAGCCGCGCGTCCTTCGTCTCCACCTTGCGGAGGTAATTTTTCAGGATCCTGCCCATCCACTCACCGGTGGTGACGCCGTCCTTGTGCTCGTAGAAGGTCCGCATGATGCGGCTCATGTTGATGCCCTTCAGCTCGGCCTCGAGCGACACGGTGCCGGTGACGCTGGTCTCGAGGGTGAGGGTTTTGCCCGCCTTCGTGCGATATTTCAGCGGCAGCTTGAAATTATGGATGCCGACCTGCTGGATCGGCACGTGGGCGCCCTGGATGGCGTCGTGGGCGACCTCCATCATGTCGGGCAACGTGGCGTGGTAGGCAGCGGTGGGTTTGAACTTCCGGTCGTAACCCCGCTTGATCGGCGGCACTTGCCCGCAATTCGAGCGATGGAGATACATTTGTTTCATGGCGTGGGCGGTCGTTTTTGATCGTTCTCGTTCTTCGTAATCTTAATCGTTCTCCTGTTTGTCGGTTAGGACACGGACCGATTACGAGAACGATTATGAGAAAGAGAACGATCAGATCCGGAATCATCTCCGCCGAAATATTCCGCGAAGTTGCGCGGGGTCTCGTAAAGGCGGACGCAATGGAGCGTGGCCGGGGACTGGATGTGCCGCGCTAGCTCACCCCAGAAGGCGATCACCAGGTTTTCGGTCGAGGGGATGATGCCCCGGAGGAAATCAACGCCTTCGAGGCTGCGGTGGTCGCAGGGGTCGGCGACGGCGCGGTTCATGAGGCCCTTCAGCATGCCCAGATCGATGATGTAACCTGTTACCGGATCGGGCCGGCCGCGCACGGTGACCTCCAGGACGTAATTGTGGCCATGCACCTCGTTGCACAGGCCATATTGCTTTTTATTCCACGCCACACTCTTCGCCGGGTTATGCAGCCGGTGCGCGGAGTTGAAATGCACCTGCCGGGTGATGAACACCTCGCCCGCGGGTGGCGCGGCGGTTTTGTGACTGGAGACCAGCTTAGGCATGGAGGGCCAAGCGAAGCGACTTTCCCGGAAGCGTCAACCCCGGGTGCTGCACAAAATGCCCGCGACGCCGCGGTCTAGAGATACTTCATGCTGCGCGGCTCAGGCGGCGCGACGGCGCCGTTCCAAGACAATCGCAAACACAGTCAGGGATAGGAGCAGAACCGCCGTGGAGGGCTCGGGAACAGCCACCGCGGACCAGCCGATGTCCTTCATGATGCCGAGTTCGACTGCGGTCGGCCCGGCAAAGAAGGTATTGGCCGGCAAGGCGGGAAACAAGGCGCCACCAATGCTCGTCTGCGATGGGTCGATGTGGGAGTAAGTTGAACCGTCTTCAAAAGTTGCCGGGGCGTAGAGTTTCACCCGGGTTCCGCCGTTGGCTGCCTTGCCGTTGGCACCGTCCCAATACAGGTCATTGCTGGTGATGGCGGTCAATCGTTGGGCGTCGGTCGTGTAGGACGTGAATGGAACATTGCCGGTGTTGCTGACCGTAAAACTGTCAAAGATCGTGTAGCCAGGGTTGCCCAGGGCGCCGGTGTTATTGGCGATGCCGTCATAGAACCCCATGGAGTGGACGACCTCGTGCAGAACAACCGTCTGCCAGCTGTAATTGCTGGCCCCGGGAGCTCCGGTGCCGTAACCCCAACTGATGCCGACATTGGTGTTCATCGAAATGGTCATGGACACAGTCGCGCCAGCCAGATCGGTGCCTGATTTTAAATTAAAAAGTGGCGTCGGGTTATACAGGCCGCTGTAAATTGAAAAACTAGCCGAGCTTGAGCCAAGGGTGGAGGCGTTGCCCAAATCACCTATTGTCACCTGCACGCGCAGGGTGATATTGTCGGTAAAATAGGTCGCCAGGCTGTTCAGCGCATTGGTGGTCGCGGTCTGCTGGGTCACATCACCGCCCACGTAAACCGGCACAAAGGTAAACTGCGCACTGGCAGTGGAAATCAAGATAACGGCCAAGGAACCGACGGCGGTCAACCGGACGCGAGAAAACAGGGGAGTGGCGGTCATCATTGTGGGTGGGGTTGATTGCATTCAACGCCCGGCCGCAAACCGCGTCAACCCCGGACTCCTGCCGCCCGCGAACGGCAGCCGCCGGCCCTGTGCAGTTCGGCCGCGGCATAATCCAAATTAACCATTGCCCGCGCCGCCCGGACGGGCGTTCAATCGCCGCCATGGCCATGCGTTTCAGCATCCTTGGCAGTGGCAGCGCCGGCAACGCCGCCCTGCTCCAGACGGATAATACCCGTGTTCTGGTCGATGCCGGTTTCTCCGCCAAGCGGCTGGCCGAAATGCTCGCGGAACTGGGCGAGAAGCTTGAGAGTATCGATGCCATCTTCCTCACCCATGAGCATAGCGACCACGCCGCCGGTCTCACCGGACTCGCGCGCTTCCCGGGGATCAAGGTCTTTGCCAACCGCGCCACCGCTTCCGCCCTCCAAGGCAGCCTCAAGCATCGCGTGGACTGGCAGCTGTTCGAGACCGGCGGCACCTTTCGCTTTCGCGATCTTGAGGTCAGCAGCTTCGCGGTGCCGCACGACGCCCAGGATCCCGTCGGTTTTCTCATCGCGCACGGCGAAGACGATCTGCTCTCGCCGCGCCGCAGCCTCGCCTGGCTGACCGACCTCGGCCACGCGCCGCAGCATGTGCGCGAGCGCATCCGCGAGGCCGACGTGCTCGTCGTCGAGGCCAATCACTGCTCAGAGATGCTTGAGGCCGACACCAAACGCCCGTGGTCCACCAAGCAGCGCATCAGCGGTCGCCACGGTCATCTTTCCAACAGCGCGGCCCGCGAACTGCTGGAGAGTGTCACCAGCCCGCGCTGGCGCCACGTGTTCCTCACCCATCTCTCCCGCGATTGCAATTCGCCCGCCGCCGTCGCCGCCGCGTGCGGCGCCGTGCTCACGGCACGCGCCTGCGGTTTCTCCGTCGTCGCCGCCGGCGCCGGCACCCCGTTCTTCGACTGCTGATCATGCCCGCCAATCTCCGCCGCACCAAGATCATCGCCACCCTCGGGCCCGCCACCGAGAGCGAGGAAATGCTGGTGAAGCTCATCAAGGCGGGTGTGGACGTCGTGCGCCTCAACATGGCCCACGCCAAGCACGACTGGACCCGGATGATCATCCGCCGCATCCGGGACGCCTCCAAGATCGCCGGCCGCGAGGTCGCGATCATGATGGACATCAAGGGCCCGGAGATCCGGACCGGCGACCTCGAGGTGCCCATCGAGCTCAAGCCCGGGGAGATCTTCGACTTCACCGTCAAACCCGGCGCCACCCGCAACGAGGCCGAGGAGGTCCGCTCCGTGGACGTCAATTACCGCGACCTCGTCAACGACATCAAGGTCGGCGACACCGTGCTGGTGGACAGCGGCCTCATCCGCCTCGAGGTGCTGTCCAAGTCCGACGCGCACATCCGCTGCCGCGTGCTCACGCCCGGCTCACTCACCTCGCGCCGGCACATCAACCTACCGGGCGTGAAGGTGAACCTCCCTTCCTTCACCCAGAAGGACCGCGGCGACACGCTCGTCGGCATCGAGGAAGGCATCGATTTCGTCGCCCTCTCGTTCGTGCGCGAGGCCCACGATGTCGACCTGTTGCGTCTGTTCCTCAAGGAGAACAAGTCCCGCGCCCGCATCGTCGCCAAGATTGAGGACCAGTCCGCCATCGACAATCTCGACGACATCATCCGCGCCACCGACGTCCTGATGGTCGCCCGCGGCGATCTCGGCATCGAGGTGCCGCTGCGTGAGCTGCCTGTCATCCAGCGCCGCGCCGTCCGCACCTGCCTCGCCATCGGCCGGCCGGTCATCATCGCCACCCACATGCTGGAATCGATGATCGGGCAGCCGATGCCCAGCCGCGCGGAGATCACCGACGTCGCCAACGCTGTCTATGAACAAGCCGACTGCGTCATGCTTTCCGGCGAGACCACCATCGGCAAATACCCGCTCGAGTGCGTGCAGATCCTCGACTCCATCGCCCGCCGCATTGAGGAGGAGCTGGCGACCGACTTCCCCGAACCCGCCGTGTTCATCCAGGAGCGCATGAAGGTCTTCCGCGCCGCCGTAGTGCTGGCCAACGAGTTCCCGCGCTCGCTGCTGCTGGTGTTCACCCGCCACGGCACCAACGCCGCCGGCCTTTCCGCGCACCGCCCGCCCCGCGCGCCCATCCTTGCCGTCACCGACTCGCTTGAGACTCTGCGCCACCTGAAGATCGTGCGCTCCGTCGAGCCATTCCTGCTTGAGGATTTCGGCGACCCGGAGGCGACGATCGAGCGCGCCACCGCCTCGCTGCTCAAGCTCGGCCGCATTTCGCCCGGCGACAAACTCGTCATCGTGTCCGACGTGCAGGCCAAGGACCGCCGGATTGACAGCATCCAGCTCCGCACGGTGGAGTAGTTCTGTATCTCTGTAGGGCCGGCGCTGGTCGCCGGGCTGCGGTCCGCCGGCAAGCCGTTTCGACAGGCTCAAGGCCCCGAGCTTGTCGCGGGGCGGCGACCCTACATTCCAAACCCCTACCTCATGAAGCGTCTTGCCCTCTTCTGCCCTCTAGCCGCCAGCGCCTTCGCGGCCAACTTCCTCGCTCCCGCCGAACTCGAACCGGTGCTTACCCCAGCGGTCATGGCATCCAGTCGACCATGTGGGCCGGCCTGCTGGCGGGAATTTTTCCCGACCACGCCGCCGGTTTCGCCCGGCGCGCTGCGGAGACACGCCATGACAAGCTTGTCACGGGCGTGCATTATTCGACCGACCTAACCGCCGGCCAGACCGTCGGCGAGGCCCTCGCCCGAGAACTACTTAAAAATCCCGCGGTGGAATAAATAATTGAAGAACTCCGCGCCGAAATGGCGCCTTGGCAGCAAAAGAAAGCTGCTTAAGCGGACGTTTTTGCATTCTGCAGGTTCGCCTTCCGGCTAGATCGGGGGAATGAGGTTTGCCCCGCCGGCTTCTCATCCTATTCGATAACTCCCGCATGAAACGCATCATCTGGCTTCTCCTTGCCGCCCTGGGCACCGTGCTTTTGCCGGTGGTGCCGGCGAAAGGGATGCCGATGCCAGAAGGATCGAGCTGCGGCCGCATCATTGCCAATTCGTGCAGCGAGGCGGAGCCCCTCCCCTGTCACGAGCAGTCGGCCCGCGAAACCCCGGTGTGCCTGCCCTGCTGCGTCACCTGCTGCTTTGCCGTCCTGTCGACCGCGGACACGCTGTATGCCTCCCTGGATCTGGTTGCCCGGCTTGATGACCTGACCAACAAGGGCCCGTCGCGGAGCGACCCGCCACCCCTGCCCCCGCCGCGACTGCTCGGCTGATGGCGTCATCCCAAAAACAAAATCCAAATTCAGAAAAATCATATCATGAAAAACTCACGTATTGCCCTTGTCCTCCTGGCACTCGCCGCGCTGGCCGCCACCGGCTTCTCCACGGCGAAGTCCACCGCCGACAAGGCGAAGGCTGATTGTCCGGCTGACAGCAAGTGCTGCTGCTGCGACTGCGCCAGCGACGGCAACAAGTAAGCTACCCGCATCCTGATTGGCGAGGCCCGCACCTTGATTGGTGCGGGCCTTTTTCGTTTCAGCCGGAAAGTCCCTCTAAAAACGCCACCCGGCTCGGCCGGAATAATGATTGCCCCGCCGGCTCTCACAGCTATCTGTAGCCCTCCCATGAAACGCCTCGTTTGGCTCCTCCTCTTCGCCTTCGGCACCGCGCTTGCGCAGGTGTCGCCGGTGGATGTGCGCTTGGTGCCGGAGGAGAAGTGCGGCTGCTGCGTGCAGCCGGGTGATTGCGGCATGGCCGGGTGCGGCCTGCCTCCCGCCGCTGCCCAGCCGGTCTTCCAACTGGCGAGCC
>JBKJRX010000276.1:0-3848 GCA_046593155.1 Lacunisphaera sp.
CACGCCGTGCAGCGGCTGGTTGGCCGGGTGGGCACCCAGTTCGGCCGCCAGATCAGCCTCGGGGCGCAGCCAGGTGAGTGCGGCGCGCCGCAAGTTTTCCGGCAAGGCGGCGGCCCGGGTATAAACCGTGCGCGCCGCTTCGCGTGATGACATGGATTGCCACGCAGCAAACGGCAAAGGGTCTGGCGTTTTGGGCGCGTTAGTGTCCATTCGGAAGCATTCATGGAGCCAGTCGCGCCCATCGTCAAATTTACCTCGCTGAAAAAGCGTTACGGGACGGGTCCGCTGATTTTGGACGACATCAACCTGGCGGTCGGACCGGCCGACTTCATCAGCCTGATCGGCCCGAGTGGCTGCGGCAAATCGACCGTGTTGAAACTCGTTTCGGGCCTGAGCCCGGGGACGGAGGGTGGGCTGGAGGTGCTTGGCACCACGCCGAAGCAGGCGCGCGACCGGCAGGCCTTCATCTTCCAGGATGCCACGCTGCTACCGTGGCTCACCGCCCAGGGGAACGTGGAGCTGCCGTTGCGGTTGCGCAGAGTGGCCGCCGCTGCGCGCGTGACCCGGGCCCAGGAGATGCTTTCGTTGGTCGGGCTGGACGCCACGCGCGACTATTATCCGCGGCAACTGTCGGGCGGCATGAAGATGCGGGTATCCATTGCGCGGGCTTTGACGCTTTCGCCACAACTGCTGCTGCTCGACGAACCATTCGGGGCGCTGGACGAGATGACCCGCAACCGCCTGAACGAAGAACTGCTCGCCCTGCGCGAGCGGTCGAGGTTCACGGCCCTGTTTGTCACGCACTCGGTGAGCGAGGCGGTGTTCCTGTCGAACCGCGTGCTGGTGATGGCGGCCAATCCGGGGCGATTCCACGCGGAAGTGAAGGTCGACTTTCCCTATCCCCGCACGCCGGCATTGCGCGCGCGGCCGGAATTCCAGGCTCGGGTGAACGAGGTGTCCCAATTGTTACACGAGGTGGAGACGACCGTCAGCGCATGAAAAAGACCTCGCCGCTGCTGCTGTGGATTCTGCCCGTCGTGAGCGGCGTGCTCTTTGTCGCATTGTGGTATGGGGTGCGGGCGTGGAGCGGGTTGCAGAGCTGGATTCTGCCGACACCCGTGGAGATTTTTGAGGCCGCGTGGCACGAGAGGGCACGGTTGTTCGCCGCCGCAGGCAACACGGCCGTTGGTGCGCTGGCGGGATTCTTGCTCGCCGGGGTGCTCGGATTCGTCACAGCGATGGCTCTGGGTGGGTCGCGTTCGTTGCGGGCGGGGCTTTATCCCTGGTTGCTGGTATTGCAGATGACACCGGTGATCGTGCTCACGCCCATCATCATGCTCTGGGCCGGGCCGGGTCTGCCGGGCATTGTCACCGTGACATGGCTCATCAGTTTTTTCCCGATTGTGGCGAACATGACGCAGGGGCTGCTCTCGACGGACATGAACCACGTGGCGCTCTTCCGAATGGCCAACGCCAGCCGGCTGCAGGAAATACTCCTGCTGCGCGTGCCGTCGGCCATGCCTTATTACCTCGCCGGTCTGCGCATTGCCGCAACCCTCGCGCCGATCGGCGCAATTTTTGGCGAATATATGGTGGGCAACTCGTCCGGCGGGACGGGCGGGCTGGGCTTCCTGGTTTACAGTTACAATACGCAGATCAAGATACCGGCACTGTTTGCCACGGCGTTGACCAGCTGTCTGCTGGGCTTCATCTTCGTGGCTGCCGTCTCCGCGCTCAACTGGGCGGTGCTCCACAAGTGGCACGATTCCTTTGAACGCAACGATCACTGACATGAGGAACCCCAATACATGGTCTTCGGCGCGATTTGTGGGCCAGCGAGCTTGCTCGCGCCTCATCGGGTATCGCGAAAGGCGCGAGCAAGCTCGCTGGCCCACAATCTTGCTTGCGGGTTTTGCGCTGTTATTCTCGGGCTGCGGCAAAAGGGCGGAGACCACGGCCTCCGCGACCCAAGGGCTGGTCAAGGTGCGCTTCCAGACCGACTGGTTTCCCCAACCGGAGCACGGCGGCTACTATCAGGCACTCGCGAAGGGTTACTACGCGGCCGAGGGTCTCGACGTGGAGATTCTTCCCGGCGGACCAAATGCCCAGGTGATGACCTCGGTGGCGGTGGGGCGCGCCGAATTGGGCATGACCAATGGCGACGACGTGATTGTGGCGGTCGCACGCGGCGTGCCGGTCAGGATGGTCGGTGCCGAAATGCAGCGGGATCCGCAGGGCATTCTTTTCCACACCGAGAATCCGCTGCGCAATCTGCAGGACCTGGAGGGCAAGACCCTCATGGCCGGCGCCGGTTCGACCTGGCTCCAGGTGGTGCAGAAAAAGCTCGGCGTTAAGTTCAAGCTCCTGCCGCTGGTCGGTGACCTCGCGCGGTTCATGAACGACAAGACCTTCGTCCAGCAGTGCTTCGTGACGAACGAGCCGTTCTTCGCCCGGGAGCGCGGCGCGAGCGTCGGAGCGCTGCTGATCGCCAGCGACAGCTACGAGCCCTACCGCGTGATGTTCACGAGCCGGAAATTCCTCGCCGAACACCCCGACGTGGTGGCGAAATTCGTCCGCGCCAGTGTGCAGGGCTGGGTGGACTACCTGACCGGTGATCCGGCGCCCGCGAACCAGCTGCTGGCGGCGAAGCGCAACGATCTTTCGCCGGAGTTCATGGCCTACAGCATCAAGGCGATGAACGACTACAAGCTGGTCAGCGGCGACCCGGCCAAGGGCGAGTCGGCCGGCCAATTGACGGCCGCACGCCTGCAGAAGCAGATCGCCCTGCTGCAGGAGGTCGGCGTCCTCGACAAACCGGTCGCCGTGGACGACGTGGCCACCTTTGAATTCATCCCAAATCCCAAGGCAACTGAGGGCACCACTAATCCACACTAATTGGCACTAATGATTAGTGCGACATTAGTGAAGATTAGTGGTTTAATCAGTCTTGGCATTTATCCGTGTCCATCCGTTTAATCCGGGGTCAAAAAACATTCCATGAACATCGAAGCCAAACTTGCCGAACTCGGCCTCAAACTTCCCAATCCGCCCGCCGTCGCCGGCAGTTACCTGCCGTTTGTCCGCACCGAAAACCTGCTCTATCTCGCCGGCACCATCAGCTCGTTCAATGGCGAGATGACGCACACCGGCCAGGTCGGCAAGGAACACACCGTGCAGGCAGGCTACGAGTCGGCGAAGATCTGCGCGCTCAACACCCTGGCCAATATCAAGGCCGCCACCGGCAGCCTCGACAACGTGAAACGCTTTGTGATGGTCACCGGCTTCGTCAACGCGGTCGATGGCTTCATGGACAGCCCGGCCGTCATCAACGGCGCCTCGGAACTTTTCGGCAAACTCTACGGCGACGCCGGCAAGCACGCCCGGGCGGCCGTGGCGGTCTGCGGCCTGCCGAAGGGTTCGACCGTCGAGATCCAGGTGATCGTGGAACTCGAAGGGCACCGGCTGGAGCGCGGCGCCGCGACCGGCTGAGGGGAGGGAGGGCGGCTTATCCTTAAACCGCCGCGGCGCGTTAGGGATACGCGCCCTACCAGCTGAGGCGGGATCAGCGATCCCGCCCTACAGTTTCTTCGTCAGCACCTTCGAGTTGCGTCCGCTATCTTCGTAGGCTTTGAGCCGGGAATCCGGCAGGGCCTCCTTGTCGCTCTCCTCGAAACCGACCACCGAGATGAAAAAGGTGAAAGCCTGCGTGGAAAGGGCGATGACGTTGGTCGCGCCGCGCTCCTTGGCCATCATGCACGCGTAATCCACCATCTTCCTGCCGATGCCGCGGTGGTGGTAGAAGGGCATGACATAGAGCGAACCGACCTCGGCGAACTTCGGTTTGTCGG
>JBKJRX010000108.1:0-10980 GCA_046593155.1 Lacunisphaera sp.
CGAGTATCCAACTGGATTCTTCGCTACGCTCAGAATGACAGGTTTCGAATATTTAAGGGGTTTGAAGACACTCCCTAACCCGGGCATGGGGCGTCGCACCTCAGGGACTGGGTCGGAAACCCCATGCGCAGGCATCAGGGAATCCGCTATAGTGCCCCCATGAACTTTTCCCATTCCAAGACAGTGGAGGCTCGGAGCGCCGCGGCGCTCCATTTGAAAGTCATTTCCTATCGCGCTGCCGGCTGGGTCGTTGATGGTCCGGTGCTGCAGGTCACGGGATTTCATCCCGGCAAGCGCTCCACCACCAAGTATTCGCAAGGTATGTTCAAAGCCGGCCTTTCGATTCTTCCCTGGAATCTGTCGCACTGAGTGTCCGGCAGCAGGTTTGTGGGTGGAGCGCACTGACCCCAGTGCGCTTCAGCGGTCCCGCTCGCAAACCAGCGTGATGAGGTCATCCCGCTCCACCTCGGCCGCCATCATTCCCCCGAGGGTTTTGCCGGGAATCGCCCCGGTAGCGAACGGAACCTCAAGGGGTTAGAGTGGCGCATCAAGTCGCAACCCTCCACCCCTCCAACCCTCCTCCCATGTCCTCCCATTCCGACCCGCGCCAGCCCAAGTCCACGCCTGATATCGAGCAACCCGGCGCCCTGCCCAAGCGTTTCCCGAATAATCCGACCCCCCTGAGCAAGCAGGAGGACGAAAGCTCTCCAGAGAAACCCGATGATACTCCCTCCACGCGCCTGGGCTCCGGCGAGGACACCTCAGTCGAGTCCGGAAGGGATAAAAACGATCCCGAGCAGCAAGCAGACACGGACGTCGAGAAGTCCTTTGAGTAAAGATCCTCGGGGCACCTGTCAGCCATAGGCCCGGCGACGGCTGAAGCTCCGGGGCATTAGACCCAATGGGAATAGACACCCTGGCGGCCACCCGGCCGCCATTTTAGCTGAGCGGCGGCAGCGCGGGGGGCGGCGGAGGCGGCGGCGCTCCCGCGCCAACGAATGTGACAACGACCGCATGCGGCGGCATCCGGTTGTAGGCGCCGTCCGGCACGATCTCCAATAGCAGGTGCCGCGCGCTGGCGCCCAAGCCGCCCGCCACAGGCAAAAGCGTCAGTTCGACCGACTCCTTGCCCGGGGGAATGACAACCTCCACGGGCATGTCGCCCTCGGGGCGGCGATAATCATTCCACTTGGTGGCGCTGCCGCGCAGGTCGAACTTCACCGTCAGCGACGTGGACCGATCCCCCGTGCGGTGAAACACCAGCACCGCCGGGGTGTTCGCGGCCACGCTGGCTTCGGTTTGCTTCGCCCGGACCGTCACTTCGGGCCGGCCGTTATCGGCGTTGAAGTCCGCCGAAGCGAACACCCGGCGCCCGTCCGGCCAACTGGCCTCGGCTTCGACCCATTGCCGGCCATGACCGGTGGGCTTGAACGTGAAGGTGGCTCCTTTCGCGGGTTCCTGGCCCGCCGCCTCCCAGATGACTTCCGCTTGCGCGAGGTCGAGTCCGGGCGACGGAGCGAGCCGCACGGTGACCTGGGCACCGACAGCGAGTTTTTCAGGCAGGCCGGTGATCGTCCCTGCCACGGGACGCCAGGGCTGGCGGCCTGAGGCCGAACGCGCGGCCAGCCACGCCAAGCCGGCGAGCGCCCGCGCCTGGTTGACGATGACGAATTCGGTCGAGACGTTATAGGTGTCGGACCACCGGTCGTAGTAGGGATAGGGCGCGGAGGCTGCGCCGTCCTCTGGAAATGACATTGCACCCAACTCGCCCTGATAACGATCCAGGTAAGGCTGGCCGGTTTGCAGGTTGCCGAGAGGAATGCCCGAAGGCGGCAGCACGCGACGATCATTCTGCGCGAATTGATGCACCAGCTCCCGCTGCCGGTGGTGGCCAAGCCCGGTGATATAACTGGCATTCACCGGATTGGTGCCGGCCTCGTAGTTGAGGTTCGCGAGATAAGCCTCGAGGAACGCCGGGCGCGGATCGTTGCTGCGCGGATAATCCAGCTGGCTCGCCACGGCCAGGTCGAACGCCTGGTCGAGGGAAAAATACCAGCCGCCGCCTTTCATCCGCTTCGTTTCGTCGGGAAAGGAGGTGCCGTAGGCGCTGTGGTCCGACCACCGCAACGCGTCGCGACCCGCCGCTTCGATTTCCTGCAGGCATTTCTCGCGCCAGCCCCGCTCGAGCTGTTCCGCCTTCACCCGGCCGCTCTTGGCCCCGAAGGCATAACTGCGGATCGCATTGCCCCAGCTCTCATTGAGCCGCCACCAGCCCCAGCGCCGGGCGTTGGGATTCGCCGGGTCGCACCACTCGCGGAATTTCCCGTGATAGGCGGGGTCGCCGGTGGCCAGGAAAAGTTCGCACGCGGCCCACGCCAGCTCGTCGTTGTCCCGGTGGTTGTCGCCATAGTGCGTAAGGCGCTGATAAATCCCGGCCCGGCCCAGGCGCGCAATCGCGTCCATCAGAAAACGCCAGCCGTGCTCGGCGCGCTTCAGGCAATCGCGGGCCACCTCCGGATAAGCCCGCCGGAAATGCGGCGACGACGACGCCTGCGCAAGGGCGGCGTCGGCGGCCGCGGTCACCGCGGTGTTCTTCGGCCAGACGACTTGGGGATCGCCCTGGTCCGGCAGGACGTTGTTCTCGTAGATCCGCTCGCGGGGATAAACCAGGAAGTAGAATCCCCCGTCGGCATCCTGCATCTTCGCGAGAAAATCCACCTCCCACTTCGCCTCCTGCAGCAGGTCGGGAATGCCATCACCACTCTCCGGCAACCCGAGATTATCCAGCTCAGCCGCCCCCGGCAGGGCATCCACCGCGAAGATGAGCGTGTGGACGAAAGTCGCGCTGTTGCTCGTGTATTTGCTGTAGTCGCCGGCGTCATGGTGGCCGCCGGTCACATCGACCGGGTCCTTGCGCACGAACGGAAACAATTGCGCGTCCACCCCGGTCAGTAGCGGGGCAGTCTGCGGCGGAGTCTTCTCACCCTCGGCCGCCACCCGGGCCAGGGTTTTCCAGGTAAAGGGAAAATCCCCCTGCGGCACCGGCACGGCGGCGGGCGCCCGATGACAGGCCGCATGCACGAAGCGCGTGAACGGCAGCGCGTTTTCCGCTCCGCAGCGCTGGTGGTAAAGCCCGAGGGCATAGGTCCGCGCAAACCCAAGTGCGATGCTGTCATCAATCATAAACGGCAGCGAAGCCCCGAGGCCCGGCACGGCGAGGCGGTATTGGCCGGGGGTGCGCAGCGCGCTGAAATCGGCCTGATAAACCTGCTGGTAGGGCGTCGGGGAATACACGTAACCCTCGTCCGCGCGGCGGCGCAACGACCCGGAATACACGACTTTCCCCTCTGCCGAGATTATCTGGAAGCCGGCGTCGGTGGTAATCGGCATCTCCCCGGCGCTGCCCAGATAATAACCGATCATGGCTATCTTCGGGCCGTCGGGCAGATAGCCCACCTGGTTGACATGGATGACCGGACTGATGCGCAGGGGATCAAATCGCGCCTTCGCCACTTCCCTCGTCCAGAGAGCGCGGTCCGGATTGGCCACGGTGATTTCCGCTTCAGGGGGGATCACCTGGTCGAGCTGCAGATACAGCCACACGCCGACGCGCAATTCGCGCCGGCTGAGCGGAGCGGAGGCCACCCGGCGTTTGAGGCCCACGGCCCGCACCGCCAATCGTTTGCCTCCGGCCATGACTTTGAATTGGTCGGGAGTGGGCATCACCAGCGTCGCGGCGGGGATGACGAGGTTCCAAGGCTGGGCCACGCTGGCGGAATCCGGCAGCCGGAGCTGCACCTGGGCCAACTCCAACAGGTCAGGAGCCAGCACCCGCAGGACCGGCACTTCTCCCGGGGCGGCCCCTTTGGCCAATAATGGGGCGCAACCAAGCCCCAGCATGGCCAGCACCACGAATTTCCAGGCATCAGGCCGCGACAGGAGGGGCATCACTCCAGTTAAGCAGCAAGTGCGCGCGACCCGTATGGAGTCACCGCCCACCTTTCTGCGGAAATAGGCCTCACTGTTTGCCTTATCACCCCGTCAAAACAGGTCACCACTGGGTTAAACTCCTCAATCTGGGGTAAACACCCACTGGGATACACCTACCTTTTGTGGCTTTATTTTGCATAGGTTTTCGCTGCTCCCATCAGGGAAAACTTCCCAGGCCAGGCCGGCAGACCGGACCGCCAATCCCGCACTACGTAACTCACCAAACTCCTTTCTCCCATGGCGCCAAAAACCAGAATTTCCCGCAAGCCGGACACCCCTCCCTCCCCCGCCGGCCCCGGCGGTGAGCGCATGGGCGACGGCATGACTGCGCCGCGCCCGATTCGCAGCGACAACGATTTCCTCCTGCGCGAGCTGGTTTCCCACCTCCGCGAAAACCGCACCCAGCTCCGTGAAGTGTGGGCGCGCAACATCCTCGATGCGAAACTGCTCTCCGCCATGACCAAGGAGGAGATTTTTTCCGAGGTCACCTCGGTTTACGACAATTACGTCGAGGTGCTGGAAACCGGCAGCGTCGACGGCCTCCAGGCCTATGCCCGCAACCTCTCCGAGCGCATCATCCCGCGCGGCGTCGAGACCCACGAGGTCATCAGCATCGTCCTGCTCCTCCGCGACGTCCTCGCCCGGTCGCTGTTCAAGAAATACCAGCATGACTTTGACCTCCTCAACCGCGTGCTCAACGCCTACGAGCCCGCGGCCAACCGCATCGCCAACACCGTCGCCGTCAGCTTCGTCGAGGAGCGCGAACGCATCATCCGCCAGCAGCAGGATGCCATCCGCGAGCTTTCCACGCCGGTGCTGCAGGTGCGGGAACGGCTCCTCATTCTGCCCATCATCGGCATGCTCGACTCGCAGCGCGCCAAACAGGTTACCGAACAGCTCCTGCGCGCCATCCGCAGCAACCGCGCCAAGGTCGTCGTGGTCGACATCACCGGCGTCCCCACGATCGACTCCACCGTGGCCAACCACGTCGTGCAGACCGTCGAGGCCTCCCGCCTCATGGGCGCCGGCGTCATCATCACCGGCCTCTCCTCCGAGATTGCCCAGACGTTGGTCACGATCGGCGTCGATCTCAGCAAGCTTAACGCCGTCGGTGACCTCCAGGGCGGCATCGAACTCGCCGAGAAGATGCTCGGCTACCGCGTCCGCACCACGGAAATGGCGGACGGGGCGATGCTCCCCACCGGCTGACCATCCCCGCCAATGCAAGTCCCGATCCTCAAGCAGGGCAGCTACCTGATCGCCAGCATCCAGTCGGTGCTGTCCGACGCCGACATGCTCCAGCTGCGCGACGATCTTGCGAACAAGGTCGGCCACTTTCGCGCCCGCGGCGTCATCATCGACGTGACGGTGCTCGATGTCATCGACTCCTTCGCCACCCGCACCCTGCGCCACCTCGCCCATACGCTCAGCCTCCGCGGCGCCGTGACCGTCATCGTCGGCATCCAGCCCGAGGTGGCCTTCGCGATGGTGCAACTGGGCCTGACGCTCGAGGGCGTCGGCACCGCGCTGGACCTGGAGGAGGGCCTCGCCTTCCTCGATTTAAAGCTCAAGCACCATGCAAAACCCGGCCCTTGATATCCGCCTGGAGATCCACTCCACGATCGACATCGTGACGGCCCGCCAGCAAGGGCGGGAACTCGCGATGGAACTGGGTTTCCCGGCCTCGGAAATCACCCTGATCGCTGCGGCGATCTCGGAGATTGCGCGTAACATTCTCGACCACGCGAAGCGCGGCGAGGTGGTTTTCTCCCTGACGACCAGAAACGGCCACCGCTGCCTGCAAGTCGTGGCCCACGACGAGGGCCCGGGCATCCCGGATGTCACCCGGGCCATGCAATATGGCTACTCCAGCCGCGGCGGCCTGGGCGTCGGCCTGCCTGGCGCGAAATGGCTCAAAAATGAAACTCGCAAGCCCCTCACACCCCGTTGACTGGGGTGTGGCCCAGCAGGCCGCCCCGCAGGAAAGCGTCACCGGCGACGCTTATCTGATCCTGCCCCATAGCCACGGGCTGCTGCTGGCCGTGATCGACGGTTGCGGACATGGGCCCGAGGCGGCGCATGCCGCGCGGCTGGCGACGGAGACCTTGCGCGAACAACCCGAGCGGTCGGTGCTGGATCACCTGACCCGGTGTCATGCCGCCCTCGCCGGCTCACGCGGCGTCGTGATGACCCTAGCGGACTTCGATTCTCGCGACCGGACGCTCACGCTGTGCGCGATCGGGAACGTGGAAGCCGTGCTCTTCCGCGCCGGATCGGTCACGGGTGACCTCCGTCAGGAAAGCGCCGTGCTGCGGGGCGGCGTGGTCGGTGACCACCTGCCGGCCCCGTTTGCGACCATCATTCCCGTCAACCCGGGTGATGTGCTCGTCATGGCCAGCGACGGCCTGCGCACTGATTTCGCCCCGGAGGCGGTGTTGCGCGCGCCGCCCCAGCAGGCCGCCAGCCTCCTGCTGCGCAAACACGCCAAAGGCAACGATGACGCGCTCGTGCTCGTCGCGCGTTTTCCGGAGCATCGTCATGAATAACGCCTCCGCCCAACTGGCAGAGTCCCGGCCGGCTGCCGTGAGACCGACCACGGCCACCCCGTGGGTCACCCCGGCGGTCGGACCCGAGGACGTGTGTTTCGCGATCAACGCCACGTCGGGTTCGGTCCATCCGCTCGCCTGGCCGCTGCCGGGGGGGCGCAACGAAATCATCGCGGAACTCTGGAACCGTCGGGACTTTCTCGAGCACTTTGAACCGCTGGCGCTGCGCTGCCTGGAGGGCGAACGGCAGCACTACGAGGCGCAGTTCGATTTCGCCCAGGCCGGCCGGCGGCGGTTCGAAATCAGCCTTTACCCCGGCCTGACCTCGACGGCCCAGCAGGCCGTCGCCGTCATTCGCGACGTCACCGAGCGCCAGCGCATGGAGAGCCACCTGCAGCTGTTGCTGGAAATCGTGCACCTGCTCAGCGTCTCACCCGACCTGGCGACCGCCACGACCTCGATTCTCAAGCGGCTCTGCGCCGCCTCGGGCTGGCCACTCGGCGAAGTCTGGCTGCCTTCCCCGAACGGCTCGGTGGAGCTCTTCAGCATGGCCCACCGGCCGGATTTCCCCGCCGGCGAGAGATTCCTGGGCGACACCGCCGGACTCACGCTGCGGGTCAACGAGGGCTGGCTCGCCGAGCTGTGGACCGGCGGCGTCACCTTCGTGCCCGACCTGAAGGCCGAGGCGCCGATTTTCCGGGCCAAGGCCGCGGCCCGGGCGGGCTTCCGCTCCGCCTTTGCCATCCCGCTCACGGCCGGCGACCAGACGCTGGCGCTGATGCTGTTCTTCCTGCCCGACAGCCGCCCGCCCGACCAGCACTGGGTGTCGCTCGCGCAGGCCGTGGCGACGGAACTCGGCGCGGTCTTCAAGCGGGAACGGATGCAGGAGCAGCTCGACAGTTTTTTCAACCGGTCGATCGACATGCACTGCCTCGCCGGTTTCGACGGCTTCCTCAAGCGCGTCAATCCGGCCTGGACCCACACGCTCGGCTACGAGGAGGGTGAACTCCTGACGCGCCCGCTGATCGAGTTCGTGCACCCGGATGACCAGCCGCTGTTTATCGAGAATCTCGCCAAGCTCGGCCAGGGCGAGGATCTCACGGCCGTTGAGGTGCGCTGCCTGTGCAAGGACGGCACGCCCGTCTGGACCCTCTGGAACGCCACCTCCCTGCCGACCCAGCACCTGGTGATTGCCACCAGCCGGGACATCACGGAACGCAAGCGCTCGGAATCCGCCGTGCAGCAGAGCGAGGAACATTACCGCGAGCTTTTCCACCAGGCCTATCAGATGCAGGAGAACCTCCGGAAGATGTCCGACCGCATCCTCAAGATCCAGGAACACGAGCGGAAGCGAATCAGCCGCGACCTCCACGACGAGGTCGGCCAGGCCCTCACCGCCATCAACATGAACCTGGCGGTCCTGCGCAATTCCCTCGTCGCCGTCCCGCCGGAGCAGGAGCGCCGCATCTGCGACACCCAGAGCCTGATCGAACAGACGATGATCACCATCCAGAACTTCTCGCGCGAACTCCGGCCCGCGATGCTGGATGATCTCGGCCTCCTGCCCGCGCTGAGCAATTACACCAAGAGCTTCACCGAGCGCACCGCGATCGCCACCCAGCTGGACGTGGAAGGGCCGCCGCACATCGAGCAGCTCGACTCCGATCGCCGGACCGTCATTTACCGCATCGTCCAGGAAGGCCTCAACAATGCGGCGAAACATGCCGGGGCCAAGCGGGTGATCGTCACCATCACCGGTTCGGCTCAGGATGTTCACCTGCAGGTCGATGACGACGGGCGTGGCTTCGCGCTCACCAACCGGCCCGACAACGCACCCCAGCAGCTTGGCCTGCTGGGACTGGCTGAACGGGTGCGCCTCGTGGGAGGCGAATTCTCCGTCGCTTCGATGCCCAACCGGGGCACGATTCTTCACGCCACAATTCCCTTCAAATCACTCTCCTAATCCACCACCATGTTCCTCAACGCAGCTCCCAGCCCCTCGTCTCCCATGAATAAAATAACCGTCCTCCTCGCCGATGACCATACATTGGTCCGCCAGGGCCTGCGCGCCCTTCTCTCTGCCGAACCTGACATCGAAGTCGTCGCCGAGGCTGAAACCGGCCGCCAGGCCGTCCAGATGGCCAAGAAATACATGCCTGCGGTCGTCGTCATGGACATTGCCATGCCGCTGCTCAACGGCTTCGAAGCGACCCGCCAGATCGTCCATGAAATCCCCTCCGCCCGCGTCATCATCCTGTCGTCGTATAGCGACGACGAGTATGTCGAGCAACTGACCGATGCCGGCGCCATCGGCTACCTGCTGAAGCAGACCGCGGCCAACGAGGTCATCAAGGCGATCCGCGAGGCCAAGAATGGCAACGCCTACTTCAGCCCGTCCGTCTCCCGGCGGATGCTGGAGCACTACCGCCGCGCCTTCGTCAACGGGCAGCCCGTCAAGAAAGCCAGCGAGTCGCTCACCTCGCGCGAACGCGAGGTCATCCAGCTCATCGCCGAGGGCAACACGAACAAGCAGATCGCCGGCGTGCTCTGTATCAGCGTGAAGACCGTCGAAAAGCACCGCCAGCAGGTCATGAACCGCCTCAACATCCACGACATCGCCGGGCTCACCCGCTACGCGATGGCGAAGGGCATCATCGAGACCAAGGCGCCCATGCTGAAGCTGGCCGGAGCCGGAGTCGCCTAGCACCACTCCGTCAGGTGCCCATCCCGGCGCGGTGCGTCATCATCCTTTTGCCAAGGCTACGGGCGACAGGCCCCCTCTTGATAGAGGGGACCCAGACCGGATTTGTAGCCACAAAGGAACGCCAGGAGCACAAAGACAATCCATTCAGACTGCTGTTCTTTGCGATCTATGCGTTCCTTTGTGGCTACACTTCAGGTTAAACCGCTCTAGGCGTGTATTAAAACCCGGTTTGTCATTCTGAACGCAGTGAAGAATCCATCAGAATTTACTTCGCACCGCAGCGGAGACGATGATCCAACTGGATTCGCTGCGCTCAGAATGACAGGAAATGGGTAAAGCCGGAAGTGTGCAGTTAAATATAGAGCCGTCGTCCCGACCCCTTACTTCGGCAAACCCGTGTCCGCACCCGGTGCCGGCAGCTTCGCATCATCGCGCGGCTCGTGCGCATCCGTGCGTGATCCCGGTTGCACCGGCGGATAAAATACATCGCCCAGCGGTGCGGCCGGCACGGCCCCGCCCCCCTGCTGGTTGACCTGCGGATCGACGCCGATCAACTGGCGCTCGGCTTCGAGCCAGATCGCGACATCGCGCCCCCGCGGGCAGCCATAATTCACCCACAAGTTGTGGGCTTGCCGCGATATTTCGTCTTCGAATGGCAGGGTGCGGGTGTCCGGTGGGACGGGGTGCTCAAACACGGGGGTTTTGCGGGTCATGAGCGATGATCGCACAGTGGCCGGTGGCCGGCCATCAGGCACCTTGGGTTGAAAGCCCCCGGGCTTTTCCCGACCAAGTGGCTCCGCGCTTCAATCGCCCGCCTCTGCCAGCGGGCAAATCGACCGTAGCCGCGCTGCGGAATCGGCCTGATACGCAGTCGGCACTCTCCACGTTATGCTCCTCACTTCATGATCGTCCTCGGGCCAAAGCCACAAATCGTCTGTTCCGGGCCCGGGCCTGTCCGCGCATGATTGTGCCGCGGCAATTCACCCGTTGTCTTCTGCGCCCCGAGGATGTCCCACCCTCGCAAGCCGGCCTCAAGGTCGTGGGCGCATTCAATCCCGGTGTCGAGGTGTTGGCTGGGAAAACCGCCCTGCTCGTCCGGATCGCCGAACTGCCGATGGAGCAACGGCCGGGCTGGATCGCCCTGCCCCGCTGGGACTACGCGGCTGGCCGCGTGATCTGCGATTGGGTGGCGGAGACCGATGTCTGGCGGGAGGACACCCGCAGCGTCCGCTTCCGGGACGATGGCCGCGTGCGGCTGACGTTTGCGTCGCACCTCGCCCTCTTCTGGAGCCGGGATGGGCGCACCATCGACAGCGCCACGCCGACCCGCTTTCTGCCGGTGTCCGATCTGGAGGAATTTGGCGTCGAGGATCCGCGCATCACCCGCATTGGCGACATCTACCACATCACCTATGTCGGCGTCTCCTCCCATGGCCCGGCCACGATGCTGGCGACGACCAGGGATTTTAAATCGTTCAAGCGCCACGGCGTGATTTTCTGCCCTGACAACAAGGATGTGGTGCTGCTGCCCGAAAAGATCGGTCCGGATTACCTCGCGCTGCACCGCCCATCCCTCTCCACCTCCCTGGCCCGCCCGGAAATCTGGCTGGCCGCTTCCCCCGACCTCGTCCACTGGGGCCGCCATGTTCCGCTCCTGCGGGGCTCCCAGGCGTGGGAATGCGGGCGCATCGGCGCCGGGGCGCCACCCGTCCGCATCAAGGCCGGCTGGCTCGAGCTCTA
>JBKJRX010000163.1:0-18488 GCA_046593155.1 Lacunisphaera sp.
GTTCCAAGGGCAAGGGCGGCTCGATGCACTACTTCGACCCCTCGCGCAATTTCTGGGGTGGCCATGGCATCGTCGGTGGCCAGATCCCGCTCGGCACCGGCCTCGCCTACGCCTTGAAATACAAGGGCCTCAAGGGCGCGGCCCTCGCCTTCATGGGCGACGGTGCCGTCAACCAAGGCGCCGTGCACGAGTCCTATAATCTCGCGGCCCTCATGTCGCTGCCGGTGATCTTCGTCATCGAGAACAACGGCTACTCCATGGGCACGAGTCAGGAGCGCTCCTCCGCCGGCCCGAGCCTGGCCCAGCGCGCCGAGGGTTACGGCATGAACTGGGACATCATTGAAAATGGCCACGACGTCCTCGAGGTCCGCGACAAGATTGCCGCCGCCCTCAAGCTCGCTCACGAGAAGTGCCTCCCGAGCGTCCTCGAGATCCGCACCTACCGCTACCGCGGCCATTCCGTCGCCGACCCGGACACCACCTACCGCGACAAGAAGGAGATCGAGGAATACAAGGCCACCAAGGACCCGCTAATGTTCTGCCAGAACTCGCTCCTCGCCGAGAAGGTCCTCACCAACGAGCTCATCGCGAAGATCGACGAGGCCGCCCGCGCCGAGGCCGAGACCTCCGCGCAATTTGCCGAGGCGAGTCCCTTCCCGACCGTCGAGGACATCAAGAAGGACGTCTACTGGGAGATCGACAATCCCGCCGACCGCAAATCCGAAGGCTCCCTCTTCTTCGATTAATCGTTCTCGTTCTCCAACCACCGAGAGAAAGATTAAGATTAAGATTACGAGAAAGAGAACGATTCGATCACCACACCTACTCACTACCCGCTACTCTCTACTTTTCACCCATGCCCGTCATCTCCTACCGCGAAGCCCTCCGGCACGCCATGTCCGAGGAAATCGAACGCGACCCCAACGTCGTCCTCATGGGCGAGGAAGTCGCCCAATTCAACGGCGCCTACAAGGTCTCCGAAGGCATGCTGGCCAAATACGGCCCCAAGCGCATCGTCGACACGCCCATCAGCGAGGCCGGCTTCATCGGCATGGGCGTTGGCGCCGCCATGCTCGGCCTGCGTCCCGTCATGGAGCTGATGTTCTTCAGCTTCTACACGGTCGCCTTCGACCAGATCTTCAACAACGCGGCCAATATCCGCTACATGTCCGGCGGTCTCATCAACTGCCCGATCGTCCTCCGCGGTCCCGCCAACGGCGGCACCAACGTCGGCGCCACCCATTCGCACACACCCGAGTCCATCGCCGCCTACCACCCGGGCATCAAGGTCGTCGTCCCCTCCAACGCCTATGACGCCAAGGGCCTCATGAAATCGGCCATCCGCGACAACGATCCCGTGATGTTCATGGAGAATACCATCCTCTACGGCGAGACCATGGAGGTGCCCGACGGCGAATACCTCGTCCCGCTCGGCAAGGCCAAGGTCATGCGTGAAGGCACTGACCTCTCCATCATCGGCCACGGCCGTGCCATCCAGATGGCCCTCAAGTCCGCCGATCTCCTCAAGGAAAAACACAACATCAACGCCGAGGTCGTGGACCTGCGCTCCATCCGCCCGCTTGACGAGGAGACCATCCTCAATTCCGTCAAGAAGACCAACCGCGCGCTCTACGTCGAAGAGTCCAAGCCCTTCTGCTCCGTCGGCGCCATGGTCGCGTGCATCATCTCCGACAAGGCCTTCGACTACCTCGACGCCCCGGTCAAGCGCCTCACCTCGATCGACTCCCCCGCGATCTACTCGATGCCGCTCGAGAAACTACAGCTGCCCAGTGTCGACCGCATCTACCAGGCCGCGCTGGATACGCTGAAATAAAACCATTGTTCACCGTTCATCGTTCAATGTTCATTGTTCATTGCCCGACGCGCAGCGCCCCGATGAAAATTGAACAATGAACACTGAAAAATGAACGATCAGTAATCCCTCTCTCAGCTCTCAGCTCTCAACTCTCAACTTCTAAGACAATGGCCGACATCATCGATATGCCCAAACTCAGCGACACCATGACGGTGGGCACGCTGGTCAAGTGGCTCAAAAAGGAAGGCGACGCCGTCAAGGCCGGCGACATGCTGGCCGAGGTCGAGACCGACAAGGCGACGATGGAGCTCGAGACGTTCTTCACCGGCACGCTCATCAAGATCTTCGCGCAGCCCGGCGCCCAGGTCGCCATCGGCGCCCCCCTCTGCGCCGTCGGCAAGCCGGGTGAGAAGGTGGACGCACCAGCTGGTGCCACGCCGGCGCCCAAAGCCGAGGAAAAAAAGGAAACTGCCCCGGCTCCGAAGACCGAAGCCAAGCCCGCTGAACCTGCACCAGTCGCTGCACCGGCAACGGCCCCAGCTCCTTCCGCCCCGTCCTCCGTCGTCAGTCCTCCGTCCTCTGAAGGCGGCGACAGCCGCCTCCGCATCTCGCCTTTGGCCCGCAAGATCGCGGCGAACGAAAAAATCGACGCCTCCCGCCTCACCGGCACCGGTCCGCACGGCCGCATCGTCAAGGCCGACGTCCTCGCCGCCCCCGCCGACCCCAGCAAGCTCAAGTCCGCCGGTTCGGCTTCCGCCCCTTCAGGTCTCAGGTCTCAGGTCTCAGGTTTCTCTGCATCGGGCAGCCCGATCCAGCAGGACCGCACCGTCCCCGTCTCCACGATGCGCGGCGTCATTGCCAAGCGCATGGTCGAGTCCACGACGACCATTCCTTACATCTACCTCGACATCGAGATCGATGCCGAGCCGCTGCTCGCCATCCGCGCGCAACTCAACACCGGTCTCGAGAAGGAAGGCGTTAAACTTTCCGTGAACGACTTCGTGCTCAAGGCCTGCGCCGAAGCGCTGCGCCGCGTGCCCGCGGTCAATTGTTCCTGGGAGGGCACCCACATCCGCCACCACGGCGCGGCGCATGTCGCCTTTGCCGTCGCGCTTGAGGACGGCCTGATCACCCCCGTGATCCGCGACGCCCACCTGAAGAGCGTGTTCCAGATCAGCACCGAGGCCAAGGCCCTCGGCAAAAAGGCCAAGGAAAAGAAGCTCGCTCCGGGTGACTACACTGGCGGCACTTTCTGCGTCTCCAACCTCGGCATGATGGGCATCCCGAAATTCACCGCTATCATCAACCCGCCCAACGCCGCCATCCTCGCCGTCGGCACCACGGTCGCCAAGCCCGTCGTGAAGAACGGTGCGATCGTGCCCGGCCAGACGATGACGGTGACCCTGAGCTGCGACCACCGCGTCTTCGACGGCGCGGTGGGTGCCCAATACCTAGGTGCGTTAAAAGATCTCTTGGAAAAGCCAGCCCTACTCCTCGTTTAGTCGCCGTTTTGAGCCCTGCGTAACCTTGTGCGAGGCAGGGCGCCGTCGGTGCCCAGTATCTCGGGGCATTGAAGCTGTTGCTGGAATCACCCGCTTTGCTGCTGATTTAACGAGAGGGACAACCCTGCGAAGCCTCGTGCGTAGCAGGGCGGCGCTCAATACCTCGGCGCCCTCAAGGAACTTCTCGAGAAACCGGCCCTGCTGCTCGTGTAAGTGGTAGGGCGAGTCGTCCCCAAGTAGCGCCTTCGTGTTGAGGCCTTGGGTGGAACCTGCGTTCGCGCAGGTTTGTTTAACCAGCCCCCGCGGAGCGCAGGCTCCACCCCGTCGCGCTTGTTTGCGCAGGAACCCGTAGTTACGTCTCAGGGATTCCCTTAGACGCTCACGCGCTTTTCTTTCGCCCGCGAGGATTACTCGTTGCATCCCATGATTTGCAACATTGTCTCAACCGGTCACTCGGAGCGGGTCTGGTCTCCCGCTCTCGTTAACCTCTCTCACCCGTCAGCCTAGCTATGGATTTTTGTGCCGAAATCCGCCGACACCGCCACAGCGTTGCTGAAGCGGCGCTGGGCATTGCCCGGGATCTGGAAGCCGGCCGTGCCATCGCACCCTTTCAGGAAAAACTCGCTTATCTGACCACCGACCCGGCGCTGCCGGTGCGCGCCGCCGTCATCGCCGCGCAGCCCGAGTCGTTGCATGCCCTCCTCTCCGAGGTCATCGGCCAGGACTACAACGTCTGCAAGGTGGTCGTCCCCTCGCGGCTCGGTTACAGTGAGGTGCTGCTGCAGGAACGGGGTTTCCTGCTCGATACCGGCGCCGGCTCCCGCGAGTTCGACGATGCCGGCACCTTCCTCGCCGCGCTGGAGCAGGCGCACGCCCTGCAAGCCACGGAAGCGGACAACCTCGAACCTCTCCGCTTAAAACTCAAAGGCCCGGCCCACCTCAACGGCCTCTGCCTGCTGGTGCCGCACAGCCTCGACGCCCTCCAGCGCAAGCCCGCCCTGCTCTCGACCCTGGCCGACCAGGCCGATTGGGTTTTCTTGGTCGGGAATAACGAGACCACCTTCGCGCCCGAGCAGCGCGCCACGATCCAACTCGTTCTCGATCACGTCACGGGCCTGCAAAATGTCCTCCAACCGCCCCTCGCTGACCCGGTCTCGCCCGCGCGCCCGGCCGAGGAGTGGTGGAAAAACTGGAAGGTCACCCTGAGCCTCGGCTTGGTGCGCCTTGGCACCGAACTGCTCCGCACCCGCCTCTCTCTCCTGACCGCCCCGCAGAGCGAACTGCGCCACTACCTCGTCGAATCCCGCCTCCTCCGCCAGCTCGACATGGCGCTGGCCCTCATGGCCGAGGAGACCGTGCAGGTCCAGCGGCAGCTGGGCAACCGCCTCAACCTCGCCCGCGAGGGCCTCACTGATCGCGATGGCCAGCCCGAACTGCGCAAGACCGCCGAGACCATCCGCACCAACTTCACCGACGAACTCGACAGCCTGCTCAAGGCCGCCGAGCGCGACGCCAAGGCCGCGTTCCAGGCCGACGGCGAGGCCCACCGCCAGCTGCGCGACGCCAGTGCCTCGGTCACTGTCGATGACATCGATCAGACCGACGGCGAGGTCACCATCAAGCTGACGCTCGCGCCCGCCGCCGCGGCCCGCCTGACCGCCGCCGTGCTGGCCCACGCCCGCCAGCGGCTCGCCACCGATCTCCGGCAGATCGCGGAAGGCCTGGAGTGCTCCGTCCGCGATGCGAAGCGCGCCATCGAAACCGCCACCGGCGCCCGTCCCGCCCTCTCGATCGAATTGCCCGACGAAAACACGCTCTGGGAAAACATCTCCAGCCTCGCCCGCCCCGAGATCCGCTACCGCGGCGAAATGCCCCGCGCCACGCTGGGCGCCCGCTTCAACGCCGCCCGCCAGGTCATCATGGGCATGATGATCCTTGGCACGATTCTTGGCGGCGCCGTCGTCCTCACCGGCGACCAGAGCGGCGGCCAGGGTCTCCGCACCTATCTCGCCGCCTTCATGATCCCGATGCTGGTCCTCGGTTTTCTGTGGACCTACGTCAGCTTCCGCAAGCGGGAGAAATTAACCCTCGAGAAGGAGGTCGAAAAACTCCAGGACGGCGTCCTCGGCGAACTCCGCCGTGTGCTGCAGGATCTCCACCGCGAGCAGATGGTCCTGCTCAGCGGCACGCTGCAGAAGGCCCAGCGCGCCGTGCAGCAGCAGCTGGAAGGGACCTTCGAGAAGATCGACAAGCAGCGCCAGCGCGACACCGAGGAAGCCCGCCGCCGCCAGACCGAGCAGCAGCGCTCCATGGACCAGCGGATCGCCCGCCTGCGGCAGTTCGGCGGCCAGCTCACCACTTTGCAATCCAACCTCAAGGAAGCCGAGCGCGTCCGGGCCCAATGGCTCGCGGCGTGGATCGAGCGTTTCAACCAAGGTAAAATCTAAACCACCGCCATGCCCACCGAAGCCGAAATCGCCGCAGCCGCCGCCCAGCAAAGTGCCACCGAGGCCGAAGCCGCCCAACTGCGCGCCGAAACCGCCGCGGCCAGCGCGGAAAATTCCGCGTCCCAGGCCGCCACCTCCGCCCAGCAGGCGGACTTCCAGTCCGACCAGGCCGCGGCCGCCGCCACCGCCGCGCAGCAGCAGGCCGCAGCCGCCGGCGAGGCCACGGCCCAAGCTCTGACCGCCGCCCAAACCGCGGCCGATGCTTCCGCCCGCGCCCTCGCCGACGCCCAGGAGGCCGCCGATGCCGCCGCGAGCGCCGGCACCAGCGCGCAGAGCGCGAATGCCGCCAGTGACCGGGCAGTCGCCGACGCCCAGGAAGCGCATCAGGCCAGCCTGCGCGCAGTCGCCGACGCCCAGGAGGCCCATGACGCCGCCGGGCGCGCCCAAGCCGAACTCGCAGAAATATCCCAAGCCGGCGGCCGGGCGCAGGCCGAAGCCACTGAAGCCGAACAGGCCTCCACCCGGGCCCAAGCCGAGGCCCAGGAAGCCCAGCAATCCAGCGTCCGCGCCGCCAGTTCCGCCACCGACGCCGAAAAATCCGCCGGCACCGCGCACGCGCAAGCGGACGAAGCCGGCCGGGAAACCAGCCGGGCTCGCTCCGAGGCCGATGAGGCCACCCGGGAAAACACCCGCGCAAAATCCGAAGCCGACGAAGCTACAAAGGAAAGCGACCGCGCCAAGGCGGAGGCCGATGAGGCCACCAAGGAGAGCGACCGCGCGAAACTGGAGGCGAACGAGGCCGCCAAGCAAAGTGATCGCGCGAAAACCGAAGCCGATGAGGCGGACACCGAAAGCAAGCGCGCAAAAACCCTGGCGGACGAGGCGGACGTCGAAAGCAAACGTGCCAAGACCGAGGCCGATGAGGCCGCCCAGGAAAGCGCGCGCGCGAAAGCGGAGGCCGATGAAGCTGATCTGGAAAGCAAGCGGGCCCAGACCGAGGCCACCGAAGCCGAACAATCCTCCACCAAGGCCCAGTCCGAGATGACCGACGCCGAGCAGGCCAGCACCAAGGCCGGCGCCGAAGCCACGCAGGCCCAGCAGTCGAGTGCCCGCGCCGACCAGGAAGCAGCCCAGGCCCTGCAGGCCTCCGCCCGCGCCCAAGCCGAGGCCGCCCAGGCCAGCGCTCAATCTCATATTGCCTCCAGCGCAGCCGGCGCCAGTTCCGCCGCCGCCGCCGCCGCTGCGACAAGTCGAGGCCAGGCCGAATCCGCCAGCGAGGCCGCCGCCACCGCCGAGGATAAAGCCACCGACGCCGCGGATAAAGCCCGCGACGAAGCCGAACGCGCGGCCGACCATGCCCGCGACGCCCAGCGTGAGCGCGATGAAGCCCAACGCGCCGCGCGGGAAACCGAGCGCCTACGTTCCGAAGCCGCCGGCGAACTGGAGGAAATCAGGGCCCTCAAATCCGAGGCCCAGCAGATTCTTGCGACGTTGCGCGAGCAGCTCACCACTGCCGAGGACATCGTCAACCGCACCTCGGAACACCACGCCCGCGCCACAGAACATGCCGAGGCGGCCGAACGGGCCCAGCGCACCGCCGAGCAGGCCAAGGACGATGCGGTCGAGGCAGCCTTCGATGCCCGCGAGGCTGTTAGACGCGCGAGCCAAACCACGCCCTGAGCCTTCATCCCTCTCACTGATTCATGTCCCCCGCTAACGCCGCCAAACTTCTCGATCTCCCCGCCGACGCCACGCCCGAACAGCTCGAGGTGCGCTTCCTTGAGCTGCGCACCAAGCTTGAGGACAAGATCGCCAAAGCCCCCACCCCAGGTCTGAAGGCCAAATACCGCGAGTCCCTCGAGGAGACCACGACCGCCTTCGAGACTCTCGTCCTCGCCGCGGACTCGTCCTCGCTCCCTGTCGCGAGCAAGCAATCCCTTGGAGGCGGGGTGCCCTCACCCCGCGCAACTACCCCTGTAGGGTCGCCGCTCGCCGGCGGACCGGATTCTCCTTCAGGTCTCAGGTCTCAGGTTTCAGGTCTCCCGCCCGCGAAGCAGACAAAGTCCGGCGGGAAGGAGTTCCTCCTCGTTGCCGTCATCGCCGTCCTCATCCTCGCCGCCGGCGGCTGGTGGGTCATGAATTCCCGCGCAGAGAACGCCCGGACGGCTGAGGCTCACCGCCTCGCCGAGGAGATCCGGGGCGCGGCGGAAGCACGCAGCAAAACCGAACGGGACCAACGCGAACGGCTGCTCAACCAGCTACGGGTGAGGGTGGCCGAGCTCAACGTTGGCTTCGACGCCTTCGGCCGGATCGAGTCAGTCGCGGACCGGGACTTGTCCGAGTTGCGCACGCAGGAGCGGGACCTGCTGCGCGAAGCCAAGGGCGAATTAAGTCCTGCCTTGCGCCTGGTATCGGCCCGGACTCGTGCCCAAGACCGCTATGTCGCCTGGCTGCGGGATATGCTGCCTTCGCACCCAGCCAAAATAGCCAGAGCGCGCACGGAACAGTTGCTTGAAGCCGGTGAGGCGAATGAAGCCGCCACCGCGGTCGACGCCTACGCGGCCGCCCTCGGGCGGCTGAAGGCTGAGATCGAAGAGGCCCGGGCGGCGACCACCGTCACGGGCTCATTGCGAATCGAATCCAATTTACCGGACACGACTTGGAAACTGGTCGACGCCTTCGGCCTGACCATGTCAGGCACCACGCCCGCCCAGCTCAACCAAGTTGCAGTGGGCCGGGCGAATCTCGTCTTTAGCCGGCCGCGGTGGCCGGACCTTCGTTTGGAGACGGAGGTCGTTCGCCAAAAAGAGGCCACGGTCAGCGCGGAATTTGTCCCGGCAATCTTGACTGTCAACGTGCAGCCCGCTGACGCCCGCGTCGCGGTGGAGGGAGTTGCCCGCGAGCCGGGCGGAACCTGGAAGCTTGAGCCCGGCCTCCATTATCTGGAGATTGACGCTCCCGGCCTGGCGCCGCGGGTCCTGCTGATCGAGGCCGCCCCCGGCGCGGAACTCCGCGAAGCGGTGACACTGGACCAGAATTTCGCCCGGGCGATCATCGAAATCTCGATGCAGCGCCTGAATGATACCGCTTCGGACAAATCATTTCTGGAGTCCTCCTCCAGCATCGCCTGGGGGCTGCGGGGACCCGACGAGCGTCGTTTTCTTTCAACGATTTTTTCCGCGGTGCTTTCACGTCCTTGGTCACAACCCGTGCCCGCTTCCCCTCTCCGCAGTCTTGTCAGGCAAGCCGCTGCCCGGGGGATGGTCGATGAGACCCGCGCCTTGGTTCGCCTGCAGGACCGGCTCTCGAAGGAAGGTCTTCTCCCTGTCGGCGACTCCATCGAGCAGAGTATCAACCTCACCAGCCAGGCTGTCGCCTTGGCCGCCGTCGGTGACTCCGCAGGCGCCGAGGGCTATCTGGTTCAATACGCTTCGGCGAGTGGGGACAAAACCGGTCTCATCACCGTTAGTGGCTTGTCCATTGTCGCGAAATGGCTCGCTGATATGGACCTGGCGGACGAAGCCCGGCGGTCGGCCGACCGCGCCCGCACGTTGAACGCAGGGAAAATGAGTCTGGCCTCGATGGATTCCGGGCTCGCCCAGATGGAGATGCGCCGCGCACTCCGCCAAGGGGAGATATCGGCGGCGGTCACCGCCTTCCGCAAGGCCACCGAACTCGATATCGCGAACAACCGGCATATGTTTCCCAACCAGCGCAGCATCCAACACATCTACTCCTTTGTGCTAGCCGCCCGCCTCGCGCGCAGCGCCAATGCCCACGGTTTCATCAAGCCACTCACTGAATACGTCACGGAATTGCTTCAGATGCCGCACGTGGAGGTCCGGCTGGACGACAGCTGGGCGGTAGCATGGGACCTCGTTAGCAATGACGGGAAATTCCAGAAGGAAAGAGAGCGGCTGAAAGCCCAGCGCGGACAGAAGGTCCAGGAAGCCCGGACTCTGAGTAATCCCCAGGAGACAATCCAGAAGCTTACCGCACTGCTGGAGGAACTGCAGCATTATCAAGCCGGTTCGTAAGCGATCCCGTCTGCCAGACGCCAATCATCAAATCCATGTCTCCTCCCGACGCCGCCAAACTTCTCTCCCTTTCCACCGACGCCACGCCCGAACAGCTTGAGGCGCGCTTCCTTGAGCTGCGCACCAAGCTTGAGGACAAGATCGCCAAGGCCCCCACGCCCGGCCTGAAGGCGAAGTATCGCGAAAGCCTCGAGGAAATCACCAACGCCTTCGAGACGCTGACGCTAGCAGCCGACTCGTCCTCGCTCCCAGTCACGAGCAAGCAATCCCCTGGAGCCGGGGCGCCCTCGCCCCGGACCGCTTCCCCTGTAGGGTCGCCGCTCGCCGGCGGGCCGGGTTCAGAAAATTCAGGTCTCAGGTCTCAGGTTTCAGGTCTCCCGGCCGCCAAGCGGCCGAAGTCCGGCGGCAAGGAGTTCCTCCTCGTCGCCGTCATCGCCGCCATTGTCCTCGTTGGCGGCGGGTGGTTCGTCATGAAGACCCGCACCGAAAACGCGGAGAAGGAGCGCGTTGCCGCCGAACAAAAAGCGGAGGCCGGCCGCCAGGCTGAAGCCAAAGCCCGCGCCGCTGAACTTGAGAAAGCGCGTCAGGACCAGCTGGCCACGCAGGTCCGCACGCAGTTGGCCGAAGCCAAGATCGCCTGGGAGATTGCCGAGCGCGAAGAGCGCGACGCCGAGCGACGCCTTGGCGAACTCCGGTCGGAACTGCGCGGTCTGCGCGACGCGAAACCCGAAACGGTGGCCGAACTCACCTTCCGGGCGGACTCCGCCCAACGCTACGCCAACTGGCTGCGCGATTATCTCCTCCAACATCCGCTCAAACTTGCGCGGGCCAAGGTTGAGGAACTGCTCCAAGCCCGCGTTCTCGGCGACATCACCCCCGCCGCCGAAGAGCTGCAACGGATTCTCAAGGGCCTGCAGGAGGATCTCGCCGCCAGCCGCAATGGCGAAGGCACGTTCGTCCTCGCTTCCAATCTGCCCACCCTCAACTGGGAGCTCCGCGACTCGCTCGGCCGCGTGCGGCGCGGCAGGGGACCGGAACGCGTCACGGGCCTGGCCTTTGCCACCTACGAGCTCACCTACCGGGCCCCGGCAATCGTCGACGAGAAAAAGGCTGTCGTCGTCGCGCCCGGGCGGACAAGCTCGCTCGCGCTGGACTTCGAATACCGCTCGCTCGAGGTGAAAAACCTTCCGACCGATGCGCGTATCACGATCGCCGAACAGACACCCGACCTTCTCCCCGACGGACGCATCCCAGTAAGAGGCACCGCCCACTTGGTTGCGCACCGTCCCGGCCACCTACCGGCCACCCATCTCAGCGAGTCTCCCAACGCCTCCGTCGATTTCACGTGGGTGCCGATCAATCCGCCCGCCATCGTCGAAGCCTTTCTGGCTGGTCTACCAAAGCACACCCCGGCTGATCGCGCCACGCTTCTCTCCCTGTTGGAAACCAGCGTGCAAGGCACCGCGCTCATCTCGCCGGAGCGTTGGCTTCAGATTTTCAAGGAGGCGGAGTCGGCTTTGGCGGGCGAAGCTGACCCGGTGAAACGATTGGGTGGTTATCTCACGCTCGCCCACGAACTCCGTGATCGGGATCCCGCGGCCGCGACCGCCGCGGTGGAGCTGGCCGGCAAGGCCATGGCCCAACTGGGCGTCACCCAGCGGCGGGAACTCAAAGTGGGCAATCTTACGACCACGGCGTGGCGCCTGGCCCCTGCGGTCGGCACGAAATTCTTTCAATCCCTCGAAGCCGCCCTGCCGCCCGAAGCCAGTCGCCTGCCGGTCTTCGCCGGTTACCTGAGATCCGGCGCTTGGGCCCAGGCCGATCAATTGGAACAGGCAGCTTTGGCCGACGCCGCCACCCCGGCATTGCGCGAGAGGACCGCGACCTCGTTCCAAAACAGCCGGGCCCAACACACCTTTGTCACGACCGTCATCGAGCCCTTGCGGCTCGCGTTGCTCAAAGACGACGTCGCAGCCTTCAACCGGCTGGCGTCGGCCGGCATACCCTCCACCGGGCTCAACCTCGCCGCCCTCATCCGTCTGCTGTGGAACGAGGGACTCTACAATCAGGCTGTCGACCTCCTCGCGCTGTCCAATGTCGAGGGGCTCGTCAACCACATGGCGGGCAGCTGTGACCTCACCGGGCGCCTCGACCTGCTGGAGCGCCTGGTTACATCGCAACGCGCCCCCAAGGACTTTAATCTTGGCTGGCTCGCCTGGTATTATGCCTCCGCGGGGAACAAGGCCAAGACCCGCGCCATGCTGACCCTGCTTCGCCCTGAGGATGAGTATACCCAGCTGGGACTCCTCGGCGCCCGCGCCACAGCGCTCGAATTGATCGGCGACCGCAAAGCCGCAATCGAGGTTCTCGACCGCGCTGAAAAGCACTCACGATTCACCGCCGGCACGGACCTTCAGACCTGGGAATTATCGGGCCTTTTGGTCACGGCGCGCCGGCAAGGCGATGCCGACCGGGAGCGGCGCATCATGGAGCGCAGCCAGAGGCCCGAAGAACTTCTGGCTTGGACCAACTTGGATGCCGGCGACATCGCCGCCGCCAAGGCTGGGGTCCTCCGTAACGATGGCGCCGTCGACCACCGCATCGCTGGCGCTTTCAAGGATTTCTATGAAGAATGGCTTTCCGCGGCCGAACTCAAAGGCAAGGACCTGCCGTTCTGGGCCCGCCCTGGGTGCGCCGAGGGGCTCATGCTCGCCTACCTCGAACAGTCGAAGGGTCGCGGCCGGGCCAACGCCAACCGGTTCGCTGTTCCGCATCTGCAATCGGTCCCTCCCCTGATGAAGAAACAGGAGATCTTTTATTTCCCCACCGCCGCAAGCAATCGGGGCATCAAAACCGGCAAAGCCACGGTCCGGGTCGCCGTGGATGCAGAGGGAAAACCCACCGCCTACACGACCGTGGACGCAACCGACCCGGCTTTTGCGGAGGAGCTGATCAGGTGCATGTCGGTCTCGACATTTCTACCCGCGCTGAAACTGGGCCAGCCGGTGGCGGGCAACTTTGACTTCATCGGAACCTTTGATCTAAAGCCCTAGATTCATGTCCCCATCCGACTCCGCCAAACTTCTCGATCTTCCCGCCGACGCCACGCCGGAACAGCTGGAGGCGCGCTTCTTGGAATTGCGGCGCAAGCTGGAGGACAAGATCGCCAAGGCCCCCACACCCGGTCTCCAAGCCAAATACCGCGAGTCGCTCGCGGACATCACCACCGCCTTTGAAACACTGACCCTCGCCGCGGACAGCTCGTCGCTGCCCATGCTGCAGAAGATTGAACCTGTAGGGTCGCCGCTCGCCGTGCCCTCCGAAGCCTTGCGCGAAGGACGGGCCGGTCGACCGGATTCTCCTTCAGGTCTCAAGTCTCAGGTTTCAGGTCTCAGTCCCGCCAAACGCAAGTCCGGCGGGAAAGAATTCCTCCTCGTTGCCATTCTTGCAGCGGCCGTGCTGGGCGCAGGCGGCTGGTGGGTCATCAAGACCAAGGCGGAAAACGAGGAGAAAGCCCGCGTCGCTGCCGAACTCAAGATTGAGAACGAGCGCGAAGCCGAGCGCGTCCGCGTCGCCGCGGAAGCCCTGCGCCAGCAGGAAGCCGCCGACCGCAAGGCCGAGGAAGATCGTAAGGTCGCCGAGCGCGAACGCTTGGACCGTCTCACCGGCCTGCTCCGCACTCAGCTCGCCGAAACCCGCCTCGCTTGGGAATCGCTGGAAAAGGAAGAACGCAACACCGAGCGGGTGGCCACTGAACTCAAAAGCGACCTGCGCGCTGCCACCGGCGGCGCTGCCAACGAACTGCGCGCCCGGCTCTCCGCGACCCAACGCTACCTGGAATGGCTGGGCAGCCACTTGGAAAAACACCCCGCCCGCATCACCCGGGCCAAGGTTGAGGAGTTGCTCTCGGCCCGCTTGCCGGACGAAGCCGAGCCCCTGTTAAAGGAATTGCTGTCCGCGCTCGCGCAGCTCGGCCGCGAAGTGCCGCAACGCAAACAAAGCATGCTCAGCGTGGACGGCTCGGTCGCGGTCCAGTCCGACCCGGCAAATCTCGCCTTCAACCTCGTCGATGCATTCGGTCGCACCCAGACGGGCACCACCCCGGCCACCGTCAATGGCGTCGCCCCCGGCAAGGCCTCCCTGACCTTCAAGCGCCCCGGCTTCAAGGACGTCGCCCAAGAAGTGACCGTGGCCACCGGCACCAGCGTCACCGCCCGTGGCGCCGTGGTTTCCCAACAATTCGTGCTCAAAGCGGAAGCCGACGTGAATTTCTGGGTGAATGAGAAGTTCGTCGGCCGCGGCACCGTGACCGTCAAGGACCTCGCCCCGGGCAGTTACAAACTTCAGTTCGCCCGTCCGAACACGAACGCGTTCCCGACCACGCTGCAGGTTAAACAGGAGCCGGGCACGGTTAGTCTGACCTATAGCTACGACGCCGTCGTCCGGGAGGATCAAACCTGCTCGCCCTGCAGCGGGCGCGGCAATTTCACGAAACACGAGCGCTGCACATCATGCTTTGGGCGGGGCAACGTCACCTGCAGCAGCTGCAGCGGACGCGGCGCCAATTTCCTGAAAATGTTCGCCGACCAGCCAGCCATCCGGATTGGCTGCAACGCCTGTAATCAGAGCGGCCGGGTCGACTGCAGCTCATGCAGCGGACGCGGCCAGTTCAGCCACACCAACACTTGCAACACCTGCAGTGGCGATGGGAAGGTGAGCCAGCTTCAGCTCGCCGCGCGCTGAGCAGGTTGCACCGTGCCGCCCCCACCTTCTCTCTCATGTCCCCCACCGACGCCGCCAAACTCCTCGACCTTCCCGCTGATGCCACGCCCGAACAGCTCGAGGCGCGCTTCCTGGAATTGCGGCGCAAGCTGGAGGACAAGATCGCCAAGGCCCCCACGCCCGGTCTCCAAGCCAAATACCGCGAGTCGCTCGCGGACATCACCACCGCCTTCGAAACCCTCACGCTCGCCGCGGACTCGTCGTCGCTGCCGGTGGCAAGCAAGCAGTCAGCGGTCAGCAGTCAGCGATCAGCAAATATCGCTGAAGCTCCCGGACCGGGTTCGGAACCTTCAGGTCTCAGGTCTCAGGTTTCAGGTTTCCCCACCCGACGGAAGTCGGGTGGCAAGGAGTTCCTGATCGTCGCCGCCATCGCCGTCCTGGTTCTGGCCGGCGGCGGCTGGTTCGTGATGAAGACCCGCGCCGACAACGCGGAGAAAGGCCGACTTGCCGCCGAAGCGGTGCAGTCGGCCAAGACCGAGGCCGACCGCCTCACCGCGCTGAAGACCTCCTTGCGCACGAAACTGGCCGAAGCGCGCGTCGAGTGGGAAGCGCTCGAGAGCGGCCTGCAGGATGCCGAGCGACGGACCAGCGATCTCAAGGGCGAATTGCGCAGCCTGCGAGATGCGCCGCCGGTCAAAAAGGCGGAATTCTCCGCCCAGGTCTCCGCCCAGGAGACCTACACCAAGTGGCTCAAAGGCTACCTGCTCCGTCACCCCGCCAAACTGGCCCGCGTGCGCTCAGAGGAATTTCTCCAAGCCGGCGCGTCGGACGAGGCCGCGACGGCCGCCGATGAAGTGTTCGCCGCCTTGGCGGAGGCGTCCCAGGAGATTAGCAAAAAACGCACCTACTTTCTCGAGGAGACCACGGCCCTGCGCCTCGATTCCCAGCCCTCGGGCATTCGCTGGATTCTGACCGACACTTACGGCCGAACCCAGGAGGGCGTCACCCCCGCCCGGGTGGAGGGTCTGCCCCTGACCCACCTGATCAGGGACGGCATCACCGTGGCACCGTTTCATGCCGGCGTCGAGCAACGCGGCGAGTTTACCCTCGGCAAAAACAGCGTGCGCTTCGTCCGGGTGGGCTGGCCGGACGTCGTCAAGGAAATCGGCGCCTACTATGAGGATAATAATATGCTCGAGGCCGTCTTTCCGGAAGGTTCCCTGCAACTGACCGCGCAGCCCGCCCGGGTGCCGTTCCAGGCCAGCAACGCGCTCGGGTGGACCGCCACGGGCACCACGCCGGCGACGCTGCCGGCCGTCCCCCCGGGCCCGGTTACCGTCCGGCTTTCCCGTCCAGGCTACCAGGATGTGTCCGGCCAGGTGGAGGTGGTGGCCGGCAAAACCACACCCCTCGCCCTCGACCAGCGGGCGCAGGTGGTCAGCATCACCGTGGCCGAGAGTAACGTGAACATCTTCGTCGATGACAAACCTGTCGGGCAAATGGCCGTCACCCTCCCGGACCTGCCCCCGGGGGAACACACCTTGCGGCTCGAGGTGAAAGATTACCGCCCCTACCGGACAAAATTCATGGTCAGACAGGAGGGCACGAAACTGAACCTGCCCTACAGCTTCAACCAGCTCATCGCCGAGACCATCACCTGCACCACTTGCCAGGGCGCCGGGCAGCTCCAGCACCAGCAGACGTGCACTCAGTGCCGGGGCAGCACCAAAGTAGATTGTCCCAGCTGCAAAAATGGCATCGCGGGCTACAACGCCGAAGGCAAGTTCATCATGTGCAGCCACTGCAACCGCACCGGCAAGCTCGCCTGCGATTCGTGCACCAACGGCATCCAACGCTGGCAAACCACCTGCACCACCTGCAGCGGCGACGGCAAGGTCAGTCAGCTGCAGCTGGCACCCTAACCCCCTCGCCGGGTCAAAATTGGAGGCGGGACCATCAGTCCCGCACGGCCTGCGCCGCGCTCCACCTCCCATCGCGGGGCTGATGGCCCCGCCTCCAGCTAAAGCACCTTCCAGCGGACCGGAGCCAGCGCGTTGAGGGCAACGTGCTCCACCTGCCTGAAATCCTCAGGTCTCAGGTTTCAGGTTTCTTTGCCTCGGTTTCGCGAAGCGAGAACCGGGGACAAACACCGGGCTGGCCGCAGCCAGCAACGGCGATGTTTCTGCTTCACGCTCGCACCGGTAGCTTCTGCAGCTGCGCATACATCGCCGTCAGGTCGGACTCGGCCTGCTTGGAGAACTCCCGCGCCACGGATTCACCGGTCCGGCCGTCCGCCGCCGTGACCGTCACCCGGCCCGTGCCGTCGTAGCCCATCTCAATGCTCACGGGATGCTGGGCCTCGGGCCGGCGGATCGGTCCAAACGTGAACTGCCCGAGCGTCTCCGGCGGGGTGAAAGGATCCTTGCGCTGCAGCAATTCGATGCTGAGCGAAGTCTGCTCGGCCTTCTGCGTGTAGAAGGTCTGCTTCGCCGTCGTCGGCACCGGCACGTTCTTCTCAATCATGGCGTGAAAGACCGGCTTCCGCTCCTTCGGATCGAAGACGCGCAGGCCGAGTTCGTTGCTCGTCACCTGCTGTTTCAACGGCGGGGCGGCGGTCTTTTTCTGCCCGTAGAACTGCTCCGCCAGCAGCGCGGCCCCATAGGCGATGGAGGCGTGCGGCTGCTCGCGCCGGATGCGCGCAGGCTGCAGGGCGCTCATCTCGCGCACCCGCCGCTCCACACACGGCACGAGACTGGAGCCGCCCGTGAGGATCAGCTCATCGATGTCGTCCCACGCCAGGCTCTGGCTCTTGAGGGCGCGCTCACACACTTCCTGGCAGGCCTCCAGCCAGGGCTCCACGGCCGTCTCGAACTGGGCGCGGGTGAAGGTAACGCGCAGGGTCTTGCCGCCGAGGATGACCGGCTTGCTGATCACGGTGGTGCCCGGGGCGGACAGGGCGATTTTCGACTGGGTCGCGAAAAGGCGGAGACGCTGCGCGGATTCCGGATCGTGGCGCGGATCGGCGCCGAACTGGCCGCGGAACTGGTCGGCCACGATGCCCATGATCAGCTCGTCGAAGTTCTTGCCGCCGATGTTGTCGGCGCCCTCGGTGGCGATCGCATAGAGGCCCTCGGGCGTGGCGCTCAGGATCGTGGCATCAAGTGTGCCGCCGCCGATGTCGAAGACGAAGATCAGCCGCTCACCGCCCTGGGTGTTGAGGCCGAAGAAAGTCGCCGCCGCCAGCGGTTCCTCCACGAGCCCCAGCACCGGGATGTCCGCCAGCCGTCCGGCGTTGACCGTGGCCTGGCGCTGGGCGTCGTTGAAATTGGCCGGCACGGTGATGACCGCCCCGGTGATCGGCTCGCTCAGTGCCGCCTCGGCGTCCTCCTTCAGCTTGCGCAACACGAAGGCGGAGATCGCCTCGGGGGTGTAGGTCTGGCCGAGGTGGTCGGTCAGCGCGACCTTGCCCGGCTGCCCCATGCTGAGCTTGGCAAAACGGCTCACCGCCAGTCCCGGCTCCTCCTGCAACAGCTCCTCCGCCAGGTCGCCCACAATGGCCCCGCGCTCGCCGATGTGCACGACCGAGGGGGTCTGGAAACGCTGGGCGTCCCGCCGGGAGGGAATCAGCGTGGGGGTGCCCGCGGAGTTAACGTAGCTGATGAGAGAGAAAGTGGTGCCCAGGTCGATGCCGACGATCATGTGCCCTGACTCTTTGCCGCCCCCGTCCGCCTGCCAAGCTGCAAGTTTTCCGGCGGCGAATGCCCCCTACGCCAGTTCCTCGCGGCCCTCAAGGACCTCCGCGGAAAGCCGGCCCTGCTGCTGGTTTGAGGTAGGGCGAGTCGTCCCGACGAGCCATTCCCCAAAGCGCGCCAGCCGGTGCGCCTTTTTATGCGTGGACGCGGATTCCGGGATTGCCCACCGGCGGTTCCTCCACCTGTGTCGTGGCGCGGGCCGCCAACTACGC
>JBKJRX010000292.1:0-2950 GCA_046593155.1 Lacunisphaera sp.
CGTCGCCGGCTGGATGTGGGCCGTGTTGGGCGTGGTGCTGATCGGCGTTGTCGCCGGGGTGGTGCTGCTGCGCCAACCCGCGCCCGTAGCGGCGAGCGCCAGCGAGCCGAAGCCCGCGGCCGCCAACCTCTCGCCCCAAGCCTCTAGCCTTTCGCCAGCCGTCGCGCCCACCGCCGACGACAAATCCGTCGCCGTGCTGCCCTTCGCCAACCTCAGCGGCGACAAGGACCAGGAATATTTCTCCGACGGTCTCACCGAGGAAATCCTCAACACCCTCGCGCGCGAGCGTGACCTGCGCGTGCCGGGACGGGCGTCGGCGTTTTCCTTCAAGGGCAAGAACATGTCTTCCGCGGAAATCGCGAAGGTTCTCAATGTCTCGCGCCTGGTCGAGGGCAGCGTGCGCAAGTCCGGCAACAAGGTGCGCATCAGCGTCTCGCTCACGCGCGCCGCGGACGGCTTCAGCGAGGAGCTCGGCACCTTCACCGAGGAATTGAGCGACATCTTCGCCCTGCAGGACAAGGTGGCCCGCGCGGTGGTGGAAAAACTCACCCGCCGCACCGTCACCAGCGTCACGGTCGGCCTGACGAAAAACGCCGAGGCCTACGATGCCTACCTGAAGGGCCGCGCGCTCCAGGTCCGTTCCGCCAATAATGCCCCGGACGCGGCCAAGTTCTACGAACAAGCGGTGGCGCTCGACCCGGCCTTTGCCCTGGCCTGGGCGCGGCTGGCGGAGGCTCGGTTCCGCTCCTATGGGGGGCAATCCGACCGCAGTCCGGAGGTCGTCAAGGGGACCCGGGTGGCGATCGACCGGGCCCTCGCGGCGCAGCCGGATCTGCCGGAAGCCCTCATCATGCGCGCCAACTGGACCCGCAACGTGGAGTATGACTACCCGGCGGCGCAGCGCGACTTGGAGCGGGCGGAGACCCTGCAACCGGCGCAGCCGGATCTGCGCTTTGCGCAGGCAAACCTAGCGCGTGATCTCGGTCACTATGCGGAGGCTTTTCGCCTCTACCGTGAGACCCTGCAACTTGATCCCCAGAACGGTGATTATACGAATGCCTATGCGGTCGCCCTCTGCCTGCCGCGGGGCGAATATGTGGAAGCCGACCAGTTGTTCCGGCGGGCCATGGCGATCCAGGGGCCCGGCGTCGCGACGCCCTTTACCAATCTGATTCATTTGCGAACCCTGTGGCGGGGCCCGGAAGCGGCGTTGCGCCTGCTGGACCGGATGCCCGCCACCCAGGCCGGGCTGGGTCTCAGACGGGTCATCCTGCTGGTCAGCTTGGGCCGGCTGGACGAGGCCCGCGCCGTGGTTGACCTGTTGGAAAGCCCGGCCAGCCCGGCCGGATCAGTCGCGTCACTGGCAAACCAGAATCAACTCTCCGAACCGGCGCTGCTGGTCGCCCTGGGCCGAGAGAAACAGGCCCGCCAGCGGGCTAAGGAAATCCTGGCGGACACGAACCGGGAGTTTGCCCGCGGCAACCGCGCCCCGCTGGTCCGGAATGCCTTCATCCGGGCGGAGATCCTCCTCGGCCATCGTGAGTCGGCCCTGGCCGCCCTGCAGGAATGGCGCGAGGAAGCGCAGCGCTTTACCAGCGACTACCGGCGCCTGTCGGAATTCACCTCCGCGGCCAGCGCGCTCTACGCCCAGCTGGGCTCGGCGGACGAGGCCGTGGCGCTGATGCGGGAGCTCAAGGCGAACGGATATATATCGCGTTATGGCCTGCGCCATAACCTCGATTTTGCCCCCATCCGCCACGATCCCCGCTTCCAGGAACTGGTGCAGCAACATGAGACTTGGACCAAGACGCTGCCGGACCCGGTGGATTTGTGAGGACCGGATGCACGCTTAACTTTTAACGCCAAGTGAACGAACCCACACCAATGCCTTTACCGCGGATCACACGGATCAGCCGTCGCCTGGCTATGGCTCGACAAGTGATCACGGATCAAGACCGGATTGTTTTTGTGCCTTCTCGTGCCTTTTCGTGGCTAAAAATCAGGGGATTGGGTTCCTGACATGAGCGACGCCACCAAAGCCGTATTTCTGAGTTACGCCCGTGAGGACACGGACGCCGCGCGGCGCATCGCCGAGGCGTTGCGCGGCTTCGGCGTCGAGGTGTGGTTCGACCAGGCGGAATTGCACGGCGGCGACGCCTGGGACGCAAAGATCCGCCGGCAGATCCGCGAGTGCGCCCTGTTCGTCCCGCTCGTCTCCCAGCAGACCGAGGAGCGCGCCGAGGGCTACTTCCGGCGCGAGTGGAAAATCGCGATCGACCGCACGCAGGACATGGGCAACAGCCGGGCGTTCATCGTGCCGGTCGTGATCGATGGCACGACGGAAACCGGCGCCGACGTGCCGGAGGAGTTCATGCGCTACCAGTGGACGCGCCTGACCGGCGGCGCGCCGACGCCGGAATTCGTCGCGCTGGTGAAACGGCTGCTGGAAGCGCCGAAGAAACCGGCGCTGAAACCCGACCTGCCCCGGCCGCCGACGCTGCCGCCGGAATTCCGGCAGGCCGCGCAGGCCAAGGCGGCGGGATCAGGCGATCCCGCCCTACAGAAGAAATCCGCCTCGGGCGCCGCGGTCTGGATTTCGCTCGGGGTGGTGGCCGTGAGCGTAGGCGTCGTGTTCTTTGTCACCGGCCGGCGCGAGTCCACGGAAGAAGCGGCGCGACGGAGCGCACCGCCCAGCCCCGCCGCCCCAGAGCCTAGATCCCAGACCCCAGACCCGGTGCGCTCGCCACAGCCGGCGGGCAAATCCATCGCCGTGCTGCCCTTCGCCAACCTGAGCGCGGATGCGGACAACGCCTTCTTCGCCGACGGCATGCATGACGACCTCATCACGGCGCTGGCGAAGATCCGCGACCTGAAGGTCATCTCCCGCACCTCGGTCATGCCCTACAAGACCGGCGAGCGGAACCTGCGGAAGATCGCCGCCGAGCTGGGC
>JBKJRX010000051.1:0-3830 GCA_046593155.1 Lacunisphaera sp.
TTTCCGCTCCGCCTCGGTCGGGGCGTCCGGCCAGAGCGGATGAATCAACGACATCGCCCGGCCCCAGTAAGCAAGTGCACAATCCGGATCGGCGGCGATGGCCGCCGCGAACTCCCGGTCGCCCTCGGGATACATCATGTGATGGACCAGCTTCACTCCCTCGATCACATGCGCGCGGGCCACCGGCTTGCCGCCGGTTTCGAAGCGAACCGTGCCCAGTTTATCCCCGAATTTATGGTCAGCGGAAACGGCGACATGGCCAAATGCCAGAACGAACAGAGCAACAAGGGAGTTTTTCATGGGGGAGGGGATTAAAGACCCGGACTGATAAGTCGGTTACCGCACGTGGTCACGATCAGCGCTACAGGCGAACACTATACCTCGTCAGAGTTGAATAGAATATAGGGAAAACCCCTTCTATTTATCCGCGTTGTGTCGACTAAGAAGCTCAGGTCAGCCCAGCTAACCGCTAATTCCCGCTCATTTGCACCAGGGAGTGTCTTCAAACCCGGTCTGTCATTCTGAACGCAGTGAAGAATCCATCAGGACATGGGCCGCCTCCCCTCGGAAGCGAGTATCCAACTGGATTCTTCGCTACGCTCAGAATGACAGGTTTCGAATATTCAAGGGGTTTGAAGACACACCCTACTCACGAGAAACCCAATCTAGTGAATTCTTGGCGCTGACTACCGGTTAATCAGGTCTTCGCTTCTTTGCTTTGGGTGGATTTATCAGCTGATGCCCTTCGCTTTCAGCAGCGCGGCGAGTGCGACCGGGTCGGCCACGCCTTTCACGGTGTTGAGATGGCTCAGGATGACCATGCGGTCATCGGGGCCACAGCTGGAAATCTCAAGCATCCAGTCCTCAGGTTTGGGCGCCGTGACGACCACTTCGTCGGACCAGGCAATCACTTCCGGGGCTTCCACAAAGCCCTGCGTGATCCCTTGGATAAAATACTCCGCCTTGGTCCGGTAGTTCATGGGCGCACTCTCCCGGGGCAATTCCCCCATGCCAATCCTGAACCGAGAGGAAAACACAAAGCAGCCAAGCAGCAAATCACCGGCCCTTTGCTGCTTGGCTGCTTTGTGTTGATCCCAGCCCTTTTTTGTTGGGGCAAGGGGAGGAGAGCCACGGTGAAAAAAAGTCTGTGACAAGTGTCCGTCGGTCGGGGTCTGGTTCGTTGAGACATTGAAATCACCCCATCCACCCCCTAAATCCCATCATCATGTCCACCCAAACCAATACCATCCGTCTCCACCGGGTCGTCCGATCAACGCCCGAGAAGCTCTACCGTGCCTTCCTCGAACCCGATGCCCTGGCCCGTTGGATCGCGCCCTATGGATTTCTTGCCAAGGTGCATCACCTCGATGCGAAGGTCGGCGGCACCTTCCGCATGTCGTTCACCAATTTCGGCACCGGCCACAGCCACAGTTTCGGAGGCAAATATCTCGAGCTCGTGCCGAACGAGAAGCTCTGCTACACGGACGTGTTCGACGACCCGAACCTGCCCGGCGAGATGACGGTCACCGTGAATTTAAAGAAGGTGATCTGCGGCACCGAAGTGAACATCGAGCAATCCGGCGTGCCGGCGGTGATTCCCGCCGAGATGTGCTACCTCGGCTGGCAGGAGTCGCTTAGCCAACTCGCCCACCTGGTCGAACCCGATATCCCGAACGGCTGAGGGGTAAGACATATTCACGCGAAGGTCGCGAAAGGGAGATGTGGGCCAGCGAGCTCGCTCGCGCCAATGCTGCGCCCGCCAGCGGGCAGCCCACTTAAGAGCCTCTCCGGTTTTCTTCGCGGCCTTCGCGTGAGCACCCTTGCTCTTTTTTGCAGGGCGATCGGCCCGGACAAACACCGGGCTGGTTGCAACCAGCAACGGTGAGCTTTTTCGTGTAGATGACTGTCTTGGCTGGTCATGGGCTCACCGTCCCCCAATCGTGCGGTGATCGATGAGGAAGATGTGCTACAAGTGTTTTTGGCCGGAGCCACTCTGCTGGTGCGGGTCGATCACGCCCATGCGGACGCGGACGAAGTTCGTGATCCTCATGCACCCGCACGAATTCAAGCGGATCAAGGCGAACACCGGCCGGCTCACGCACCTCTGCCTGGCCGACAGCGAGCTTCATATCTCCGAATCCTTCGACGGCCACGAGGCCGTCCAGGCCCTGATCGACGATCCGAAGAACTATCCTGTGCTGCTTTATCCAGGACGTGACGCCCTGGATCTGTCGACTGTCCAGCCTTCTGACCCTCAACTCTCGACCCTCAACTCTCAACTCGAGTCACGCCGCCTCGTCGTCTTCCTGTTGGATGCGACGTGGCGACTAGTCCGTCCCATGCTGCGCCTGAGCCCCAATCTGCTGCGCCTGCCGCGGATCATGTTCACGAACGCGGCACCCAGTCGCTATCTCATCAAGCGCCAGCCCGAGCCCGGCTGCCTCTCGACGCTCGAAGCCACGCACGAGCTGCTGGTGGCCCTGGATCGTTCCGGTCTCGACCGCTACTCGCTCCCGGAGCAGATGCTCAAGATTTTCATGCGCATGCAGGAGATCCAGATCACCCGCACCGCCGAGAACCGGCGCCTGGGTATCAAGCGTCACGCGCCCAAGCCGCCGCGGGCAACCCCGATCCCATTGAAGCAAGCCAGCCCGAAGCGGCAGAGAATATTCCCCGTAAATCGATCGTAAGGGGAAAGGGTAAACCCCAGCCTGACCCCGCCCGGTCCTCTTCAACGCACTGCCTGAAATCAGGCTGAAATAGGAGATTCTCAGGCTGAATGATTGCGCCATGGTTGTTGGCATGAACTTCCTCAAAATTCTGATGATGCTGGGTATGACCAGCGGAGCGGGTTGGTTGCACGCGGACAGTGTGGCCACGCAATATCTTCGGCATATCTATGGAGCCGAGGACGTGGACATTGCCAAGGTCTGCTGGTCACATGACGACTTATGGATGATCCAAGGCCAGAAGAATGCCGGCGGACTGGAGCAGCTGGCGCGGAAGAAGATCGAGCACGGCGCCAACGAGGTGTTGTGGGAGAAGATTCAGAATGCGCTGTGCATCGTTGAAATCAGGGGAGGCAAGGCGGACCCACGCTTCCTGATCGACCAGATTTACCAGCTGCACCGGCAGTTAATCCTGCAATTCATCTACGCCTCGCTCACTCAAGACCTCGCTACCCTTAAAGGTCTTACCACTCAGCCCAGCAACGTGAAGTTTGGACGGACCAAGCCCCCGGCGATGGGCGACCTCGATGTATATCAGGAACTCATCGGCGGTTTGCCGATTGCCCGCATCAGCACGTCTGTGAATGACAAGGACTCGCGAAGCATCACCTCCGGGTGCCGCTTGGGAAAGACGGTCTTGCGTTGCGGTTGGTGAAACGTGGCAGCGTGTGGCTCATCGACACAGACCGACGTCTCGACGTGCCACTGGAGTTCTTTCTCAGGTAGAGGGTAGCGATGTGGGTGGGTCAAACCCAGCCTGAGCTTTTGGTTCGGCCCGGCCGCAAGCCGAGCCGAGGAGTCTCATTTGCCAAAGAATCCTGCTTTTAATGCCACCTCCATCATACCTCTCAGAACTTTAATATCAATATCCTCAACGCTTGCAGTGGTTGGTTTGATTTTATTCTCATTGGGTCTAATACCCCGGAGCTTCAGCCGTCGCCGGGCCTATGGCTGACAGGTGCTCCGGCTGGGATCGATTTGGAGCCGGGGCGCCCTCGCCCCGGTGGATAAGAAGACCGGCCCGAGGGCGGGCCGGCTCTCCACCGCACAACGGCCTTGATCAAATGCCTCGGGGGCTTCAGCCGTCGCCGGGCCTATGGC
>JBKJRX010000180.1:0-9003 GCA_046593155.1 Lacunisphaera sp.
GCGTCTGCAGGATGAAGAGGTGGTTGTTGCGGATGACGTCGGGGAAGAACTGGAGGAAGAACGAGAGCAGCAGCAGGCGGATGTGCATGCCGTCCACATCGGCGTCGGTGGCGATGACGATCCGGTTGTAGCGGAGGCCGTCGAGGCCGTCCTCGATGTTGAGGGCCGCCTGCAGGAGGTGGAATTCCTCGTTCTCGTAGATGACCTTCTTGGTCAGGCCGTAGGTGTTGAGCGGCTTGCCCTTGAGGGCGAAGACGGCCTGCGTCTGGACGTCGCGCGTGGCGGTGAGGGAACCGGCGGCGGAGTCGCCCTCGACGATGAAGAGCGTGCTTTCCTCGGCGCGCTCGTTGCGGTCGCCGAGGTGGAGGCGGCAGTCGCGGAGCTTCTTGTTGTGGAGGGAGGCCTTCTTGGCGCGCTCGCGGGCGATGTTGCGGATGCCGGCGAGCTCCTTGCGCTCGTGCTCGTTCTCCTCAATCTTGGCCTTGATGATCTCAGCGGTCTCGCGGTTCTTGTGCAGGTAGGTGTCGAGGGCCTGCTGCATGAACTTGCCGACGAATTCCTTGATCGAGGGGCCCTTGGGGCCGACGTCGGCGGAGCCAAGCTTGGTCTTGGTCTGCGACTCGAAGACGGGCTCCTGCACGCGGACGACGATGGCGGCGTCGATCGACTGGCGGACGTCGGCGGCGTCGAAGTCCTTCTTGAAATGGTTGCGGACGGTCTCGACGAGGGCCTCGCGGAAGGCGGCGAGGTGGGTGCCGCCCATGGTGGTGTGCTGGCCGTTGACGAAGGACCAGTATTCCTCGCCGTAGTGCTTGCCGTGGGTGAGGGCGATCTCGATGTCCTCGCCCTCGAGGTGAATGATGGGGTAGAGCGGTTCGCCGCTGAGCTCCTTGGTGAGGAGGTCCTTCAGGCCGTTCTCGGATTTGAAGGGCTTGCCGTTGAGCGTGAGGGTGAGGCCGCGGTTGAGGAAGGCGTAGTTCCACAGCATATCCTCGATGAACTCGGTGCGGAACTTGAAGTCGGAGCCGAAAAGCTTCTCGTCGGGGGTGAACTCAATGAGCGTGCCGTTGCGCTCGTCGGTCTTCGTGACCTTGGACTGGGACTTGAGCCTGCCCTTCTCAAAGTCGACGACCTTGGTCTCGCCCTCGCGGACGGCCTGGGCGCGGTAGTGGAGGGAGAGGGCGTTGACGGCCTTCTGGCCGACGCCGTTGAGGCCGACGGCCTTCTGGAAGGTCTCGGAGTCGTATTTGGCGCCGGTGTTGATGATGGAGACGCAGTCCACGAGCTTGCCCAGCGGGATGCCGCGCCCGTAATCGCGGACCTTGACGGAGCGGTCGGTGAGCTCGACCTCGATCTTGCGGCCGCCGCCCATCATGAATTCGTCGATGGAGTTATCGATGGTTTCCTTGAGCAGGACGTAGATGCCGTCCTCGGCATGCGCGCCGTTGCCGAGCCGGCCGATATACATGCCCGGGCGGAGGCGGATGTGCTCAAGGGAGCTGAGGGTCTTGATGCTGGCTTCGGTGTAGTTGGAGGGCATGTCAGAGGACAGGGAGCAGAAGTCAGAGGTCAGGTGGAAATCGTTCTCTTACTCATTCTCGTTCTCCGGATTTTCCCGAGGAGAGAACGAGTAGGATTAGGAGAACGAGAACGATAAGGCAGATACAGAGAGGGGGCGGGGCGTGACAAGTGCAAACCAAGGCAGGGGATTGCACGAAGAAGCGAAGAAGCTGAGGTTCGAACTTGAATTGCCGCAAAAAAGGCGCAAAAAAACGCAAAATGAAGTCCGGTTAGCCCTGATTATGGCTGGATGGTTTCCTTTTGCGCCGTTTGTGCATTTTCGCGGCCAAGAAACGCGAACCTGTCGCTCTTTTACGCGGTCCATCACTCTATGAAAACATTTCTGAAGGTTTCTGCGCTGGGGCTGGTGGTCATCCTCCTGGCCGGCTATTTTGTCGTGGCTTATGCCTTGGGCTCTGTCGTGAAGGCCGGCGTCAACAACGTCGGCCCGAAACTCACCCAGACGAGGGTCGAACTCGCCTCGGCCAAACTCTCACCCCTGACCGGCACCGGCACGCTTTCCGGCCTGGTGGTCGGCAATCCCAAGGGCTGGTCCGAGGGCGACGCCTTCCGCCTCGGCACCGTGCGCCTCGACATGGCGCCTTTCTCGGTCTTCGGCGACTCCATCATGATCAACGAACTCACGATTGACCAGCCGGTGTTCAACTACGAGACGAAGCTGATCTCGAGCAACATCAAGGACCTCTTGAAAAACATCGAGGAGTCCATGGGCAAGGGTGAGAAGGCAATCGGCAAGGACGGCAAGGAGCGCAAGTTCATCGTGAAGAAATTCCGCCTGACCAACGGCATGGCCACGCTCGGCATCGGAGCCGCGGCGCTGCCGGTGCCGCTGCCGCCCATCAGCATGGACGACCTCGGCGTCAAGGAGGGCGGGATCACCGCCCAACAGCTGTCCGGCGCCATCATGCGCAATGTGCTGGGCAGTATCGTGGCCGGCACGGGCAGTGCGCTCCTCAAAGTCGGCGGGACCGCGGGGGCGAACTCGTTTGAGAAAACCACGGACGCCGCGAAGAAGACGGGCGAAGCGATCAAGGACCTGTTCAAGAAGCCCTGAAATACAGAGACCTCGCCGTTGTTGGTTGCTACCAACCCGGTGTTTGTCCGGGCCAGTCGCCCGGCAAAGAAACTTGAGACCTGAGATCTGAAAGGGTGGAGCCCGCGCTCCGCGCGGGCTTGGACTGGTCGGAGACCGGCCCTACTGGAGGGTTAGCACTACTCCGTTAAGAATCCTTCACACCCCGCCCTGGCGGGCAGCAGCCGTCGCCGAGCCTAGGGCCGCCAAGCCCCTCTTCCTCGAGGGGACTCCGGCTGCGGGAATCGAATCCCCTCTATCAAGCCGGGATCAGGCAGTTCGCCGCGATTCCACTCGGCAATCTCGAAACTAAAAAGTGCCCCGGTAGGCAGCCCGCTCGCGGGCGCCCAAAGAGCGCGAGCGAGCTCGCTGGCCCACCGCCGACTGCATGAGTCCGGATCAAGAGGGGTGGCGCACAGCGACGGGGTGTGTAGTTCCGGGCATTGCTGAGTGTGAAATATTCAAGCCAAGTCCTGATGGATTCTTCACTGCGTTCAGAATGACAGACCGGGTTTGAAGACACTCCCTGATCTTCACCAATCGGGCACTAATCAGGATTCAGGAAGGCCCGATTTTAAGGTCATTTCATTAGTGCGGCCTTAGTGGCCATTAGTGGTTAGCTGCGACGGTGCGGTCCGTCCTCTCCCAACTCTGGCGTGACAAACTTGACGTGGTCTTTCCGCGGAGTTGTGTGCATTGCGGCGGGGTGGTGGAGGAGGGGAGGCTGCGGCACCTCTGTCCGGCGTGTGAGCGGCAGCTCTTCGTCGTGAAGCCGCCACACTGTAATTGCTGCGGGCATCCGTATTATGGTGAGACCGAGGTCAACCGCTTGTGTCTGCATTGCGAAACCCTTGAACCGAAATTCGGCCAGGGGAAGACGGCCATCCTGTTGAAAGGCCCAGGCCGTTCGCTGGTGCACTCGTTCAAGTATCATCACGGGTTGCAGGTTTTGGAGGACATTGCGGTCATTATGGCCGGGGCGCCGGGCTACATGGACTATTTACGTGGGGCGGTGCTGGTGCCGGTGCCGTTGCACCCCAAAAAACTGCACAAACGCCGCTACAACCAGAGCCGTTTGCTGGCCGAGTGTGCCGTGCAGGCGGTTGACGGACAGGCGCGGGTCGAAGATCTGCTCCGCCGGGTGGTGCATACAGAATCGCAAACGCATTACGATCGGGAGGCCCGTGCGAAGAACCTGAAAAATGCCTTTGCTTTGGCTTCGGGGGCCACCATTAATCCGACCCAACGTTACGTGCTGGTCGATGATGTTTTTACAACCGGTTCCACTCTCAATGCCTGCGCCGCGGTTCTCCGCCGGGGTGGGGCGCTGAACCTCGACGTCGTCACTTTAGGGCACGGCTAAACCATGACACATTTCGCGAAACCCAAACTGCCGTCCGCCAAGGTCAGCAGCACCAAGCACACCAAGAAGAAGGTCAACACCGAGGGTCTCTGGACCAAGTGTCCCCTTTCCGGGGAAATCGTCTTCAACAAGGATCTCGAGGCCAACCTGATGGTTGTCCCGAAGAGCGGCTATCATTTCCCGATCGGTTGCCGTGAGCGCATCAAGGGCATGGTCGATGCGGGCACCTTTGAGGAGTTCGATGTCAATGTGAAATCGGCCGACCCGCTGAAGTTCGTGGACTCGACGCCGTATCCCGACCGCCTCAAGCGCTATGAGAAGGAGAGCGGCCTGCCGGAGGCGGTCATTTGCGGCACCGCGAAAATCAACGGCATCGCCGTCTCGCTGGCCGTGATGGATTTCCGTTTCTGCGGCGGGGCGATGGGCGCGGCCGTCGGCGAGAAAATCACGCGCGCCATAGAGCGCGCCCAGAAAAGGAAGACCCCCTGCATCATCGTCAGTTCGTCCGGCGGCGCCCGCATGCAGGAAGGCATCTTCAGCCTGATGCAGATGGCCAAGACCAGCGCCGCCCTCGGCCGGCTCGCCGAGGCGAAGCTGCCCTTCGTTTCCATCCTCACTTATCCGACGACGGGCGGCGTGACCGCCAGTTTCGCGACCTTGGGTGATGTTATTCTGGCCGAACCCGCCGCGCTCATCGGCTTTGCCGGCGCCCGGGTCATCAAGGAAACGACCAAGCAGACGCTACCGGCCGGTTTTCAGACCGCGGAATTTCTCCTCAAGCACGGGCTGGTCGACCAAATTGTCAGCCGTCTCGAAATGAAGGATCGGCTGACCAGCCTGCTGCAGGCCCTGCACGTGCACAAATACGAAGCGCACAAGGTGGCGACGGCCGCGCCGTTTCCCTCGACGGTAACAGCCGGCTGAGCCGAGCGGAGTCACCACTAATCCACACTAATTTCTCACTAATTCGGATTAGGGAGTGTCTTCAAACCCCTTAAATATTCGAAACCTGTCATTCTGAGCGTAGCGAAGAATTCAGTTGGATACTCGCTTCTGAGGGGAGGCGGACTAAGTTTTGATGGATTCCTCACTGCGTTCAGAATGACAGACCGGGTTTGAAGACACTCCCTAGTGGCTCATTAGTGGTTTAAAAACTGCCTTGATCCGTGCCCATCCGTGAAATCCGTGACTAAACCCTTTTCCGATTACCAAGCAGTCACCGAATACCTCTACGCGTTGAAAGCGGGCGGGGTGAAGTTCGGTATCGACCGGATGCGGCGGCTGGCCGGGGCGCTGGGTCATCCCGAGCGGAGTTACCCGGTGATCCATGTCGCCGGCACCAACGGCAAGGGCTCGGTCTCCGCCATGCTGGACGCGATCCTGCGCGCGGCGGGCTGGCGCACCGGGCTTTATACGTCTCCGCATCTCGTCAAGCTGGGTGAGCGGGTGCAGGTTGACCGCCAGCTGCTCACCGAGTCGGAAATCATCACCTATGTGAACGAACTCCGCCCGGTGGCGACGCAGGCGGCCGCGGACGCCGCCGACGAACATGCGACCTTCTTCGAGTTCATGACGGCGATGGCCTTCCTGCAGTTCCAGCGCAAGCAGGTGGATATCGCCATTGTCGAGGTGGGCCTGGGGGGCCGGCTCGATGCAACCAATGTCGTGCAACCGGAAATCACGGTCATCACTTCCATCGGGCTCGATCATATCGCCGAACTTGGGGGCACGATCGGGCAGATTGCCCGCGAGAAGGCCGGCATCATCAAGCCGGGCCGGCCGGTCGTCATCGGGCGGTTGCCGCCCGAGGCGGAGCGCGTGGTGCGGGAGGTGGCGGCCGGCCTTGGCGCGCCCGTGCATTCCGTGCGGGAGGCCTTCGGCGAGGAACTCGGCGGATATCCCGCCACCAATCTGGAAGGAGACTATCAGCGGTGGAACGCGGCCACGGCCGCGGTGGCGGCGCGGGTGTTTGCTGAAAGGTGGAGCGTGGCCTCCGGACGCGCTGAGAACCCGTCCGGAGGCCGGGTGCCACCTTCTGAGTCGCACATCACACTCGGCTTGAGGCAGGTGAACTGGCCGGGCCGCTGGCAGACCACGACGCTCGGCGGCCGGCCGCTGATCCTCGACGCCTCGCACAATCCCGAGGGCGCGGCGGTGCTGGAGCAGAATTTGCTGAAGCTCATCGCGGCCACCGGGCGCAAGCCGGTCATCGTGGCCGCGGCCTTGGGCGAGTTTCGCGCCCGGGCGTTGCTTGACGTGGTATGCCGGTATGCGCAGGAGGTTCATCTGGTCACGCCGCACCAGGCGCGGGCGAGCAGCTTTGAGGAACTGGTCGCCTTGGTGCCGGAAGGGAAACGCGCCGGGGTGCACCGCGGCACACTTGAAAGCATATTCCCCGATGCCCGCACCTGCACGGTGGGCGGGCCGGGTGACACGATTGTGGTCACCGGTTCGATCTACCTGCTGGGCGAGGTGCTCGAGCGGATCGAGCCCGGCCGCGGCGCCGGCGAAGGGAAACTCCAGGACTTCTAAAGACGGAGACCTGAAAGCTGAGACCTGAAACCTGAAATCGGGGAATGCCGGCACCTTCAGGTTTCAGCTTTCAAGTTTCAGATTTCTCTTCAATCGTCACGGCCAGACGTGGCCGCTGATAATTGGTTCGATCTTCAGGTCTCAGTTCTCAAATTTCAGGTTTCGCCTTTCCTGTGAACAAAATCCTTCCTGCCGACCCCAAAGCCTCCTACCTCGCCGCCCAGGCCGATATCGATGCGGCCGTCAGACGCGTGATGCTCAGCGGCCATTATATCCTCGGGCCGGAGCTGGATGCTTTTGAAAAAGAATTCAGTGCCTGGTTTGGCACCGGCGGCACCGTGGGCGTGGCCAACGGCACCGACGCCATCGAGCTGGCGTTGCTCGCCGCCGGGATCGGTCCGGGTGACAAGGTCGTGACGGTGGCCAACACGGTCACCGCGACGGTTTCAGCCATCGTCGCCACGGGCGCCAGGCCGGTGTTCGTGGATATCGAACCCGCCACGATGCTGATGGATCTGGCCGCGCTGGAGACGATGCTCACCAAGCTGCGCGACCCGAAGATCAAGGCGGTCGTGCCGGTGCATCTTTACGGGCAGGCGGCCGATATGCCGCACCTGATGGAACTCGCCACACGCCACAACTTGTTCGTCCTGGAAGACTGCGCCCAGGCGCACGGCTCGCTGGTGGGTGGAAAAATGGCCGGCACCTGGGGTCAGCTCGCCTCGTTCAGCTTCTATCCGACCAAAAACCTCGGGGCGCTCGGCGACGCCGGCGCGGTGACGGGTCGGGACACCGCCTTGTTGGAAAAAGTGCGCCTGCTGCGCCAATATGGCTGGCGGAAGCGCTACGTGAGCGACCTCCACGGTCGCAACAGCCGGCTGGACGAGATCCAGTCGGCGATCCTGCGCGTGCGACTCACCCGGCTCGAGATGGAAAACAAGCGTCGCCATGAAATCGCGGGACTGTATCTGGCGGCGCTGAAGGATGCCTCGCTCATGTTGCCCGTCATCGCCACGGGCCGGACGCACACCTGGCACCAGTTTGTCGTGCGCACCCCGAAGCGGGATGCGCTGCAGGTGCACCTGGCAAAGCAGGACATCATTTGCGGCGTGCTTTATCCAATGCCGGTCCACCGGCAGCCGGCTTATCACGACGCCTCGCTCTCATTGCCGCAGACGGAGCAGGCCTGCGCCGAGGTTCTCTCGCTGCCGCTTCACCCCGGCCTGACCAACGACGATGTCGCCCGGGTCAGCGCCGCGGTTAGGGCTTGGTCGGACTGAGGAGCTCCCGGGATGGACGGAACTTTCCTTCCCGCAGGAAATGGATGGTTTCGCGGATCACCCGCGAATTTTTCATGAGATAAGGATGCGTCGCGTGGATGACAAGATGGGCCTTCATCCCGGCGACCTTGGTCCGTTCAACGGAGACCTTCCCATCATCGGCACCCGGGATGAGCAGGCTGTTGATCCAGTTGATCGACCGGTCGCCGGCGATCACTCCCAGGTCAAAACCGACCGGCCCCAGCTGATTGGGCACGGAGTCGGGCTTGGTGCCCAATTGGCGTCCGGCCGGCCCGTTGATGGCTGAGAAAATCCAGCTTTCGCCCAGCTGGTCCACCACCTCACTGCCTTGGTTGGGCGGCCCCAGCATCACGACGCGGCCCAATGGCGCGAGGGAATGCTGCCCGAGGTATCGCCGGACCAAAATCCCACCCAGCGAATGGGTCACAAAATGAATCCGCGTCGCCTGCTTTGCTTTGGGGCCGGATAACGCGGTCGCAATGGTCTCCTCCGCCAGAGTCTCAATGGGAGCTTTGGTTGAGGGATAATCGACATTGATGACATCGTAACCTTCCGCGGCCAACGCGGATGCCATCTTGGTCATCGACCGGTCGCTGCGGACCAACCCGTGCAGCAGCACGACCGCCTCCTTACCCGAGGCGATCCCCACGGTCAGACCAAGGCAAAGCAGCGCTCGAAGGGGGGCGAACATGAAGCAGGCACCCTCAGGTCTCAGATTTCAGGTTTCGCGGCTGACCTCAGCCGAGCTTGATCAGCTCAGTGGTCGCTGGGACATCCTTGATAATCTGTGAGGGCAGCGGGCCGACGCCGAGGTAGCGGAGATTGGGCAGCACGGCAGGCAGTTCGTCGGGGTAGGCGACCTCGATCAGGCTGCGGACCATGGCGGCGGTGTAGCGCTGCGCGTTCTTTGGCAGGTCCGCGAATTTGCGGACCCCGCAGATGTCTTCCGTCCAGCCGGGATGCTTTGAATAAACGGGTTTGAGCGCGCGGCGGATGGCCTCGTTGCGCGGCACATGACCGTAGCGGCGGCCGTTGTCATCCTCGTAGGCGGTGCAGATGAGCAGTTCGTCGGCGCCGGTGAGAGCGTCGATTTTGTTGATCATCAGGTCCTGGAATCCGCCGTAGCGGAGGGCGTCGCCCTTTTCCACGGCGTC
>JBKJRX010000279.1:0-4323 GCA_046593155.1 Lacunisphaera sp.
GGCGCCCATCCTGATGGATGCTTCGCTACGCTCAGCATGACAATGCCCTGGTCTGTTCATCGGCGTGTGCCACGCCAGCCACCGGCTTGCTGTCCAGTCTCAGAATGACAGGTTTCGAATATTTAAGGGGGGTTGAATACACGCCCTAGGATATGCTGAACCGCGGTCCGGCTTAGCAGGTGTCGACGTCCAGCCGTGCATGCAGTGACGAAGAGCAAGGGTTGCTTGCTGAACGGCGATAGGTGCGGGAGGTGCATGTTTCCTCTGCGGGGTGAGGGCACCCCGCCTCCATTCCCGGCTACTCGCCTGGGCGAGATGAGGGCACCCCACTCCCGTCCTTCTTGGCGAAGATCGTCAGCAGCGCATCGAACAGCGGCGCGGGCTTCACGGGCTTGGTCAGGATCGCTCGGAAATGACCGCCGGGATTTTCCTTCCGGCCGGGATTGGCCAACAACACCAGTGGCAGGCTGGCCCGACCAGGCAACTCGCGAATGCTCCGGGCCAGGGCGCGGCCATCGAGCTCGGGCATCTGCAGGTCGATGATGGCGGCGTCGAACCGGGCCGGACCGACCAGTTGTTCCAAGGCCTGCGTGGCCGAGTCGACCGTCACCGCGTCCAGACCCCACTGCTGCACCGTGGCGGAGAGGATACGGCGGCTGGTGGCATTGTCCTCGACGATGAGAATACGCCGCCCCTGGAGGACGTCCGAAGAGCCGTCCGGCCCGGTCAACCCGGTGGACACTTCCTGCAGGCGCAACACAAAGCTGAAACTCGAACCGCGGCCCACCTCGCTTTCCACACTGATGCCCCCGCCCATCAATTCCACGAGCCGGCGGGAGATGGCCAGCCCGAGACCGGTGCCCCCGAAGCGGCGGGTCATGGAGGCATCCACCTGGCTGAAGGGCTGGAAGAGCTTCTCCATGTGTTCGGCCGGGATGCCGATGCCGGTGTCCCACACGGTGAAGACCACGTCGACCTGCGGAGCGGACCGGGCGAGCACCCGCACCTTCACGAGCACCTCGCCCCGCTCGGTGAACTTCACCGCATTGCCGATGAGGTTGACCAGCACCTGCCGCAGGCGGACGGGATCGCTCCGCACCGCGGACGGGGCGTCGCCGGGGATCTCGCACATCAGATCAAGCTGCTTCGCCGCCGCCGCGGGGCCGAGCACATCCACCGCGCCCTCAACGCAGTCACGCAGGCTGAATTCGGTGTGGTCCAGTTCGAGCTTGCCGGACTCGATCTTCGAGAAGTCCAGAATGTCGTTGATGATCGTGAGCAGCGCCTGGCCGCTCTGCCGGATGGTCTCGGCGGATTCGCGCTGGTCCGGGGTCAGCGGCGAGTCAAGCAGCAGGCTGGCCATGCCGATGACGCCGTTCATCGGCGTGCGGATTTCGTGACTCATCATCGCGAGGAACTGGCTCTTCGCGACATTGGCGCGCTCGGCGGCCTCCTTGGCGTCACGCAATTGCGCGGACTGCTGCTTGCGCCCGGTGATGTCGAGCTGCAGGCCCATGAAACCGGTGAGGATGCCCTGCTCGTTGCGCACCGGCTGGATCTCCAGCTCGACCCAGACCTTGCGGCCGTCCTTGGCGTAATTGAGGATTTCCCCGCTAAAAGGGCGGCCAGCGCCGACGGCCTGGCTCATCGTCTCCATCGTCCGGGGATCGGTCTCGGGCCCGATCATGAAGGTGGCGGGCTGCCGCCCGCGGATCTCGTCAAGCGTGAAACCGAACAGCCGGGTGAAACCGTCGTTGATCCACTGCACGCGCCACTCGGTATCGGTGATGAGCACGCCGTTGCCGGTGCGGCTGGCCACCAGCGCGAGCCGGCGGGACCCCTCCTCGGCCCGGCGCAGACCGGTGATCTGGTCCTCGGCGAGTTTGAGCGCCCGGCGGCGCGAGTGCACCAAGGCCCAGGTCAGCACCGCGAGGAGTGCGCTCATCGCCAGCCCGCCCGCCAGCACCACGGCGGGCAATAAGCTGAAATTAGCCCGCTCGAATTCCGGCCGGGTGCTGAAGCGCAGCGTCCACTGCCGGCCGAAAATCACCATCGTCTGCAGATCATGAAACACCCGCGCGGAAAAATCCCGGGCGGAGATCTCCCGGGCCGGGCCGGCGGCCAGGTGGCCGTCCTCATCGTAGAGCAGGGTCTCGGAACGGGTGCCGTCGCCCTCGAACACCTCGAAGTCGAGCTGCCCGCCCGCCACCTCCGCCACGCCGGTCATCAAGTGGTCGATGCGAATGGGCGCGTAGACCCAGCCCTGCACCGCCGCCCGCCGTTCCGCCGGGGTGCCCAGCGGCAGCCCCTTGTGGTAGACCGGCAGGAACAGGAGGAAACCCGGCACCTGCTTGTGCTCGTAGTCGAGCCGGATGCGGCGGGAGAGGACCATTTCGTTGCCGGCCGCCGCGGCTTCGGCGGCGCTTTTGCGGGTCGTGCCCGAGCCCACGTCGAGGCCGAGCACACCCGTGTTCCGTTCACGGGGCTCGATCGCCAACACCACATACAGCGCAGGATTGTTGCCCGCGCGTTCAATGGTGAAGTCCGGCCGCCCCTCGGCCCGCACGCGCTGCTCCACGGCCTCGAGGTCGGCGCGGTCCACCGGCTCGACGTAGCCAAGGCCGACGACACCGCTGTCCAGCTGGGCGGCGGCCCGGCGGAGATAGACCGACCATTCAGCCGCCGTGACCTGCTGGCTGGCTTCGGGCAGGGCGGCCGCTCCATGCAAAAGATGCGCCGCCGTGTTGAAGCGCAGCCGGATGGTGTTGTTGATGCGTTCGGCGAGGCGGTCGAACCGCGCGCGGGCCGTCCGCTCCGTCTCCGCGGTGAGCAGCCACCACGTCGCCACCGTCAGGCCGGCCAGCACCGCAAAGACCGCCCACGGCATCCAACCGATGCGGCGGCGGGCGGCGAGTTGGAGAGCGGGCGAAGGCATCGGGGAATTTCGGCCCGCGCAGCGGGTCATGGCGAATTATTTCTCGGATTAAAACCACCTATAACAGGGTGGATCAGACGCGAGTGCGGGTGCGCGCCCGCTCGATGGCGGACATCAGGTCGGCGCGCCTGATGGGTTTGCTGATGTAGTCGTCCATGCCGGCGGCGAGGCACATCTCGCGGTCACCCTGCATGGCGTTTGCGGTGAGGGCGATGATCCACGGGCGCTGCGCCGGGTCGGGACGCAGCTGGCCAAGCAGGCGCGACGCCTCGAGGCCGTCCATCTCCGGCATCTGCACGTCCATCAGGATGACATCATAGGGTTGCCGCTCGACCGCGGCGATCACCTCGAGACCGTTGGCCGCCACATCGGCACGGAAGCCAAGCTTTTTCAGCATGGTGAGCGCGACCTTCTGGTTCACCACGTTGTCCTCGGCGAGCAGGATGCGGTCCATGAAACTTGCCGCCGGGGCCGCCCCCGCCGGGGTGGCCGGCTTTTCCGGCACGAGCTCCCCGCCCCGCCAAAACAATTTCGCCAGCACATCGTAGAGCTGGGAGGGTTTCACCGGCTTGGTGAGGTTGGCGGTGAAAAGATGGGCCGTCTCCTCGCGCCGCCCCAGCGACGAGAGCAGGATCAGCGGGAGTTCCTCCGGTTTGCGCAGCTTGCGGATCTCAGCGGCCAGCATGGCGCCGTCCATTTCGGGCATCTGCATGTCGAGGATGGCGGCATCGAAGGTCTCGCGCCGCCGGAGCAGGTCGAGCGCCTCGGCCGGGTGCTCGACGGCCACCGCGGTCATGTCCCATTTGCGCGTCAGGTCGTTCAGGATGCGGCGGTTCGTGGCGTTGTCGTCGACGATGAGCAGGCGGCGGCCCTGCATGGTGGCCTTGGTGCCGCCGGTGTAGACGCGGGGCTTGCTGGGCACCACGCCCACCCGGACGGTGAAGCTGAAAGTGGAACCCTTCCCCACCTCGCTCTCCACCCACATGCGGCCGCCCATGAGCTCGGCCAGCCGCTTGCTGATGGCCAGCCCGAGACCCGTGCCCCCGAAGCGGCGCGTGGTGGAGGCATCCACCTGGCTGAAGGACTGAAAGAGCCGGCTGATCCCCTCGGGCGGGATGCCGATGCCGGTGTCCTTCACGCTGAAAATCATCTCGACCGTGTCGCCCTCGATCGCCTGCGGACGCACGGACAGCAGCACCTCGCCCTGGGCGGTGAACTTCAAGGCGTTGCCCAGCAGGTTGACCAGCACCTGCCGCAAGCGCGAAGGGTCGCCGCTCAGGTTCGTGGGCGTGCCATCCACGATCTCGTAAAGGAGGTCGATCCGCTTTTCGGCGGCCCGGGGCGCCAGCAGGTCAAGCGCCCCCTCGACGCACTCCCGGAGGGAAAAT
>JBKJRX010000007.1:0-2882 GCA_046593155.1 Lacunisphaera sp.
CCAGCAGGAAGAGCACGAGGCAAAACAGGAGGAGGAAGAATGGGGTTTGGGAATACATGACCGGGAAGCAACCCCACCAGTTTAGCGAGGGCGGCGACTTCAGCCACGGGGCAAATACGGTATAGTTGCCACCGGAATGCCGTAGTGCTTCCGGGATATTCAGCTCCCGGCCGGGATGCCGGCCGGTTATTTTCGGGTTCCGGAGCACGCGGGCGAAGTCGGCGACGGTGAGCTTGGCGAGCGGTGCTCACTGCGTGGCTTCCCGCGCAACCGCCGACATCGCGTTAACCATGAGTCCGACCTTACCACCACCTCATCGCCCGCCAAGCCGGATTTCTCCACTCACACTCACCTGAAATGGTCGTGTGTTAACGTTGCGTGCGGTGGTTCTTCTGGTGGGTGGTCAGCTCGGCTTCGCTGAGGAAGCCGTTGTTGTCCTGATCGATCAGGCGGAACAACTCACTCGTGCTGTCACGTGAAGTCGTGCCCGCAGCCACTCCGCTCAGGCCGGGCTGCCCGCTGCTCGCACCGCTGCTGCCGCTGGTGGGCATGTCACTGGACACGCCCCCACTGCTGCGGGCGCCGGTGGAATCCATGAAGACCATGAACTCGGCCCGGGAAATAAAGCCGTCGCTGTCAGTATCGACCGCGGTGAAATGCCATTCCTTCATGGTGCCCGAACGGGAGGTCTGGCCCGTCGAGTTGGTGGCTTCGGTGAGGCTGACCGGGGCATCGGAGGAGGGTGTGACGGCTGGCGGGGCGTCCTCGACGGGGGCGGTGGTCTGCGCGTAGGCGGGCCCGGTGAGAAAGGCCAGCGAGCTGCTGACCAGCAGGGCGGCCAGCTTGTGGGAAGGATTCATGATGACTTGTGAGTTTGGGGTTGAAAGGGACGCCCCTACTCTAACCCAGCGCGGTCCGGCGTGCCATGGGAGAACTTCCCGGTGCCGCCATCCACAAACCGCCGGGCAACGCGCAAGCATTCCGCGCACCTCCCCCGGCCGCTCTGCCCCGCCGTGAGCCCTGCTGATGTCAACTAATAGTTGACATCAGCGGATGAACTCGCGGCCGGAGGACCGGGGGGCCTGGGCAGGGCGCGACCGTGGGGCGCGCCGCCCCAAGTTCGCGGCGGGCCCGGCGGTCCCGCCCTGCCTGACGGAAAGGGGAAGCGCCCCTCCACCGGCCTTGCCTTGGACATTCTGAGGAAGAGGCTTGCCTTCTGCCTTAGACGTCCTAGGTAAAGGGCCATGGCCAAGAAAGAAGACCTCCTCCAGGGCACGCTCGACATGCTGGTGCTCCGCGTCCTGAGCCGCGGCGAACTCCACGGCTGGGGCATCACCCTCAAGCTCGAGCAGCTTTCCAAGAGCGCGCTGCAGGTGGATGAAGGCTCCCTCTACCCGGCGCTCTACCGCATGGAGGAAAAGGGCTGGATCGAGGCCGAGTGGAAAATGACCGAGAACAACCGGCGCGCGAAGTATTACACCCTCACCCGCGGGGGCCGCAAACAGCTCGAGGCCGCGCAGCAAAGCTGGGACCGCATGTCCGCCATCATCGCGCTCGTGATGGAGTCGGCCTGACCGCTTTCCTCAGGTCTCAGGTTTCAGGTTTCTCCCCCACCCCATGAATCCTCTCCATCGCTTCATCCGCCCCCTCCGCGCGCTCTTCGGCAAGGGAAAACTCGAGCGCGACATGACCGAGGAAATGCGCTTCCACCTTGAGGAGCGCACGGCGGACCAGATCGCCGACGGTCTGTCGCCCGAGGACGCCCGCGACGCCGCGCGGCGCAAGTTCGGCAACCTGGCGAGCATCCAGGAACACGCGCGGGAAGGACGCGGCTGGCGGTGGTTGGAGAATTTCGTGATGGATTTGCGTCTGGGCGCCCGTTCCCTGCTGAAATCCCCCGGCTTCACCTTCATTGCGATCAGCACGCTCGGGCTCGGCATCGGGGCCAACACCGCGATGTTCAGCATGCTCAACGGCGTCCTCCTGCGACCCCTGCCGTTTGCCGACGTCCCGCAGCTGGACCGCTTCTACCGCACCACCCCACAGAACCGTGAAGGCCACTTCGCGCCCGCGGATTACCTCGACTTGCAGCGGGCGAAGGATGGCTACGGCGAAGTGGCTGCCTATACGCCGGCGAGCGTGAGCCTGGCGGAGCCCGGCCAGCCCGCCGAGATGGCCTACGCCGCCCGCAGCACCGTCAATCTGTTTCCCCTCCTCGGCACCCCGCCGCAACTCGGCCGTGATTTCCGCCCGGGCGAGGATGTGCCCGGCCGCGACCGCGTCGTCATCCTCAGCCAGCGCACCTGGCTCAACCGCTTCGGCGGCCGGTCCGATGTCATCGGCCGCACCATCCGCATCGACGGCGAGCCGCACGAAGTCATCGGCGTGATGCCGGCGTCGTTCAACGACTGGCGCTACCTCGGCGTGATTGATCTCTTCCGCCCCCTCGCCTTGAGCCCGGCGCAGGCCACCGACCGCACGGGCGCGGTTCTCCGCGTGCTCGGCCGGCGGGCGGCCGCCCTCCCCCGCGCGGAGGCCGCGGCTTTCGTCGCCAACTTCGGCGCGCGCCTTGCCGCCGACCATCCCGCGGCCAATGCGGAGAGCAGCTGGCGCCTCGTGTCGCTCCAGCTCGCCGCCGCGGGCGGCGGCGCCCTCACCATCCTCCCGATGCTCATCGGCCTCTCCACCTTTGTGCTGCTCATCGCCTGCTCCAACCTCGCGAACCTCCTCCTCGCCCGCACGATGGCGCGCGCCCGGGAGTTCGCCGTGCGGGCCGCCTTGGGCGCCTCCCGCACCCAGTTGCTGCGCCCGCTGATCGCCGAGTCGCTGCTGCTGGCGCTCGCCGGCGGCGGCTTTGCCATCATGGCCGCACACTGGTTCCG